>PWKZ01000276.1 GCA_003559575.1 Bradymonadales bacterium | reverse complement strand
CGCGGATTCACGCACATCTGCGGCGTCACCTGCACCGAATTAGTGCTCGACGTAGGCGCTGCGTTGGCCTCCGCCTAATTCGGCTTGTTTCCTTGCACATGCACGCGACTCCACACGCTCGTTCCTCAGAACGAACCGACGATTATGGCCGATCGTCGGCCCGGTGGACCGTCCCGATGATTCTGCTAACACGGGCTCAATGCTTATTCAATGTGCTAAAGTTTGAATTGCTATCAGGGGTGTGAGAGGGACACCATGGGCGACATGATCCAGCGGTGGCGGTTGCTGCGTTCCTTCGGCCGGCGGAGTCGCGCGACGGGTGCGCGCGCTCGCTTGTCTCTGGCGGGGCTCTTGATCCTGGCAGTCTCTGCGGCGTGTACCCCACAACCCGTCGTGGATCCGTTGGTTTCCGTCATCGAGGCGGGTCGCGAGGACGAGATCCGGGCGCTCTTTCGCCCTTTCAGGCTGGGCGACCAGGTGGTCGAGCCGTGGCGACTAAGCTCGATCGGGATCGACCGCACCTCAATCCGCGTCACAGTTGCCAATCAGGAAGGCGCTGAGGCTGCCGTGGTGCTCCGCGCGACGCACGAGACCGCACATGGGGCTCGGCGGACAGCCAGCTTCGCGGTTGAATACGATCCGCCGGGGTCGCATCCCGCCCTCGAGGCGCTGGTGGCGCGGCTCGAAGAGAACGACGAAGGTGATTTCTGGCAGGCCAGGAAGGTCTCCCCCGAGCTTGCGGACGATCTCGGCGCCACGCTCGGCTTGAGCCGCCGTGGGGCCGATGGTTGGCTCAAGCATTGGGCGTTGTGGGCGCTCTTGGCTTTCATTGGGGCAGCGGCGATCTTTGCGCTCGAGCTCAGCGAGAGTACGCGGCGCATGCGTTGGGCGGCCATCTTGATCCCTCTGGCCGGGGTGGGGCTCCGGGTCGGTCTCTCGCCGCGGGTCATTTTGGAGGCCTGGCCCTACACTCGCGTCGCGCCCCTGGCCGAGGATGTGCTCATGGGCCCCGCTCTGGCCTGGCCGTCCCACATGGTGGGCGGCATCTTCAAGACCGACGTCATCTTCACGACCCATCTGGTGCTGGCCTGCGTCACGCCCCTGTTCGTGCTCGCCTGGGCGCGGCGGCTGCTGCGTGATGACGTGGCCGCGATCATGGCCATGCTCGCGGCCGCCTCTCTACCGCTTCACCTGCGGTTCTCCCACTCCGACGTCTTTCTGGTGGAGTCGTTGGCGCTGGTGTCGGCCGCCGCCTATCTGGTGCATGTCGCCCTCGAGCCCGGTCGCCTTCGCCTTCGTGGGCCGGCGCTGGTGCTCGCCTGCGGGCTGAGCCTGGGAGGGCTCTTGGTGCGGCCCCTCGACTTCATGCACGCGCTATTCTTTACCGCGACAGCGCTCTGGCTCGTTCGCCGGCCCGCGCCGCGGGAGCCTGGGAGGGAGTGGCTGTTGCGCGGCGGTTATTCTGCCGTGGTGCTCGGCTTTGCCCTGATGGTCGTGCTGCTGCGAGTGACACCGCTCCACGGCGAGGCGTTGCCGGGGTTGGGCGAAATGCTCACCCTCGTGTGGGGGCGCTTGATCTCCTTGGATCTGAATACACTAATCAATCCGCGTATCACGCCGCCGTGGATCTTGGTCGCCGCTTTAATCGGCGTCTTCGCGTTGTGTCGGGCGCGGGCGGCGGGTCGGGCCGTCGTCCTTGTCCTTTGGATTGGCGCTTTCTTTGCTTTGCACTCCGCCATCCTGCCTTTCGGCGCCTGGTTGCAGGCGCGTTATCACCTCCACCTGGTGCTGCCCTTGGCGGTGCTGGCGGGCGCCGGGTTGGCGGCCACGGTCCGCTGGAACAGATGGGGCGGCGTGGCGCTGATCGTCGCGGCCGCGGTGTCGCCGCTGACCCACGCCGAGTTCATTCGCGATGTGGACTATAACGATCAGGCGGAGTTCCGTTTTGTAGAATCGCTACGCGACCGAATTCCGCCCGACTGCACCATCCTGGAGTACACCGGAGCGGCCGGCTCTCAAGCCGACGGTTCGCGCTTCAAGCGCCTGGGGACGTTGCGCGAGGGGTTCTTGCTAAGGCGGCAGTGGCGGGTGGTGGAGACCGGCGGCGCACCCGCCGACGACCCGGTGCATTCAGCCGCCCGGCGCGTGCTTGTGGAGCGCCCCGACTGTTTATTACTTTATGAAGGGCTCGCTTGCCGGCAAGGTGCCGGCGCCTCGTTGGCGCCGGCGTGTGCCCGGTTGCGCGACGAGCTGGCCGATGAGTTGCGCCTCGTCCGCGCTTCACCTCCCCGCCCGAGTCGCTGCTACGACGAACCCCCGGGGACCGCTTACTGCGACCCCGACCAGGAGATCGTCTTCTCCCTATGGGAGGTCGGCCATAACCCATGACTTTTGGAATCCTGCGATCCATGCTTGCCCGGCCGCGCGTCTCCAATCCCCTCGCCCTCCTCATGCAATCGTCTCTCCCCGTGTGGCTCTTTTTGCTCATCGCGTTGGTGTGGGGATCTGTGTTCCCGTCACCTGCCCGGGCGGTGGTTGACGACATCCCGATTGTGGTGGATGACGAAGAAGACCTGCGCTTTCTCCTGGAAAACGGCGACATCGGGATGGACAGCTACGAGCGGCTGGTCGCCCTGCTCGAGCGGCCACTTGACCTCAACCGCGCCGGCCGACGTTCGCTCTACGATCTCCCGGGGCTCACGTACTCAATGATCGATGCGCTCCTCGCCTATCGTGAAGAGCAGCCGTTGCGCGCGGTGAGCGACCTCTCTCGCGTCGGGATTCCAGATGACGTCATCCGCCAGGTGCGCCCGTTCGTCACCATCGCCCGCAGGCCGCGGCGCCCCCCGGTCGTGACCGGCAATGTTCAGCTCAGGGGGGTCGGCGCCCTCGGCGACGGTAAGACCCCGGCGTTTCTGTTGCGCCCGCGGGCGACCCTGTTTTCGCGGGTCGACGTGGGGCTGGCGATGGTCCTGCAGGATCGTCCGGGCCCGTTTGCCTACCACCGTCGCGATGGGTTGACCTGGCTCACGGCCGATCCCCCCGGCCCGCGGGTCCAGGTGCCACGCTTCTTTGTCTCTATCGACGAGCCCGGTTGGGCCGTCATCGTGGGTAGCTACCAGGCTGGGTTTGGCCAGCGGCTGGTGTTCGACGCGACGAGTCGGATCGAACCGCATGGGTTTTACCCGGACGATTTGGTGCCGGAGTACGAGGAGTCGGCAACCTTCGGGGTTCGCGAGAGGCTCTACGGTGTCGCCGGGCGGCTCAAGAACCTGACGCTTGGCGGCGGCGGCGCGCTCGACGCGACCCTGTTCTTCTCCTACTGGCCTTTCGACGCGGCGCAAAATGATGTGGTCTCGCGGTTGCGCCCTCTCGACGACTCCGTCTACCTGCATGGAGGAGGGCCCAACCCGCTGTTTTGCGAGCGCGGGGTCGCCCCTGAGTCGTGCGCTCGCGACGGGGTGGGGCGCATCTCGTCCTCGCGACTGCGTGCGGCCTTCACGGAGTTGCTCATTGGCGGCAACGTGACCTACCTCCCGACCCCCCATTGGGAGGTGATGGGCACCGGCTACTTTGCCAAGCTGCATTGGCTCGAGAGCGACGATTTGCACTTCACCTCCGGCGCTCGCTTTCCTGATCGAGGCCGGATCGGCGCTTTCGGCTTGAGCGTCAAGGGGCGGATGGGACCGTTTTCGGTCTTTAGTGAGTATGCGCGGACCGCGAGTGGGGGTAACGCGGCCATGGCGCGCGCCATTTTCGGGCGGCGGCGGGTCGATGTGGAGCTGGCGGGCCGCTTCTACGACCGGTCGTTCGACAACCCGCACTCGCGCGGACCGGCCTCACCGCAGTACTACGAGGGCAACCGCGATCGCGACGAGGCCGGCGGCAACCTGCGCCTGAACGTCCGCCCGACGAACTGGCTGGCGGCTCGCGTTGAGATGGATATGTGGTACCGGCTGAGCCTGGACTACACCAGCTTGCGCTTCGTTGGGCGGATCGACGTGGAGCCGTGGCGTTGGCTGACCATCTCCTCCGGCGTCGATCTGACCGACAAGGACATCACGACCGGGGGCCGCAGCCAGACCTACACGGATCGTTTCATCACCGAGGAGGGCGAGGAGCTGCGCGATGTGGGGCGTGGGATGAGTCTCTCCGTCTGGGGCCAGCTCCGCGCCGATGTGTTCAACCGCGTGAGACTGTTGTTCCACTATCGCTCCAAGCTGTACGACACGAGGGTCACGCCGCGGGCCTACGCCTATCCCGATGGCGTCTGTCGTCAGGAGCAACTGGAGGCAGGCGAGACTCTCTGTGCGCGTGACATTCGGGGGGATCTGGTGCAGTTCTATTCCGAGAACTTTGCCCAGGACTTGAACGTTCATTTGACGACCACGGTGAGGGTGATCGATCCCTTGCAGCTCGCGGCGCGGGTTCGCTACTTCAACGCCGAGGTGGACTTTCTGTTTCGCGGAGAGCGTTTTGTCGAGAGCTGGTTTCAGATGCGCTGGCGGGCGCTCCCCTTCCTCCACGTGCAGTTTCGCTATCGAGTTCGCGCCCACCTGGACGAGCGCGACGAGATTCAGGCGCACTGGGGGCCGTCCACCAACCCCGAGCACCTGTTCAAGGGTACGCTGGAGGGTCGCTTCTAAAGGTGCCTGAGCGGGGCGCTCGGGCGCCCTCCTCTTCGGCAGTCGGCCAGGAAGGTGCGCAAGATCGCCTTCTTGGTGTCCAGCGCCATGCGCAGGTCGGGCTGGACCGCCAGCTCGGGCGCCAGGCCGTCATCGTCGAGCGCCAAGAGATCCGCGGCGTGGAACTCCGGGTGGAGAAGCGTTTCGCGCTCCAACAGCGGGCCGAGTAGACTTACTCCCCTCTCCCCGAGCGCGAAGAGGGCCGTCCCCACGAGCGGGAACCGCAGCGGCGTCAGCACACTGATCGGCAGTTGCCACAGGGGCCCCGCCGGCGTGGTCAGGCGGTGAGGTAGACGAGGTCCCAGCGCTTCCCACGGGCGGGTCACGATGGAGTGGCTGCGGTGGCCCCGAAGTCGCTTGAAAGCAATCAGTGCTCCCTTGGCCAACAGATAGGCCGGGCAGGGGAAGGCCGAGGCGTCGTAGCGGTAGCCAAGCCGCACCAACTCGGCCTGCAGCGCCGGGTGTTGGTTGTAGCCGGGCGCTCGATAGCCGCTCACCGGCTCTCCGGTCAAGGCCCGCAGCGCCTGGTCGGCGCGGTGGAGCTCGTCGCGTTGGCGCTCAAACGGCTCCCGCACCAGCCGATAGAGGTGAGTGTGGCTATGGCTCGCCAGCTCGTGTCCGGCCGCCAAAATCTCGCGCGCTCTGGCGCGCGCGCCGGGATGCGCGAGGTCTTTCGTAACGACGAAGAACGTCCCCGTGATCCCGAAGCTCGCGAACAGCTCCAAGAACCGCGGCACTCCCAGCTCCCAGGCAGGATCGAGCGCGCCGGTCGAGTCCGCGGGGGCCAACCCGTGGATCTGGCGGTAGAGCGCGAGGGCGTCGATGTCCACCGTGGCGGTGAGCATCAGCGATGCTCCCGCGGCGCGCGATTGAAGCGAATGGCCAACACGAGCTGCCCCAAGTTCATGAGCACATGGGGCACCCGGCGAAAGAGGTTGATCGCCGGGGGACGCTTCTCGACTATTTCCACCGGCAACTCGAGGATGCGATAGCCGGCCCGTTCGGCGCGGATGACCAGCTCGGAGGCGAACAGGTCTTTTTCGACGATGCAGCTCGCCACCACCGGCAACAACCGCTCGCGGCGGAAGGCCTTGAGCCCGTGGGTGTCGCTGCCCCGGAACCCGAGCGACAAGCGCAGCATGAGGTTGATGGTCTGTGTTGCCGTATGGCGGATGAATGGGCGGTGATCGTGGGACTCGGGGTGCAGCTTGGAGCCCACCACCATGTCGCACTGATCGGCGCGGAGCGCCTTTAGCGAGCGCTCGTGAAAGCGGGTGTCGAGGATGTCTATCTCCTCACAGATGACGAACTCACCCCGCGCGGTCTCGATGCCGAGGCGTAGCGCGCGGCCGTAGTTGGGGGCCGGGCTGCGGAGCAGCCGCACTTGCGCGAAGCGGCGCTCCAACTCAAGCCCGATCTCCACCGTACCGTCGGTGCTGCCGTTCTCGCACAGCAGAATCTCGTAGGGGAAGCGCACCTTCTTCATCCGCTCGACGAGCTCCACGACGGAGCCGAACAGCAGCGCTTCCTCGTTGTAGACCGGGATCACGATACTGACGAGCGGGGCGGCCGCGTTTTTGCCGCCGCGCCTTCCGGTTTGTTGACGTGAGGTCATTACTCTCCCTTGCCATCTTTGCGGGCGGCACGAATACCGTCGTCCAGCGCGTCCTCCATCGAGGAGTACACCCACGCCCCGAAGCGCCCGGTGGAGCAAACTCCATTGTGCAATAAAAAGGGCAGCACTGCGGCGCGCGCCGGGTCATAGTGCTCGTCGAAGATCACATACCCGTGCGACAACCGCCGAAACTCGGCCACGACGATCTGTTTGCGGCTCTCGAGAGTGCGGGTTTCGTCGATCAAGAATCGGCTCACCGACTCCAGGACGTCGACCTCGGAGACATCGTGCGCGTTGGAGAGTTCCACGTAGCAGCTTGCCGCCCCCGGCGGCGCGAGGCTCGCCACTGCGTTGCTCGCGCACCCGATCCTGTAGAACGGGAAGCGCTCTTCGGGGAAGTAGAGCCAATGCACTCCGTCGAACGGCAGCCGCGGTGCGCGGGTCTCGTCGCGTGGAAGATCGAGGCCCAGGTTCAGGTATTTGAGCGAGGTGCAGCGCAGCCGGTCGGTCCAGATGTCGATCTCGGCGGGCAAGTCCCGCATGGACGCCAGCAGCAGCGACAATGGGATCGAGCTGATAATCCGCCGGTAGCCCAGTACCGTTCCATCCGAGAGGGTCACTCGGCGGTGGCGCCAATCAAGTTCCCGCAGCGCGACTCCGGTGAGGATTCTCTCCTCGGGCAGACGCTCGGCCATCCGTCGCACCAACGTCTCGATTCCGCCCGTGGCGGGATAGACGAAGCGGGTGTTGTAGCCAAGCTCGCTTTGGGGCGGTGAAAGCGCCCCCTCAACCACCCGCGCGAGGCTCGGCCGGGGGACGAAGCGGCTGCACCAATCGGCGGTTATTTCAGTGGGCTTGCAGCCCCAGAGCTTGGTGTTATAGGGCAGCATGAAGTGTTTCGCGATGCCGTCACCGAAGTGGCGCTCGACGTATTCCTGGAAGTTGGCCGGTGACGGCCGCAACCCACCTCGGGCCTCGTCCACCGCCTCGGCCATCTTGGCTTCGATGAGCCCCATCAAGCATTCGCGCACCACCTCGGGGGGGAGCCCGAAGAGGTTGGCCTGGAACGGATAGGGCGAGGTGCGGCCGAAGGAGTAGATGGCGGAGCGTCGCTCCACTTCAAGGAGATTGTCGCCGAGCAGCTCCTCGACCAGGGCGCGAGTGTGCTCAAAGCGCAGATGGAGCCAGTGGCCCGTGTGATCGAACAGAAACCCGTCGCGCTCATCGGTGCGGGTCAGCCCCCCGAGCCGCGACTCCCTCTCCACCAGCAACCAGTCGCCCTCGAGGTGCAATGCCGCGCTCAGGCCCGTCAGCCCGCCCCCCAGGATGATCGTCTCAACCTGCCGCATACTCCTCGCTCACCAATCCGCGGGAGCCACGCTGAGTGAGTCGCCGCGCGCACAAAAAAACCTCACTTGCCCGCCGCGGATAATCGGCCGGGCAAGTCCTTGTAAACAGGGAGCAGGAATGTGTCAAATGTCAGCCTCAATCCTCAATCCTCCACCGCGTCCGTGGACCGAGGGGAGTGAGGCGGGTGCAGCTCACCCCGTTTCGACGCGCTCGGTGCTCGGTTTGATGGGGAATTAGGGTTGAACCGCAATCCGCCCCGTGGAACCGTGCCGACCCTCCTTGCATGGCTGCACCCTGCAGGTGGGCCGACAACACCCCGCGCCGTAGCACTAAAGCACCCTCGCCTTCTGTCCCAAAAGCTTACCGTCAGTCGGCGTGGGGCCGGGTTAGGTTGATCTGGCTCATGAAAGCGGTGAACTGCTCCAGGGAAAGCTGTTGTTGGGCGTCGGAGCGCGCCGCGGGGGGATCTGGGTGGACCTCGACCATGACGCCCTGCGCCCCGGCGGCCAGAGCCGCGCGCGCGAGCGCGGCCAGGATGTCACGCCGTCCGGCGGCGTGGCTCACATCGGCGATCACCGGCAGGTAGGTTCGCTGGCGCAGCAGCGGAATGGCCGAAATGTCGAGAGTGTTGCGAGTGGCTCGTTCAAAGGTCCGAATTCCTCGCTCACAGAGGATGACTTGCTCGTTACCTTGCAACACGATGTATTCGGCGGCCCACAAGAGCTCGTCGATGGTTGCCGCCATCCCGCGTTTGAGCAGCACCGGCCGTTTTGTGCGCCCGACTTCGCGCAGGATCTCGTAATTGGCCATGTTGCGAGCGCCCACCTGGAGCACGTCGGCGTAGCGGGCGACTTGGTCCACCGAGCGGGTGTCGGTCACCTCGGTGACAGTGAGGAGACCATGGCGCTTTGCTACGCGTTGCAAGATCACGAGCCCCTCGTCGCCCAGGCCCTGGAAGGCGTATGGCGAGGAGCGGGGCTTGAAGGCTCCGCCACGCATCATGGTGACACCGGCGGCTTTGATGTGCGCCGCCACCGCTTCGAGTTGTTCCTCCGACTCGATGGCGCAGGGGCCCGCGACTACGATTGGCTCTCTTCCTACTACCAGGTTGCCGATCGCGATGAGCAGATCTTCCCGACGTTTACCTCGGCTCACTCGCATTTCGTTCTCGGCTTGGGCCTCCATCACGGCCAAAGAAGCTCGGAAGATCTCGCGAAACACCGGCTGAATCGCGGTGTCGGGATAGGGGCCGCGATTGGCGGCCACCAACTCGCGCAGCATGCGCTCCTCGCGCTCCGGCGAGAAGAGCGGGATCCCTAGTTCATTCTTGAGCGCCCGCATCTCGGTGACGACTTCGCCTCTCCGGCAGAGGAGATCAAGCATCTCGAGGTTGATTCGTTCAATCTCATGCCGCAGCGTTTCAAGACGTTTCTTCATGGTCGCTCACACCCCATTGTTCTTTCCAAGGACCCTCTCCGTTTGGAGTTTACGTTTTCTTGGCCGGCATGTCCCACCATAATCGTCGGCCCATCCTGGTATTCGCGCGCGGATTCACGCACATCTGCG
Organism: Bradymonadales bacterium; assembly: GCA_003559575.1. Lineage (GTDB taxonomy): Bacteria > Myxococcota_A > UBA9042 > PWKZ01 > PWKZ01 > PWKZ01. The sequence continues at coordinate 11,357 of PWKZ01000276.1, read as the reverse complement.
GCGTCAACTTAGCGGGTCTCCTCAGAAAGAACCGACGCTTATGGGCACGGATGGCGCATTTGGGGATGCAGGAGAAGAGCCGATAGGCTACAATGAACGATGTTGCGGCTTGGCGCTTGTCGTGCTTGAGGTCGCGGAACAGGATGGGCGTGTGAACTCAGCTCCTTGCAAACGGTTCTCGCTCAAGATTCCTCTGGCGTTGCCGTTCAATCACGCCCCCGAGTATCCGGAGTGGTTGCGAGAGCACTGCGATGGCCTGGCGGAGGTCTATTTCCCTCTACACGGCTCGGTGGTCGGCTCCGGTCGTCCGTGGCAGGGGCCGACTTCTAAAACGGAGTATCAGCAAGAGCTGCGCCGTCTCGCCTGCGCACTGAACTCCACGCGAACACTCGCCAACATCGTGGTCAATTCGCTTGTCCCCCCCGATCATCACTCCGAGGTCATTCGGGCTGTCGCAGATACCCTTGAGTTGTTTGACCAAGCGGAGGTGACAATCTGCGATCTCGAGTTTGGTCGCGCGCTTCGTGGTGCTTTTCCCGACTTGCGCCTGGGTGTCTCGACATTCGCCAACATCGACAGCGTCGCTGAGGGCCGTCTCTGGCTCCATGAGATCGGGGCCGAGGTGATCACTGTCGGGCGCGGGATTAATCGCCGCCCCGCGGCGATTGGCGCGATGCGGGCACTGGATGTCGAGCTGAAGCTCGTCTTGAACGACCTCTGCGTCCCAGGATGCCCGGCTTTTTTGTCGCATCTGGTGCGGCTGGCCATGTTTCCCGCGCGCGACCCGCACCTCAAGTGGTGTAGCATGCGGGGGGTGGTCGAGAAGCAGCCCTGGCGCATCGCGCAGAAAGACATCGTGCCCGCGGTACTGCCCCGCTACGAAGGGTTGATCGATATTGCCAAGATCGCGGGCCGGGAAGCATCGCTCGAGGCGCTCGATCGAATCCTCCGAGCTTATCGCGAAGCGACGAGCTACACCCACCCGCTGAGGATCTACGAGGAGCCGCCCGAGGCGCATGCGCGCATAATTGCTTGTGATCGCGATTGCGAAGCCTGTGGCTGGTGCCCTGAACATTTCCCCGAAGTCCCTTGTGATGACGACGCGCCGGCGCCACATGGAGAGCCCGAGACAATCCTCGCGCTGGGGATGTCGGGGCCGCAAGAGGCCGTGGTCGCCATCCATTTTGACGACTCCGACATTGAGGCCGTGATCATGGAAGCCAAACTCCGCGAGCAGCTCCCCAAGAAGCCCTTTGAGCGAGGGTCGCGGTTTGGATTACTTTTGCGGGGCGGCGATGGCAAGGTGCGGGCGGTGAAGAGCAATGTGCAAGACGTGGCGCGTGCGTTGCTCGCATTCGATCGCAACGATATCAAATCGTTGCTGGCGGCGTGGCGCGAGTCCGCGCTCTGTGCGCCTGACTCGCGCCGCGGCTGGTGGATTCAGGTGGAGGGCGGCATCGAAGTGCCTGATCTCGGGCATGCCGACTGAGCCCTTGAGAGTCGGGGACAATAGATGAACTCCTTCGGGCGCCTGTTTCGAGTCGAGCTGTTCGGGGAATCGCACGGGCCCTCGGTGGGCGTCATCATCGACGGTTGTCCGTCCGGAGTACCTTTCAGCGCGTCGGACATGCTACCCGCGCTTGCCCGGCGGCGCGGTGGCCGCCCGGGCACCACCGCGCGAGTGGAGAGCGACGAGCCGCTCATCGAGTCCGGGGTCTTCGAAGGCCGCACCACCGGGACGCCGGTTTTGATTCGCTTCCTAAATCGCGACCAGCGGCCCGACGACTACGCTGCGGTGCGGCACAGCCCGCGCCCCGGGCACGCCGATCTAACCCGGCATCACAAGTTCGGCGGCCACCACGACCCGCGCGGAGGGGGGCACGCCTCCGGGCGCCTGACGGTGGGGCTGGTCGCCGCCGGGGCGTTGGCCGCCAAGCTCCTGACGCCGGTCGTCATCAAGACCAAGATAGTCCAGCTTGGAGGAGTCCCGACCCCCGAAACGGCGAGCGGGGAGTCGGACGTGCCCTCAGAGGCGCAGCGGGAGGTCATTGCCGCCGCGGCGGCCGCCGAAGACTCCGTCGGCGGCGTCGTGCAGTGTGTCGTCGAGGGGCTCCCGGCGGGGATCGGCGAGCCCTTCTTTGACAGCCTCGAGTCCTGCCTGGCGCATGCGATCTTTGCCATCCCGGGGATCAAGGCCCTCGAGTTCGGGGCAGGGTGGTCCGCCGCGTGCCTGCGTGGCAGCGCGCATAACGACCCCATTTCACCCGCGACCGCCACCGGGCGACCGCTCACGACGGCGGACGTCGCGGCTCACGGCACCAATCACGCCGGCGGTGCGCTAGGAGGGATCAGCACCGGCAGCCCGGTTGTCTTCCGGGTTGCGGTACGCCCTCCGGCCGGCATCGGGCGCGCGCAGCAGAGTGTCGATCTCTGCACGGGCCGACCGGCGGAGATCCGGGTGGGTGGGCGGCACGACACCTGTATCGCGCTTCGAGTGCCGCCCATCCTCGAGGCGCTGACCGCCATCGTCTTGTACGATCTCATCCGAGTTCACGAAGGACTCAACACCGTGGAAGCTCCCGCGCGATCCGGTGGGCTATCGCCTCGGGGCCGCCCGAGGCGGCCGCGTTGACGATCAACTCGGCGGTCGCGGCGTATCCCGCGCGTCGTTCGGCAAGGCGCCGGGCTCCCTCGGTCGGGTCCGCCGGCGGTAGCAGCGGGCGCGGGTTTGCGGTTGTGCGTCGCAGGCACACCTCGAGTGGCGCCCAAAGCCAGATGCAGGCTGCTGTGCCTTGGACACGGGCTGCATTCTCCCGGTCCATAAGTGCGCCGCCACCAAGCGCGACGACCTTGCCTCCGCCCTCGCCGGGGTTGAGCGCGCGGGCCACCGCGGCCGCCTCGTGACGGCGAAACTCTTGCGCATCGCCGGCCAGCAGCGTCGCGATTGAGAGGCCCGTGGTCTGTTCCACGAGTGCGTCCGTGTCGATGAACTCCCGCCCCATGACGGCTGCCAGCGCGCGGCCGATGGTCGTTTTGCCGACGCCCATCATGCCGGTGAGCGCGATCGGTCGCTGCCACAATCGCGCCGCCCCGTCCGTCGCCCACGCGTCCATCCGGCGCTGCATTGCTCCGGCGACCTCGGCGCCGAGTGCCCTTGGTGCCCGGGGCGGGATTGTGCGGGCCACCAGCAACGCGAGCGACGCCTGGGCCTGGGCCACCAGCCAGGCCCCCCCGTCATGGGCGCGCGCCGAGGCGGCCGCCGCTCGCGCGAACCACGGCGCGCGACCGTAGTTTGCGTCGATCACTGTTTGGGAGGGGTGGAAACGCACCTCTTTTGGGGGCGCGGCGGTGGGCGGCAAGCACACCACCACCACCGCTGCGCGCTCGATCATTTCGGCCAGCGCCTCCCACGGCGCTGGCCGCGCACCGCCGAGGGTCGCCACCGCCTCGGCGCGCTCGAGGCGGCGGGCGCTCACCACTATCTCCCCGGCCTCCTCCGCGGCGAGGGCCACCACCGCGGCGCGCGCCGCGCCCCCAGCGCCCACCACCACCGCCATTCTCCCGCGCACCGCGGCCCCCGCGGCCCTGAGCGCGTGTTGGACTCCCTCGGGATCGGTGTTGTAGCCCTCGAACGTTTCCGCGCCGCGGCAGATCGTGTTGACGGCTCCGAGCGTCGCGGCCGGTTCGTGCAAGGTGGTGGTGAGCTGGGCCAGCGTCTCCTTGAAGGGGGTGGTGACGTTCAAGCCGGCGATTTGTAGTTGATGCGCCAGCTCGAGCGCTTCAGGGGCGCTGTCGGCCATCAGCCGGGTGTAGTGGGCGCGGATCCCGGTCGCCGCGAGAGCGGCCCGCCATAGCTCCGGCGAGGCACTCGAGGCCACGGGCAGGCCCACTACGGCAAACAGCGGGGGGGCGCTCATCACACCCCCAGCGCGAGCGCGCGGGCGCGCTCGAGGAACTCCGCCGCGGCGCGATACTCCGGCTGACCGTCGGCGGTCGCGGCTCCCACCGCCCGGGAGGCGAAGAGGAAAGGTGCGCCGAGCAACGGTGCCGCGAGGCGCGCGGCGCGCCCCATCTCGCCCATCGCCACCGGCAGCACCGTTCGGGAGTCGTCGAGCAATGCAAGGAGGCGCGCGGCTTCTCCGTGGGTGTGCACACGACAGGCTATTTTTGCGATCTCGGCGCCGGCTTCGAAACACTCGTCGACAAGCTCGCCGAGGATTTGTCGGGTCGGTGTGCCGCGCTCGTCGTGGTGGGAGACGATGAGCCGGCAGCCGTGCTTCGAAGCCAGCTTACGCACTTGCTCGCGCGCCGACCGGTCCCACTCGCGCGCCACGTCCACATAGGTCGCGCCGGCCTCGATCGCCCCCCGCAACATCGCGAGGCGGACGGTGTCGCGCATGTCCTGGCGCGCGCGCGGGCGACAAGTCGCAATGAGCGGAAGCCGGCCCGCGAATAGACTGCCAAGCTCCTCGCGGCTTGGGAGGGCCGCAAGAGCGTCGAGGCGGATCTCCGCCAGCCCACAGCGGTGCCGTCCGGTGTGTGAAAGCTCGCGCAAGGCGCTCAAGGTCGTCGCAACATCCTTCTCCGCCAAGCTGACGCAGATCATGCGCCCCCCTCGGCCGCCGCCGTGGCGGCGTAGTCGCAAAACCACTCGGCCAGAGTTTTCACGTCGAAAGGGACAATCCGAACCCGCCCGATGGTTTCGGGCACGACGAAGCGGATCGTCGTTGCTGTTCGTTTCTTGTCGGCCCCTAACGCACGCAGAAACGCCGCGCGGTCGAGCGCGCTTGGAGGCCGCACCGGCAGGGAGAATGCCGCCAAGAGACGCTCGATGCGGGTGGCCTCATGGTCGGCGAGGAGCCCCTCACCGACGGCCAGCCGGGAGGCCGCCACAATCCCCACCGCCACGGCCGCGCCGTGCGAGAGGCCCGCGCAGAGCTCCAGCGCGTGGCCGAAGGTGTGACCCAGGTTCAACTGTCGCCGACTCCCCGTCTCGCGCTCGTCTCGCGACACTACGGCCACCTTGACCGCCGCCGCGCGGGCGATTAAGGCCGGACAATCCTTGATATGACGCTCCCCGGCGGCGTGGGTTTCAAGCGCCGCGAAGAGTTCCGGATCGCCGATGATGGCGGCCTTGATGAGCTCCGCGAAACCGAAGATGATCTCCTTCGGGGGGAGCGACCCGAGGAGGGCGGGAGCCAGGAGTACGAATCGTGGTGCCCAGAACGAGCCCACCAGATTCTTGGTCGCTTGCCGGAGCTCGGTGGTCTGAGTGTCGTCGGCCGGGGCCAGGTTGATCCCGTTTTTGCCGCCGATGGCGGCGTCGACCTGGGCCAACAATGTGGTCGGCACAATCCCGAGGTCGACCCCTCTCAGCCAGGTGGCGGCGGCCAATCCCGCCACATCGCTGACGCTACCGCCCCCTAGGGCCAGCACCAGGCCGTCGCGATCGAGCCCGGCGCTCAAGAACGACTGCTGGAGACGGATTAGCTCGGCAAAGCATTTGGCCGCCTCCCCTCTGGGGAGTGTGGCCCAGCCGAGCACCTCCTCGGGGATCAAGGAACCGACAAGATTACGGACGTGGGGATCGGTGACGACGAAGACCGCGCGGTCGGCGCAAAGTCGCGCAATGCGAGAGCGTAGCGCGGCAGTGTCGGTGAGCACCTCCACCGGGTATTGGGTCAACGTCCCTTTCGCCAGGAGCGCGTCGGGTTGCGGGAAATGCACTGGCTGCTCCTTCCCTGCAGCGTACGCACCCCACTTGGTTCCGCTCACCTCAGGTGCGTCTCGCAGGAGAACAATGGTAACATGATTTACGCAGATGAGCCGCGTCGTTTGAACCGAGCGGGTGGAGGCCGATGGGATGCCGAGGATCGTGACGAGAGCGCGCCGCCTCGAGGGGGAGTTGCGCGTTCCCTCGGATCGCAGCATCACGGTCCGGGCGATGCTGCTTGCGGCCCTGGCGCAGGGTAAGAGCCGTATTCGCCGCCCCCTTGAAGCCGGCGACACTTTGGCCGCTCAGGGGGTGCTCAAGCGCCTCGGCGTGGCGCATTCTTACGACTTGGCGGCGGATGAGCTCGTCGTAGTCGGGCGTGGACTCCACGGTTTGCGACCCGCGAGCGCCTCGGCGTCCTCACCCGTCACCATCTCTTGCGGGTCGTCCGGCGCGACGCTGCGTCTGATGGCGGGGGTCTTGGCGGGGCAGTCGTTTGCGTCTGTACTGGATGGCAGCGCCCAGCTCCGCGCGCGCCCGATGCGGCGTCTCACCCGACCGCTCAGGGCGCTCGGCGCCACTCTCGAGGATACGTCGGGGCATGCGCCGCTTTATCTTCAGCCCACCGTGTTGCGCGGCGGCAAACTGACTCTGCCGCAGGCGAGCGCGCAGGTGGTCTCCGCCCTCCTGCTGGCCGGCCTGTACGCTCGAGATTCGGTGGAGGTCACGGTCCCGTGTCCGGTGCGTGATCATACGAGTTTGCTCTTGGCTGCAATGGGGGCCGAGATCCACATGGAGCCGCATTGGCATCGAGTCGCGCCGCCTGAAGGCGAGCTCGAGCCACTCGATCTGCGGGTCCCCGGCGACTTTTCTTCAGCGGCCTTCTTCTTGGTGGCCGGGACTCTACTGCCCGGCGACTTGACCTTGCGCGAAGTGGGGCTCAATCCCACCCGCAGTGGCCTGCTCGAGGCGTTGGCGGCCATGGGGGCGCCCGTGGCCGTCATTGAGCGCGACCCCTCGGGGCCCGAGCGGGTGGCCGATCTCGTTCCCCGCCGGCGGCCCTTGAGCGGGGTCACGATCGCGGGGGCGCTGAGCGCCAATATGATGGATGAGCTGCCGGTTTTGGCGGTGGCCGCTACCCAGGCGGCCGGAACGACGGTGGTGCGCGATGCACGTGAGCTTCGGGTCAAGGAGAGTGATCGCATTCGCGCGATGGTCCGCGAGCTTTCCGCCATGGGGGCGGTGATCGAAGAGCGCGCGGACGGATTCGTCATCGAGGGGCCGCGGCCTCTCAAGGGCGCCACGGTCCATGCCCACGGTGATCACCGCGTGGCGATGGCGCTCTCAGTCGCCGCGCTGGTGGCCGATGGGCCGACAACAATCCGAGGTGCGGAGGCCGTCGGCAAGACCTATCCGCAGTTCTTCGACCATCTGGAGCGGGTGGACGGTGAGGCACAGGACAAGTAAGATGCAGATTTAGTCTGCCCGCGTCCGGGGCGAGGATGCGCGCGCCGAGGGGGCGGATGAGATAAAGGAGGCATGATGCGACCATCCTCGTTCATGAGGCTCACAGCGCACGCCGGCGGGCGGCGCCTGCCGGGCTCTCTCGTGCTGTTGATAGGCTTGGTGTTCGCGTCGCCGGCGCGTGCCGACGACTCTTTCGCGGCGCTGTTCGACGCCGGCGCGACCTTGCGTGTCGATTTTCTGCGCACCGGTGGCCACGACAGCGAGTCGGTGGGCCTGGATGCGCTGATTCGCGAGGGTCCTTGGGCCGGTCCGCGGACCGGGCTTGTCAAGTATGGCGACACCGGCGAGCATCGCGTCGTGATGGAGCTTGCCGGTCCGAATGACGCCGAGGCCGAGGCCGACGCCAATGCCGAGGCCGAGGTTGTTTTTGCGCTGGGCTTCAGCAGTCTGTTTGCCGAATGGCAGTCCACTCCCGAGGCGCGCGGTGGCATGCGGCGAGCTTTCCACGAGACGGTCAGGGTGCCGTTTCCTCGTCGCCCGGTTACGCTGCGCCTCGAGTCACGTGACGGACAGGGTGACTTCAAGACCAAGGCCGTGATCCCGGTGGATCCGGCCGGGCGCCACATTCGGCCGCCCAAATTAACTTGGGGGAGCATCCCGAGCATCGAGGTGCAAGTCGTCGCGCCAAGCGATCAAGCGCTTGATGTCTTGATTGTCGGCGATGGCTACACCGAGGCCGACTTGCCCAAATATCGCCGGGACGTGGCCCGCTTCGCGCGCGCGTTGCTCGAAAGTGCGCCAATGCGAGAGAGGCGCGATCTAATCAATGTCCGCGCGTTGGAGGTGACTTCGAATGATCGCGGCCCCACCGAGCCGCGCAAGGGGTTATGGCGCTTCACTGCCCTCTCCACCACGTTCGACACGTTTGGTCTGGCGCGCTACCTCACCACCGTCGATAATCTTGCCATGCGCGACATCGCCGGCACGGCGCCCTATGACACGGTGCTCATCATGGTCAATACGTCGCGATACGGCGGCGCCGGTGTTTACAACCTCTATGGTATCTTTCCGTCAGACAACGAGTTCGACGAGTACGTCCTGCTGCACGAGTTCGGTCACGGCTTCGCCGGGCTCGGCGACGAATACTTCTCTTCGGAGGTCACCTATGAGGGATTCTACACCGAAGGGGTCGAGCCCTGGGAGCCCAACTTGACGGCGTTGCTCGATCCCGACGACGTGAAGTGGGGCGATCTCATCGCGGACGACACCCCATGTCCCACTCCCCCTGACCCCGAGCGTTATGGGGGCGATACCGTGGGTTGCTTCGAGGGGGCCGGCTATCAGGCCGAGGGCCTTTTCAGGCCGGCGCTCGACTGCAAGATGTTCGGCAAAGGCCAGACGGCCTTTTGCCCTGTCTGTGCACGGGCCATCGGGCAGCTCATCGATCATCACGCAGGGCGCTGACGCCAGACCGAGCGCCGAAGCGAATGATGCAAGCATTTGAACAGCGTCCAATTCGGTTTTCTCACTCGGCGGTGAGCGGTGCTGCGGTGGCGCTGCTGCTCCTTTCAGCCTGCGAGTTTCTATACGACACCGCCCCTCCGCGGCCGGTGTTGCCCGATGCGGTGGACTCGGTCGAGATTCACCACGGCGAGGACATCTTCGAGCCGGTCTGCGTCCCCGGGAGCGTCACCTGCGAGGACCTGCAAGTCAGATTCTGCGCCGCCGACGGCATGGGCTGGAACCTGAGCCCGTGTCCGCCCGGGTGGGGATGTGTTGAGGACGGAGTCTGCCGGCAAGCCCACCCGCGGGTCATTGTCCTGGTGGACACCTCGGGGTCGATGTTGCTCGACACCGAGTCCCCGGGGCGCATGGAGTATGGGGGCTGCGGCTCAATCGAGGCCAAAGGGTCCAGGTTGGCCGAGAGCAAGCGCCTGTTCAGGAGGCTCTTTGCCGATCCGTTGCCGACAGAGCCCAGGATGGGGCTGTTCCGCTTTCCCCAGCGTGTCTTCGTTGACCCGGAGTGTGAGACCACGCAGGTGGTCGGGATCGGGCGGTTGACGGGCGACGACAATCGCCACGCCACCCCGGGGGAGCGCGGAGGGTGGTTTCGCCGCAGCCTCAATGAGGCGCTGCTCGCGCCGTTGCCGGTTTCGGCCCATGAGGACGGCCGGGCGGAGGTGCTACGCTGGCTCAACGGCGAGGAGCTGGTGCGCCCCACCAACCGCGCTTGCGTCGACGACTCCGAGTGTACCGGCGGGCTCTGCTGGCAGCGGGCTTGTTACCGAGTGGTGGAGCCGGAGCTGCGCGCCGCCGGGACGACGCCCCTTGGGCGGACCATCTTCTATGTGGGCGAATATCTGCGCCACTCTGTGCTGATCGATGGCCGGCCTTGCGCGCGCGACTCCGACTGTCCCAGCCAGGGCTACCGTTGCGGTGAGAACGGGCGCTGTTTCGACCCCCTTGGGAGCTGCCGCCTCAATCACATCGTGATCCTCTCGGACGGCGAGGATAATCACGCCACCGGTCCCACCGACTTTTTCCACCCCTTGAATCAGGCGCGCCGCCTTCGATACGGCCTCGGCTGCCGAGGCGACTTCGACTGCGGGGAGGGGGCCACCTGTGAACCCCCGGGGACTTGTCGACCTCCCGGGGAGCCGCCCACCGGCGGCGGTCGCCACGGCGCTCCCGATCCCGAGAGGCTCGCGGTCTTGCTCGCTTACACCGATCCCGAGGGCTACCAAAGGTTGTATACCGAAGGTGGCCGCGCGGCGCAGATAGAGCTGCATGTGCTCGATGTCACCGACTCTCCCGACAACCGGTTGTTGGCGTGGCTGGGCGGTGGCGAGTACATCTCCGGGGTCCTCGAGCACCCCGAGGCGGTCCTCCGTGCCATGGAGCTTCTGTTCGACTCCAAGGAGGGGACCCGCGAGTGCGTCCCGTGACTACCGGCTGTCCTCTACCCAGGCTCGGAGCGCCTCCGCCACCTTGCGGGGGATCCCCGGTACCGCCCGCAGCTCTTCGATCTTGGCCTCGCGAATCCGTTTCAGGCTCCCAAAATGTTTGAGCAGCGCTCGCCGCCTTGCCGGGCCGAGACCGGGGACCTCCTCCAGGCGTGAGGTCAAGGCGGCGCGGGTGCGCAATGTCCGGTGGAAGGTGATGGCGAAGCGGTGCGCCTCGTCGCGCAACCGGGTCAGGAGCTGGAGCTCATCGGCGTAGGGAGGTAGGATAACCGGGTTCTTGCGGCCCGGTAGAAAGAGGCGCTCAGGGCTATGGCGGGCCGCCGGTTGGTCGCCTGCGGGCAACACCCGCGACTTGGCGAGCGCCACCAACGCGACACTTCCGGCGTCGGACGGCTGCGCCGGGCGGCCCGCGGGCCCGGCGGCGGCCAGGTTCGCGAGCGCAATGCCAAGCTCCTCGAGGGCGCGGCGCGCCGCGTTGAGCTGCCCGAGCCCGCCGTCCACCACGATCAAATCCGGCCACGGATCTGAACGCCCTTCGCGTGGGCGCAGGCGCCGCGTCAGGACCTCGTGCAACATCGCGAAGTCGTTGCCTGCAGCGCGGGCGCGGAGGCGGTAGTGGCGATAGAGACTTGACTTCGGAGCCCCGTCGACGAAGACGGCGCGTGAGCCCACCGGCTCACTGCCGTGTAGTTCGGAGATGTCATAACACTCGATCTGGCGCGGGGGCGCCGCGAGACCCAGGCGTTGCTGCACTCGCGCGAGCACTTCGCGGCGCGCGTGTGCCGAGCGATGGCGCTCCTCGAAGCCCTGGCGGGCGTTGCGGTTGGCGTGATCCACGAGCTTGCGGTAGCGGCCCCGGAGGGGCGCGCGCAGCTCTACCCGGCGGCCTTCGCGTCGCTCGCTCAGGATGAGCGCCCGCTCGTGGGCGTCGTCGATGGCGAGCGGCAGCAGCACGAGCGGAGGGGGGGTGGTGGCATCGTCGTAGTAGCGTCCGACGAAGTCGGCCAGGATCACCTGGGCGGACCACGGCAACCCCTCGATCGGGTAGGTGCGGCTGCCCGTGGTGAGCCCGCCGCGGATCCGGGTCACCTGGATCGCGGCCTGGTGCTCTTCGCGATGGAACCCGAAGACGTCCAGATCCTCGGACTTGGCCAGCTCGACGTTTTGCTGTTCGAGAGAGTCGCGGACTGCACGGAGCCGATCTCGCAGGCGGG
>PWKZ01000295.1 GCA_003559575.1 Bradymonadales bacterium | reverse complement strand
GGGGGGGGGGGGACACGGAGTTGACACTTCGCACTGGGGTACTTGGGAAATGGGTCGGTGCCGTCCTTCTGGCGCTCGTGCTGCCGGTGGCCCGGCCGGCGGTGGCGGGCGAGATCACTCCGGCCGAGATGGCCCGGCGGGCGAACCCTCAACCGTGGGCGAATGCCGGCGCGAAATTGGGGGGGCCTGAATCTCCGGAGGGATTGTTCCAGGCGTCCGTGCAGGGCGAACTCCATGAGGGCTTGGCGCGCTCCTGGCGGCGATTCGTGGAGCTGTTTTATCATCGCAACTATCGCGAGCTTTTGTTGCGCCTCGACGGGCTCGACGATTTGCGCCAAGAGCTTGCGATTCGCAACCTGCTCTTGCCGGCGCGTGCTTTGAGCCACGCGGCCCATTTGAGCATGGAGGCCGGAGATCACAAGACCGCGGGCCACCTGGCGCGCGCGGCGGTTCGCCTGGCACCGGATCTACCGGATCCCCACTACCGCCTGGCCGCCATCTCGCGCGCCGAGCGCCGCTCGCCGGTGAAAACGGTGCGCGACATCACCCACGCCTGGAGCCGCGAGTGGCGCCATCTGCCCTCCCGAATGCAATTTATCGGCAACCGGTTGGGGCTCGCGCTGCTGACCTTCGGTTTTGCCGTCTTCGTTTTCGGGACCACCCTGGTGTTCAAGCATTTGCCCACTCTGGCGCACGATCTGCATCACCTCTTCCCAAGGGGGGTGCTGCCTTTTCAAACCGGGCTGTTGCTGCTCTTCGTGTTGCTGCTGCCGCTCATCCTGGGAGTCGGGGTGCTGCCGCTATTCCTGGTGTGGCTCGTCGTTCCATGGTGTTATCAAAGCCGCACCGAGAGAGTAGTGGTCATCCTCATGCTCGTCGCGACCGCGTTCTATGCGCCGCTCCTGCGGATCGCCGACCACGCCATCAGGCATGACGAGACTCCGCTCGCGCGCCACCACTTCTGTTTCGACTCAGAGTGCAGTGAGCCCGAGCTCGAGCGGTTGCGTGAGGCCTGCGCGCGCCCCGTGCCGTCCGAGGGGGCCTGCCTCGCCCTCGCGCGAGTGCTGGTCCGGCGAGACGGACGAGACGCCGCGCTGCTCGCCGAGGCGTCGCGCGTACTCGATGCGGTGACGCCCGACGCGACCACACTCGGCCGCGCGGGGGCACTAATGCGCGGACACATCCTGCACGCGCGGGCAGTGGCGCACTGCCGGGCGCAGCAGTTGCGTGGCGCAGAGACGCTCGATGAGGAGTTCGATCAACTCTCCAAAGACGCTCTGGACGCCTATCATCACGCCCATCATCTTGGGGCCGGCGCGGAGGCGCTGTTGTGCAAGAGCCTTTTGGCTTTTCGCCGTGGCGAGCGGGAGACGGGGCGCCAATGGCTCGATGACGCCCGCGCGGCCGACGCGCGGCTAGTCAGCGACTATGAATTGAAAAACGTGCCGGCGCGCGCGGTCGGCCCCTGCGACGAGTCGATGGACGCCAACCGTTGGCTCATGAGCATCGATTTCCCGTTTGGACAGGAGTTTATCGCCGGCCTCCGCGAAACCAGTCTGTCCACGCTGGTGTTGCCGCGCTTCAACACCTTGCTGATGGGCGCGGTCTCGCCCGTCGCGCTGGCGCCGCTGGCCTTGGCGCTTGTCTTCCTGGCCGTTCTTTTGAGCGCGCTCGGCAGGCGACTGCGCCCCTCCTGGCGCTGTGGCATCTGTGGCGGGGTCGGTTGTCTCCGCTGCCGCCGCGAGCTATGCGCGCTCGATATTTGTGAGGAGTGTCTTTACATTCGCATCAAGGGATCGTTCGTGGACGCCAAGGATTTATGGTTCCGTCAGCGGCGCATTCAAGACGCCGCCGCGGCGCGCGCGCGTGCCGGACGGCTCTTGTCGCTGTTTCTCCCGGGAACGGGGCACCTGTTCCAGGGACGCGCGTTGGCGGGCTTGCTGCTGATGGCGCTGTTCTCGCTGACGCTCACGAACGCCCTGTTCCCGACTGTGTTCGTGCCCGATTGGGTCGGGCTTGCCGACGGAGGGGCCACTCGCGCGGCGCGCTTCGGCTGGGGTGCAGCGTGCCTGTTCGTCTATCTGATTACGATGATTTCCAGCGCGCGTATCCGGCGCGCCGGGATCAGTTGAGCCTTGGGGCGGCACAAATGGCGCACATGAAACGTCATGAGCTGACCGCGATGCTTCGCGACATCCATGATCAATCGGGATCCGGCGTTCTCGAGGTACTCGGCCCCGCGGGCCTTGTCCAGATTCATTTCCGGGCCGGGAAGGTGGTTCACGTGGTCCCCCCGCGGGGCAGCGAGTGGCAGCTCGGCACTCTACTGGTGGAGAGCGGCGCGCTCTCCGCGAGGCGTTGCGCCAAACTGCTGCGACGGCGCGAGCGCGCCGGTAAACCGCTGGAGTTCATCCTTATCGAGCACGGGGTCGTCACTCGTGACGTTTTGAGCAAGTACCTCGAGGTACAGCTCCGCGAGACCGTGGTGCCCCTCCTCTTGAGCGACATCCAGCAAGCCGAGTTCCGCGAGGATCCGCCGCGAGTCAACGACTTCGTCCGTGCCGTGACCGTGCCGATCTTGTTGCGTGAGGCCGAACGCCGGGCCAAAGACTTGCCGATACTACGCAGGAGTGGAATCGTCGCCGAGACGGTCTTTGACAAGAGCGACGAGGCCATCCTTGCGCTCTTTGGATCTCCCGATCATCACGACGCGAGTAACCTCTCGGCGAGCGAACGGATCGCGTTTTATTACGTCGACGGGGCGATGACCGTCCGCGAGATCGCGTTTGCGAGCTGCCTTGGCAAATACGAGACCGTCAAGGCGCTCTACAAACTCAAGCAACAGGGGTACATCCACTCCGTGGAGGGCGAACAGAGGCGGCGCCCGCGCCGTGGCCATTCCTTCGCCTCGGTGGCGGTGACCGTGCTGTTTTCACTGCTCCTGGTCGGCCTCGGCGCGGGCGTCATTCTCCATGGCCCGTTGCGCTTGGCGCAGCCCACCTTGTTGCTGGAGACCGCGCTCGACGAGAAGTCGTCGGCCGTAATCTGCGCCCACAGAAAACAACTCCGTACGGCCATCGATGTCTTCTTTGCGTTGCATGGCCGCTACCCCGAGACACTGATGGAGCTAGGGCGGCGAGGGTTCCTGGATCTGGAGGAGAGCGCGCGGGTGGCGCTCGTTTTCAACTATCAACCAAGCTCGGACGGTTATTATTTGGGCGTCCGCGGGCAGGAGTGAGTCTTGACGAGTAATAACGGCCGGCGAAACCCGAGCCAGCTTCGAATGACGTTTGACGACCCCGAGGTGTTTCGCGCTTTGTGCGGGCGCCGCGATGAGCACCTCCGGGTGCTGGAGCGCAAACTCGGCTTGCGCGCGACGGCCCGCGGCAATCAAATCGAGCTGTCGGGCGACGATTATACCGTCGCGTTGGCCGAGAACGTCATGAGACAGCTCTCCGTCGTGACGCAGAAGGGTTATCCGCTCTACGGCAGCGACATCGAGCGCGCCGTGACGATTATTTCGGCCGACCACAAGGTCGATCTCTCCGAGATCTTCATGGACACCATCTACGTCCCGTCGGCCGGCCGTTTCATCGCCCCGAAGGGGTTGCGACAGAAGCAGTACATCGACGCCATCCGGCGTCACGATCTGGTGTTCGGTGTCGGCCCTGCGGGCACCGGGAAGACCTACCTCGCGATGGCCATGGCGGTCTCGGCCCTCATGAACAAGGAGGTGCAACGCATCGTGCTCGCCCGCCCGGCGGTGGAGGCGGGCGAGAAGCTCGGCTTCCTGCCCGGTGATCTGGCCGAGAAGGTCAACCCCTATCTCCGCCCGCTGTACGACGCGCTGCACGACATGATGGAGTTGAGCAAGGCGCGACGCCTCGTGGAGCAGGGGGCAATCGAGGTCGCCCCGCTGGCCTTCATGCGGGGACGCACGCTCAACGAGTCGTTCGTCGTACTGGACGAGGCGCAAAACACCACCATCGAGCAGATGAAGATGTTCTTGACGCGCCTCGGCTACGACTCCCGGGCGGTCATCACCGGCGATCTGACCCAAATCGATCTCCCCGAGCGGACCCCCTCGGGGCTCGTTCACGCGGTTCGCATCTTGAACGACGTGGAGGGGGTTGGGTTCTGCTATTTCGAGTCCTCGGACGTGGTGCGTCACCCACTAGTGCAGCGAGTAATCGAAGCCTATGAGCGTGACAGTAGCGCCCGGTCGGCGCCGCGGCTTGCCGGCGGGGACGAGGAGGAGTGATGCCGGTTGCGATATTGAATCGCCAACGTAAATACCGCGTCGCGACCGCGGAGCTGCGGGACGTGGCCGAGCGCATCCTCGAGGCGCTCGGGTGTGCCGAGGCGGAACTAACGGTGACGCTGGTCTCGGATCGCCGGATGCGTGCGCTCAATCGAGACTACCGCGATCAGGACGAGCCCACCGATGTGCTGAGTTTCCCCCAGGAGGGCGACGATGCGCCGCCTTCCGCGCCGGGCGCCCCAAAACTCCTCGGAGATGTGGTCTTGGCGGTCGAGACCGCGCTGCGCCAGGCCGCGCCGAACGCTGCCGAGCCGGGTCGCGCGCTCTTCAAAGAGCTTTGTTTCCTCATGTTGCACGGGGTGTTGCACCTGGTCGGCCATCGCCACGACGGTGAGGCCGACGCGCGCGCGATGCGGGCTGAGCACGACAGGATCGCCGCGCTGCTGCCTACCTGGGAATAGGATTAGCGGCCAAATGAGGAAGGCGCGGGTCTGGCGGAGGCCGGTGCCAGCTCGCGGCCTTCGCGGGGAGTCGCGCGGCGCCCCTGGACCCTCTGCAAGCTCAGCTCGATTTCGGAAAACGGCGGGTTGCGGAGATCGGGGCCGAAGCCGGCGGCGAAGTTTGCATCGTAGACTCGCGGGGCAAAGCGCTTGTGAGCCACGGGCGCGAGCTCGAGCTCGGCGCGGAAGGTCTTGCACGCCTCGGCCCAGATCTGGTCGTGGTGCTTCTCGCTCCAGCAGCGCAGCCCTTCGTAAAGAAAGAGGCAGTCCGGGGGCGCGGCCAGGACCCGGTCGAGGGTCCGGCGCACCGTGTCGGCCGCGCTGATGCGCGAGTCATGCACCTCCGGTCCACCGCCGGCGATTATGACGTCCCACAGATTCTGTGATTTTTCCCCGCTTCCGTCGAGATAGGCCCCCCCTCGCGCGAGGCGCGAGAAATCATTTTCGTGGAACTCGCCGCCGTACTCGAGCACGGTGCATCCTTCGGGGATGTGGGCGCGAAGGGCGCGGACGAACGCGAACTCGTTCTGCATGTCGAGCGGCGCGGCCCGTGCGAACTCAGCGTGAATGAGAGGGCTCGCGAGCAGCACGACCACAGCCGCCGCGCCGGCGAGCGTGCGCCACCGCCATAGTGCGTCAAGCCCGGCGGCTGAGAGCAGCGCGAACGGCAAGAGCAGGTGGAGGTGATAGCGGGCTTGCATCAAGGGGTTGAACGGCAAGACGTAAGCGTGGGTCGCGAAGAACAGCCCCAGCCAGACCCACAGGAACAAAACCAGCCGCGGGCCGCGCGCTTGCCGCCAGAGGGAATAGGCCCCCAGAAGGGCCAGCGGCGCCAATAGGGGCGGGGTCATGTGGGGGTTCAAGAGCGTGTTGTAGTCAAGATTGAAGACGGTCAGGGCCGCGTTGTAAAGGGTCTCGAGTCCCAGGCCGTCTCCCACCTGGTCGCTGTGGAGCGAGACAAATTCGCGAAGCGCGAGGCCGGCGACGGCGGTCAGGAGACAGGCCACGAGAGCCCCTCTCCAGGCTCTGGCCGTGCGCTGAGATGCGGGGGGCTGTT
>PWKZ01000290.1 GCA_003559575.1 Bradymonadales bacterium | reverse complement strand
TCGTCGCCGTCGGCGCAGATCGCGCAGGAGTCGTCCACCACCACCGTCCGGGTCTCCCCAGCGCTGGCGACACACTCTGTCCCCGCGCAGGAGAAGGACCGATGCTCCTGGTCCTGGCAGTGACACAGATAGGCGCCCTCGCAGCAGGCGTAGGGCTCGCCCACATCATAGAAGCCGTCCTGCAAGGTGCAGTCCACGCACGCCCCTTCCTCGCACCCACAATCGGTGTCGCTGCCCGCGCAGTAAGGTGTCGCGGCGCACATCCCCGCGTCGCAGACGCCAGCGCTGCACACGTCGCCCGTGTCACACGCCACACCATCGTTGTAAGACCACGCGGCCTGCGCGCGGCTCGTGTCGCAGACCCAGCAGATATCCTCCGGGTGCACCGTGCCGTGGGCGAAGAAGCCCCCGTCGATATCGCAGCCCTCGCTGCAGACTCCGGCGCCGTCGCACTCCCCCTCGACGCCGCACGGCGTCCCGGCGAGAGCGTAGGCGGTGACACAGGCCCCGTCCTCGCACACGTTCACCGTGCAGTCGTTGCTGTCGTCGCCGTCGGCGCAGATCGCGCAGGAGTCGTCCACCAAGACAGTCCGGGTGTCGTCCACGGTGGCGACACATTCCGTCTCGATGCAGGCAAAGGAGCGGTATTCCTCGACCCGCGCCACACAGATCTCATCCGCGGCGGCCCCGCAGGTGGGATAGGATTCGCCGGTCGGGAACCAGCCGTCCTGCGAAAGACAGTCGACGCACTCTTCGCAACCGCAATCCTCGTCCGTCCCCTCGCAGAAAGGGAACTCCACGCAGACGCCACCTTCGCAGAACCCCTCGGTGCACTCACTCTCTGTTGCACACGGCACATCGTCATGCGGCGACCAGGCGAACGCGTCCAGTACGATGAGACACACCTCGCACTCGTTCTCCGGGTTGATGGCACCGTCCGGGAATGCGACACCCTCTATCTCGCAGCCCTCACTGCAAACGCCATACTCGTCGCACTCACCGGAGATCCCGCAGGGGGCTCCCGGCGTGGGATCGAAGTGACACTCACCCTCGTCGCAGTGCCCACTCAGACAGGGATTTATCACCTCGCAGGGCGAACAGTCGGAGAGCTGCGTCTCCTCTACCGTGATCTCCCCCACACAAACGCCCGCCTGGCAGACGAATTCCCAGTACTGGCGATCTTCTGCGACACAGCGCTGTTCCGTATCAGGATCGCAGGCGAAATAGGCCTCCTGGTCCACCACCCAACCGTTCTCCGCTGTGCAGTCCACGCAGACCTCTTCCCCGCAGTCCTCATCCGTACCCTCGCACACCGGCCCTGGGTGCGGGAGTTCCGGGGTAAACCCATCGGGATCCCCATCGGGATCCACCCGATCCGGCCCGAGGTCGAAGGTCGCGTCTATCGGAGGAGGCGTTGTGTCCGGCTTGTGAACGTCCGTCGAAGGAACATCAGGCGGAGAGAGCGTCTCCGGCACGGATGGAAGGGGCGCGTCCTCGATGCCTGGCGGCACATCCCGGCGATCCACTGGCAGGGTGCTCCCAGCATCGCACCCCATGACAACCATGAAAGCCCACGCCAAGCCCATGCCCGTCCACGACCGGATCGTCAAAGAGCCTGCAAGAAAACACTGCCGCTTTCTACTTTCGCTCGAATCCCTCACAGAACACCTCCTCAGCCGATCGACTCTGTCGACAGCGCATGGAAATCTTGGCGCACTTAAGATGTGATTCGCGGTCAGGTGTAAACCATCGAGCCCAATACTGACATCACTTGTCCAAAAATACAACGCGGCCCGCACACTCCCTGTGTGCGCTCCGCCCTGCCGGCCGCCCGGCCAAAGCGCAACAACCAGTCCCGGCTGGGGGGGCAACCTTGCCGGTCGGGACTTTCACCTGCGGGCTGCGGAGAGGATTTCCGATGACTCCGTCATCTCGAGACTTCCCGTCGCACCAGCTGTCAGCAATCAGCCAAGCCACTGGAATCACGGGGTCTGAGCTGAAAGCTGATAGCTAGTTCGCGGGCACCCGGGGCTTTCCGGATGGAGACCAGCCAAGCAGCGCCTCGGCCACGAAGGCGTGCGAGCCTGTCATCAGGACCGCCTCACCCCGCCGATGGGCCTCGTCAGCCCGATCCACGGCCTCTCTCAATCGCGCCACTCGCGCGAAGGAGGGCACGCGCGAGATGTCGGCCGGTGCCAGCTCATCACCCGTGTGCATCCCTTGGGCGTCGTCGGCCGCCAGTACCACGCCGGCGGCGATGGGCTCGAGCGCGCGGAGAATACCGCCCAGGTCTTTGTCGCGGTGGACCGCCAAAAACACCTGAAAGCGCACCTCGTCTCCGAAACGCTCCCGCAGGGCGGCGACGAGCGCCTCGACCCCGCCGGGGTTGTGAGCCACATCGGCCACCTTCGGAGGCGCCTCGGCGAGCAGCTCGAAGCGCCCCCGCCACTCGGTCTTGACGAGCCCCTGACGGACGTGGTCGGCGGTGACATGAAATCCCCGGCCGGTGAGGTGCTCGGTCGCCGACACGGCGAGGGCTGCGTTGACGGCTTGAAACTGCCCCTCGAGACCCAGCCTGACGTCGCTCAACCGAAAGCGCGGCCCACGATAACAAAGCAGCCCCGCGCGCCATTCGTAAATCGCGTCGCGGCCGACCTTGATAACCGGGATCCGGTCATTCAAGCATCGCGGCCCGATCACCTCATGATAACTCTCCCCGTCCACCGCCAACGCCAGCGGGACCCGGGGCCTGCAGATACCCATTTTCTCCCGCGCGATCGAGGCAGGGTCAGCGCCGAGATGCGCGGCGTGATCGAGCCCCAACGATGTCAGGACGGTGACGGTCGGATGGATCACATTGACCGCGTCGAGGCGCCCCCCCATGCCGACCTCGAGGACCCCCAGGTCCACCTCCTCCTCCGCGAAATAACAAAACGCGATACAGGTGAGGGCTTCAAAGAAAGTCAACTCGACAATGCCATCCTGAATGACGGCCAGCACTTTCTGGCCCAAGCGCGCAAAATCGGTCGCGCTGATTGCCGTGCCGTCGACCCTGATCCGCTCGCGGGGAGTGAACAGATGGGGCGAGGTGTAGAGACCCGTCCTGTACCCCGCGGTCTGCGTGATCGACGCCAGAAAAGCGCTGGTCGAGCCCTTGCCGTTCGTCCCGGCGACCACTACCCAGGAGCGCCGCAGGTGAGGATTGCCCAACACCGTCAACGCTTTCCGAACGCGCTCGAGCCCCAGTCGTATCCCTTTGCGCTGCAGCGCCAAAAGCGCACGCTGCACTGAGTCGGAGTCGTCTAGAACCACTCTCATCGCTCCCTTGTTTCAATAAAAAAAAGCACTCGCCCGCCATTCGCCACTCTTGCCATAACGGTTTATGCCGCGCTTGACCAGAACCAATCTGTCGGCATAACAATGAGTATATTCCCGCGGCCCGCCCCAAGACCGCTTTGCCGGGCCTCAAGTAAAGGGTAACGGTATTCTTGGTGGGAAAAAAGCAAGGCTCCCGACCTCGATCGCGCGGCTCGTTCGGGCGCTCGAGACAAGTCGGCGGCCGCGGGCACCGAGAAATCACAGCGGAGGGAACTTTGAGCCTGATGCGACGCTCTCCTGAAGAATTGGAGCGGGAGATCCGCCACCACAACCGACTCTATTGGATAGACAACGCCCCCGAGATCAGCGACGAAGAGTACGATCGCCTTGTGCGCGAACTCGAGCGCCTGGCGCCGGACTCTCCGGTGCTCGCCGAGATCGCGGCCGGTGCGGCGACCACCGACGAGCTGGGCGACAGCGTCAGACACGAGCAGCCGATGCTGTCGCTCGACAAGTGCTACACCGAGGAGGTGCTCGGCCGATGGGCCCAAAACTTCGAGGGCCCAATCGTAACGAGCCCAAAAATCGACGGCGTCGCGGTCAGCCTCATTTTCGGCGGTCGCGGCCATCTCCTGAGGGCGGCGACACGCGGTGATGGACGGCAGGGGGAAGACATCACCGCCAATGCGCGCGCGCTGCTTCCGATCCCCGGTCGTATCGACCTCAAAAAGCTCGGCCTCTCCCCGAGCGCCGCGCGAGTCAACGCGGTTGAGATCCGCGGCGAAGTATTCTTGACCTTGAGCGAGTTCGAGCGCTTCAAGAATGTCGCCGCGAGTCCTCGCAATCTGGCTGCCGGCACTCTGAAACGCAAACACCCGAGCGCCGATCTGCCTCGGCTGTCGTTCTTCGCCTACGATCTCTTGGGCTCTCCCGCGAAGAGCGAGTGGGACAAGCTCGCGCTCCTCGGGGAGCTTGGGGTTCAGCCGGTCCAAGCGCGCCTGATCGGGCGCGACGAGCTGCAAGACAGCTATCTCGAGTGGGTCGCCCGACGCCCGACTCTCGACTTTGAACTCGACGGGGTAGTGTACAAGTGTGACTCCCTCGACGAACAAGCGCGGCTCGGCAGCACCGCCCACCACCCGCGCTACGCCATCGCGTACAAGTTCCAAGGCGACACCGGCGAGTCACAACTGGCGGATGTCGAGTGGGGGGTCTCCCGGACGGGCGCCATCACCCCCGTGGCGGTCGTGACCCCTCCGGTGCTGCTCTCGGGCGCCATGATCAAGCGTTGCTCGCTGCATAACCTCGGCATTGTCCGCAAACTCAGCCTCTCACTTGGTGACACCGTGGTGGTGACGCGCCGTGGCGGCGTCATCCCCCACATCGAAGAGAGTCGCGGTGGCGGTACGATCCCGGTAATACCTCCACGCGAGTGCCCGTCCTGCGCCGGCCCCGTGGTCGTGCGCGAGGATCTGCTGCTGTGCGCCCAGCCCGCCGACTGCCGTGGGGCCCGCCTCGGGACCCTCGAACACTATGTGAGCACTATCCGACTCGAAGGTTTTGGACCCAAGGTGCTCGCACAACTCCACGACCGCGGCATGGTCAAGGAGCCCGCCGATCTCTACAAATTGAGCGCCGCCAAGCTCGCGAGCCTCGATCTGGTGGGTGATGTCTTGGCCCGGAAGCTCACCCACCGCATCAGGGAGCGCCGTCACCTGACCCTCCCCGTCTTCTTGCAAGCCTTGGGCATCCCGGTGCTGGGCAAGAGCATGGCAGAGCAGCTCGCCCTGAAGTACCGCTCCCTCCGGGCGCTTCGTGCCCTCAGTGAAGAGGATCTCATCGGCCCTGGGCTCCGCGAGACCACCGCGCGCCAACTGGTCGAGGGGCTCGCCCGGCAAGGAAAACGGATCGACGCGCTGCTCGAGTACGTCACGGTGGAGGAGCGAGAGCATGACGACGGAGCGGTGGGAGGACCGCTCAGCGGCAAATCGGTACTTTTCACAGGGAAGCTCATGACTCTCTCACGCACCGAGGCGCAAGAGCGAGTCAGTCAGGCCGGCGGCGAAAACGCCTCGGGGGTCAGCAAGAACCTCGATATTCTGGTGATTGGAGATGGCGACTCTTCACTTCGTGGCGCGCACGCCAAGTCGAGCAAACAACGCAAGGCGGAGCGCTATCTGAAGGAGGGGCACCCCATCGAGATCATCACCGAGCGTGAGCTGCTCGAGCGGATCGAATGAACGAGACGGCCCTCCTCGTAAGAGAGGAGGAGGCGCTCGACCGGTCGGCGAGACGGATCCGTCGATCCTCGTCTCTCAAGGCGGCAATCAAGAGAGAGCCGACCGGCCGAGCGGGGTTCCTCGAGGGGAACCCGGAGACACGCTATGAGGGGCCGGCGCAGTCACCGGCTTTGTTGGCAGGACCAATCAGGCCGCGACGGATGTCGCGACCCGGCTTCGAAGAAAACTCTCGACCCGACGGCGGTGGTCGGGGAACAGATGCTTGAAGCGCACCCGATACACGTCGCGCTCCGCATCGCGCGTGGCGACTTCACCAAGGGCGCGGATGGTGCGCTCATTGCCGTCCGGCAACACGAAATCGAGCCACACATAACGTGACTCCCCAAGGCGTGCGCCGCATTGCTCCAGAGTCGCGCAGTCGAGCGCCAAGGAGGTCATGAGACACGGCACGGCCTCGGCATCGCCAAAGCGTTGCCTCACGGGAAGGCTAACCAGAACATGTTCGCAATCTGACTTCCCAAGCATGAACTCCTCCCTCGGCAACTAACTGATTAACAACCGCAAATGGCCGGCTTTCACCAGCTGAGGAGGAGTATAGGGCCGTTCGGGCGCGGACGCAAAAAAATCGCTTTAGGCATCCCTCCAGGCGCCCCCAACCCCTCGTCACCAAAAGCTTTCCTGGGCTCTCACGGGTGGCCTCTCGGGGACGCGACGCTCGTCCCAGATTCGCGGTGTCGGCGGCTCCGCACCTGAGGGGTTTCCACCTTCTATCTCTGCTTCACTCCTGCGCCTTCGCGCGCGAGGAGCCCCCATGCAGCAAAGCGTCGAAGCCTTATCTGCTGATCGCTGCTTGAGACCTAGATTGACAGAGGCGCGCCTCTGGTGGTAGGTTCTTTTGCGCTCTTTCTCTTTTAGTTTCAAGCATTTCACTGGAAACGAGCTGGCACCTCAAATGCAAACCGACCATCTCAGCACCGAGGATCTGCGCGCCGCTGAATCGTCGGCCGAGCGCGTCCTCGCAGGCGACGAACGCGCCGCCGCGCGCCTGATGCGACGCCTCGACGACGAAGAACCGTTCGCCATCGAGGTGCTGAAGCACCTCTACCCGCACACCGGACGCGCCCACATCGTCGGAGTCACGGGTAACCCCGGATCCGGCAAGAGCACCCTCACCGACCGACTGGTCACACGCTACCGGTCCAATGGTGCGCGCGTCGGAGTGGTGGCCGTGGATCCGTCGAGCCCCTTCTCGGGGGGAGCGATCCTGGGTGATCGCATTCGAATGCAACGTCACGCCGGCGATAGCGGGGTCTTCATTCGCTCACTCTCTACTCGAGGGCACTTGGGAGGGTTGTCGCGCTCCACCGACAATGTTGTTCACGTACTCGACGCAATGGGGTTCGACATCGTGCTCGTGGAGACTGTCGGGGTGGGCCAGGACGAGGTTGAGATAATCCGCACGGCTCACACCTCGGTGGTTGTGGTGGTGCCCGGGCTCGGAGACGAGATCCAGGCCATCAAGGCCGGTATTCTCGAAGTCGCCGATGTCTTCGTCGTCAACAAGGCCGACCGCCCGGGCGCCGAGCGCGCCATCCTCGACTTGCGCGGGCTGCACGCGCTCGCGAGCGGCCCCGTCAGGCGAGAGCCCGAAATCGTCTCCACTGTCGCCACCACCGACCAGGGCCTGGGAGAGTTGGTCGCGGCCATTGAGCGTCACCGCCGGCTCCAACTGAGCGGCGAGATCGCGCGAGCGCCCGGCGCCGGCCGCGCTCAAGCCGTGCTGACACGTATCTTGCAGGACCGTCTCCTCTCAGCCGTGCTAGATCCGTTGAAGGACAGCGGCGAACTTGAAAAGCTCTTGGCGCGGCTCGAGTCGCGTGAGGAGGATCCCTACACGGCGGCAGAGAGGCTGGTCCGCCTCTTTCTGCCCACAACCTCGCCCACTACGCCCCATGAGGAGCGCTGATGGCGACCGGCAAACGCAGCAAACACAAGCCCGAGAGGCCGACTGGCAAGTCAAAGCCCGCCTCCACGCCCGGCACCGGGGAGCCCGAGGCGCGCCTCGAGGTCGACCTCCGCGCGGCCGAACCCCCTCCCAACCTGCGATACGTTCTTCTGGGCGCGGCGGCGGCGGCGGCGCTGCTCGCCCTGCTGCCGTGGACCCCGGCCCTCGAGGGCGGGCGATTTTTCTGGTGGGATATCATCGCTGATCCGTTGCTCCTGCTGGCCGACCGAGAGCCCGAGAGTCGCATGTTGCTGGTTCTGACCGTCGCCTGGCTGCCGCCCGCCGGAGTGGCGCTGCTCTTGTTGGGGCGGCGGCGCTTGCTCTTTTCAGATCCCGCGCGTCGGGCAACAATGGGCTGGCTGGCGGCCGGGATCCCACTGGTGCCGCTCTATCTCCTGTTCATTGTCAACCCCGCGCTGCTGGCGCCGCTTCACCTGGCTCCTCGGGGGAGCTTCCTTGGAATCCCGAGCGCCATCGGGATCGTCTTATTCGCGGCCGGGGGCTACGCCCTCTACCGCGCGGAAAACTCCTTCAGCGGCCGAGTGGCGCTCGCTGGTGGCGCGATCTCCGCCCTGACCGCCACCTTGCTGCCGTATTACGCAGCCGGTGAGTGGTCTCTTCCGCTTTTTCGGTACCTCACGGACGCCCTCGCAGCCGGCACCGTCCTCGAGACGGGCCGCGCCGGGGTGGTGGTCCTCCTGCTCGCGGCGGCCGTCATCGCGCTCCTGTCCATGTTCAGTGGATTGTGGCCTCGAGGTCGCGCCGCCCGGTGGAGGCACTACGCGACCCTCGCTGCGGGGGGCTCCTTGCCCCTTTGGGGAGCGATTCAAGCGCTGGATCGAGCCCTGGCGACAACGGCGACGGCACCGAGCGCCATTGCGACTTTCTCCCTGACGATCGCTGTCGCCGCCTTCTGTTTGTGGGCCACAGTCTCGCTCGGCAGCCTCCTGATCAGGCGCGACGCCGTGCGCCACGAGGCCGAAACGCCTCCCGATGACTCACGCCACGGACTAATCGCGACGCGCATGTCCGCTCTCGAATGGGCCGTCGTCACTATCTCGGTCCTCCTCTTTTGGCTACTCAAAACCCACGGGCTGCACGCCTCGGCCACCGACGAGAACATCTATTTCTACGGCGCGCATCTTTTGTCTCAGGGAGTGTGGCCCTACCGCGACTTCTTCTTCGCCCACCCTCCGTTACACCTGGTCGTCCCCGCGCTTCTGTTCGCTCTGTTCGGGTTTGATCTGCTCCTGGCCAAGCTCATCTCGGTGGTGGCTTCCCTGCTGACCGGCCTCTGTCTCCTGGACATCGGCCGCCGTTATCTTGGCAAGGTGGCCGGGATCACGGCGCTCATTGGATTTCTGTTCGGCTATCAGGTCCTCCAGGCCTCCACCAATCTCACCGGCATCAACCTCACCACAATGTGGATGGTGTTCGGTCTATGGGCGTTCTTACGGCGCCGCTTCCTCCTCGCCGGGATCATGTTGGCGCTCTCCATTTGCACCGGCTTCTACGCCATCGCGGCAGCTCTGGCGCTCCTCTGCTTGGCATTTTTCTACGGAAACCGGCGCCAATTCTTCCGTCTAGTCGCCTCCTTCAGCATCGTCGCGCTTCTGATAAACGGCGTCTTCCTGGCAATTGGAGGTGAGGGCTATCTGGATGGTGTCTATCGCTACCACCTCGCAAAGATTCAACGCGATCTACTCCCTGAGGTGCTCATCAACATCTATTACCATCCGCTCCTCATCTGGAGCTTCCTGGTGGCGCCGCCGCTGGCTTTCGCCGTTCGCGCGCTTCGCCTGCCGAGCGGACCGACGGCGCAGGCGGCCCCGGGAGAGGCGTTTGCGCACGCCCGCAGCGCGGCCGAAGGCGCGCTCGGGCTGCTCGATCCGCGCACCCTCGGCCGTGGCCGCCCGGAAGACGCGCTGCGTGTCATCTGGCTCTCCGGCGCGGCGCTCGGTCTCGAGTTCGCGATGTTCCGCGAGCTGTACTCGTTCTACTTCACCCTCTGGTTCCCAACGCTGGCCCTGACACTCGGCTACCTCTTCCAGGTTTTCGCAATCTCCGGCCGCGCTGCCATCCGCGCAGCGGCCCTTGGCCGCCCGCTGGGTGCGACGTTTACTCTGGCGCTCGTGGCTTACCTCTGCGTTTGCCTGGCGACTCCGGTCGCCGTCACCGCCGACGCCACCTTGCGAAGCTATCAGGCCGAGCGCATCCGGACACGACAGATTCGCACCGACAACACGGGCTTCATTCGAGAGCATGAAGATCGAGGAGAGGTGGTCTCGTTTGAGTGGACCGAGCCGGCTGTCTGGGCCGGCCTCGCGGATGTGGTGAAGCTACTCTTCTGGCGTGGCGAGAGGGTCCGCGGGAGCTTCCAGCCGGGCTACGCGTGGTACCTGCGCAGCAAGAAACGTGAGTTCACGACGGCCCCCGAGATAGCGGCCTATGTGGCCGAGCACACCGAGCCTCACGAGACCATCACCGGGGCGTCGGCCATCGCGCCGCTGATAGCGCTCCTCTCGGGGCGTCGGTTGGCCGGCGACGTGGTGGACACCAACAACAAGCGTTTTAGATCAGGCATGTTTACTCACGAGGAGTTCTTCGAAGAGGTCTGCGCCGATGAGCTCAAGTTTGTCATCGCCGCCCCTATGTCGGCCTTCACCCCCCGGATGCCCAGTAATCACAACACAGTCAACGAGCAGTTTCGGCCGGCCAAAATCTTTCGTGACCCGGGCCTGCGACACTGGCAGAAGTTCCCGATCCTGCTGTTCGAACGCACGTCGCAGCCCGACGTGCCGGGCGGCCCGGTCTGCCGCTACATTCCCTGAGCAGTGCGCGACTCCTTGACCGAAACCCGCTCCAACTCATCGTCGTCGGCTTCGTCGAGAAACGCCTCGAAGTCGCCGACGCCGAACCCCTCCACGAAAGGAGCAAGCTGGCGCTTGGCATGCGCGACTGCTTGCCGGATGCGCTCGCGGGTGAGATTCATGAGATGGCCGACCTCCTCGAGGGTCAGATTCCAGCTCTCGGCCACGTCGAGCGCGCAGGAGACCGGGAGGTTCCACGGCTCGTAATCCGGAAAGTTGATCTTGATGGCCCCGTTTTTCGGGTTCACCTCGAGGTAGAGGTGATAACGACACCCGACGAATGGGCAGGGGCGGATGCCGCAGCGGCACTCCTCCCTGGTCTTTGGCCGCATCCGATCCAGTAGCTTGCTATACTTTTGGATATCCTGATCGTCCTTGTCCAAGCGCACGGCCGACTCGATTTGCCGCCCCGAGATGGTCATCGCGCGCCTGCTCCCATCGTTACGCCTGCTGCCGCCGTTCCGTCTTCTTCTCATCGTCAATCTCCGCCCCTCGTCTGTGGACCCGCGGGCGCACCACTACCCTGAGCCACAGTGCACTTTTTGCCGCGTGCACGGGCCCTCGCCCCCGGGTCTTTGCGCTGCTTCGAACTAGTGTGTCACCGGTCTTAAAAAAAGTGTGCCGCCGAGGCGCGCGTCCACGCCCCAAAATCAATCGCCAATAAGCTTCAGAACGTCTCGATCCACAAAGAAACCTGCACCCCGCTGGTAGCCTATCACCTTGGTGGCGCTACCGGACGCCGCATCGCGCGGGGATAATTTCGCGTTAACTCGGTTGATGGCCGCCCGCAGGCTGTTGAGCGCTTTCTGCTCGTCCTGCAACACCTCCGGCTCATCGGAGAAATACTCGCGGGCCAGCTCTTGCCACTCCACCGGCTGCCCGACCTGCTCCCGCAGCTTGAGGAAGACACGCCTCTCCTTGCGCCCCAGGTCGAAGGCCGGGTCGTTGGCCGGGGCCTCATCCCAACCACTCTCTTGGTGTGTCGCCTGCTCTGAGCCGGCCGCCGCCTTCTCGCCCGCAGCGCGCGCTCCCAGGTAGCCGGCTTGGGAGATCCGGTCGGCCAGCAAACGCGGGACCCGCCCATCGCGATCGACCAACCCAAGCGCCCCGAGTAACCTCAAATGGGCTGCCAGAGGCGGGCTCGTCTCTCCTCCGCGAAGCTCACGCGAGAGCCGGCGGACCACTTCCTCGTGCCCGATCTCACGAAGCGCCTTGAACGCGTCGAGCAAGAGCACTTCGACGTCGGCCGAGACCTCGCACAGCAGGCTCTCGAGATCGGCCTCCGCGAGATCGCGCCCTTGCAGAAACCATGAACGAATGCTGCCGGCCATCGACCGTACGAGACCCGGGTGGCCACCGAGAGCGTCATGAACGAATCGACCGATCTCGGCCGGCGAGAGATCCGTCGCGGAGCCCTCGTTCAGCGGACCGACCTCTTCTGTCACCAACGCCGCCACCTGTTCGACCGACAGAGGCGCCAACATGAAGCGCTCGACGCCGGACACGAGCGCCGTGTTCGGAGGTTGCTGCATGAGCGCGACGCCGGGCGAGGCGCTCGCCAGGAGCTTGAGCTTTGCCCCCCGGCCATCTTTCAAAAGACCGGCCAACCCCTCACCGAGGGCGCGAGCGGTCTCGCAGTCGCGCTGATCATCCCCGTCAGGCACAGGCAGCCATTGATCGAGCTGCTCGACCGCCAGCACCACGACCTGGTCTTGACAAGCGGTCGCCTCGTTCACATCGTTTAACATCTCGTGCAAGCGATAAAGCGCGAGCGTCACCGCCCGCGGATCGTCCGCCTCACTCGGCTCGGCCATCTCGACACGGCCCCAGTCAGCCAGAAGCGAGCGCACCATGGTGTCTCGAGCAGCGAACCGCGCCACCTCACGCACCAACTCTTTCTGTACTTCGTATACGCGTCTAGTATATCCCAAGAACCCGACCGATGGCGGCTCGAGGATCAACCAGTTGGGGCGGTGGTCCCCGAGCGCCGCAAGCGCCGCGCGCACCTCAGCGCCGGCTCCTAGACCACGCGCGCCAAAGAACACCACCGACTTTTCAGCGAGCAGACACTTTATCGCCGCGTGGCGCTCGGAGCGGCACACGCCTTCGCTCCCCGCGACCACTTCTGGCGCCGCCGGCGAATCGTAGGCGTGGTCTTGCTGCTGTCGGTCGTCAGCCATTCTCGAAGATCCTCGTCCGACCACGGATTACTCCGGATCGACAAGAGATGCGGCGCGCACTCTAGGCATCACGAGGGAGTGGTGCGCCGGCGACAGTTTTTCAGAGACTTTTCATTGAGGGCCTCGGCCCAAGCAATCTGGATACTATAGCCCCGAAACACAAAATGCAACCCCTTTTGTATTCTGATGCTATAAATCTCTCGCCAAGCATTTTTTTATGGAATACAAGACCTTTGGCCGGGGGAGAGCGGAGCCAGGGCATACTAATTTAGAATAAAAACAAAAAAAATAAAAAAACTTGATCTCCAGAAGTATTTTTTACTTGGAGCGGTGCACGAGGGCGCTCGGATGGGGCCGACGATTATGGAGAGGGCGAGTCACTCGACAGAGACCACCTCGCGGATTGTATCGATGATGGCTTGCATGGAGGTGCCGGGGGTAAAGATCCCTCTCACTCCTTTGGTCAGCAGCTCGTCACGGTCGTCGTCCGGGATTATGCCGCCTACGAACACCGGAATGTCCTCAGCCCCGCGCGCCGCCAGCAGCCGCATAATCTCGGGGACCAGGTGGTTGTGGGCACCGCTCATGATAGAGAGCCCGACAGCGTCGACATCCTCCTGGACCGCGGCAGAGGCGATCATCTCAGGGGTCTGGTGAAGACCGGTATAGACCACCTCGAAACCGGCATCACGGAGGCCGCGAGCGACGACCTTCGCCCCCCTATCATGACCATCGAGCCCTGGTTTACCAATGAGCACCCGATAACGTCGCTCGCCCATCCAATGACCTCCTCTCGATATCGTCCAAGCGCGAAACACGGAACCGCGGCATCACCCGGCCGGCAAACTCGAGCCGAACTGTTTCAGCACCTCGCGGGCGATGACGATCCTCTGGATCTGCGAGGTGCCCTCATAAATTGTCGTCACTCGGGCATCCCTGAAGTTGCGCTCAACGCCAAACTCGCGGGTAAATCCGTAGCCCCCATGAATCTGCACCGCATCTCCGCAGACTCGGTTGGCAGTCTCGCTGGCAAACAGCTTGGCCATGGCCGCTTCCCGCGAATAGCGTTTAACGCCCCGCTCTTTCAACCACGCGGCCCGCAGCGTGAGCCAGCGCGCCGCTTCAAGCTCCGTGCTCATATCGGCCAGCATCCCTCGGATGGCGTCAAACGAGGCGATCGGCTGCCCAAACTGCCGTCGCTCCGACGCATACCGCGCCGCTGCGTCGCGCGCCGCGGTGCCTATCCCGAGCGCCTGCGAGGCCACGCCGATGCGCCCTCCATCCAGAGCCGCGAGCGCAATCTTGAGCCCCTCACCCTCGCGTCCTAGCAGCCGGGAGGCGGGCACGACGCAGTCTTCAAGAAGGATCGAGACCGTGTTCGAGGCGCGCATCCCGAGCTTGTCCTCGCTCGCGCCCACCTTGAAGCCCGGCAGATTGGGGGTCACCAGGAAGGCGCTGATACCACGTCCTCCGGCGCTCGGATCGGTCTTGGCCATCAAGATCAACACCCCGGAGTAGGCGCCGCTCGTGACCCACATCTTCTCGCCGTTCAGGACATAGTCATCCCCCTCGCGACGAGCGCGGGTGCTGAGCGCCGCCGCATCGGATCCGGCGCCCGCCTCACTCAACGCAAACGAACCGGCCACGAGCTCCCCGCTCGTCAGCGGTGGGAGAAAGCGCTGCCGTTGCTCCTCGTCGCCAAACCGCTCAATCGCCTCGGCCACCATATTGGTGACGGCGACGGTCACCGCGGTGGAAGCGCACTCCCGCGACAGCTCGGTCACCGCCAGACTGTAGGCCACGGCGCCGGCCTCGGAGCCGCCATATGCAGCGGCCACGTTGACCCCCAGGAGCCCGAGTCCACCAAGCTCGCGATACGTCTCGACGGCGAAGTGTTCACGGCGATCATGCTCGGCTGCCACGGGCGCCAACCTATCCACCGCAAACTCCCGCGTCATGGCCGCAAGCATCTTTTGCTCCCCGGTGAACTCGAACTCCATCGCGTCCCTCCGCCAAGACTCTATGAGAACTGTTTCAAGACGTTGGCAGCGACGACCAACCGCATGATCTCACTGGTGCCCTCATAGATCTCGGTGATGCGCGCGTCTCGATAGTGACGCTCCGCCGGGTACTCCTTGCAGTAGCCGTAACCACCAAGCACCTGGATGGCCGTGTGGGTCACATGGTGGGACATCTCGGAGGCGAAGAGCTTTGCCATCGCCGCCTCTTTCGAGTAGCGCACCGATTTGTCGGTGACGGCCCGATCCTTGAGCGCCGCCGCCCGTTGGACGAGCAGCCGCGCCGCGTCCAGCTCGGTGGCCATATCGGCAATCATATTCTGTAATGTCTGAAGCTTGGCAATCGGAGCCCCAAACGCCTTGCGTTCGAGCGAATAAAGGACGGCCACCTCCAGCGCCGCGCGCGCGATCCCCAGGGCCTGGGCGCCGATCCCGATGCGCCCACCATCGAGGGTGTTCATGGCGATCCTGAACCCCATCCCCGGCTCGCCGAGCATCAACGACGCCGGCACCCGCGCATCTTCGAAGACGATCGAGGTGGTGGATGAGGCCTTGATGCCGAGCTTCTTCTCGACTTTGCCGACGCTCACCCCCGGCGTGTCCATCGGCACGATGAACGAAATGATGCCGCGGTGCTTGAGCGCGCGGTCGGTCATGGCGAAGACGACACAGTAGTCGGCCTCGGCGCCGTTGGTGATGAAGTTCTTGGTGCCGTTGAGCACCCAATGGTCGCCATCCTTGACGGCCATGGTGCGCTGCGCGGCGGCGTCGGAGCCGGCCTCCGGCTCGGAGAGCGCGAAGCAGCCGAGCTTCTTGCCGCTGGCCAGCTGGGTCAAGATCTCTTTCTTCTGCTCCTCGGTGCCGAACTTCCAGATTGGATCACAGACCAGCGAGTTATTCACCGAGACGATTACACCGGTCCCGCCGCAACCTCTCGAGATCTCCTCGACGGCGAGCACGTAGGAGACGTGATCCATGCCGGAGCCACCATATTCCGGCGGCACCGCGATCCCAAGCAGCCCCAACTCGCCGAGCTTCGCGACCACCTCCTTGGGGAAACGCCCCGTCTCGTCCAGCTCGGCGGCGATCGGCACGAGCTCCTTGTCCGCGAAGTCGCGGGTCATCTGCTGAATCATCGCCTGTTCTTCAGTGCGCTCGAAATTCATATCTCCTCACTCTCCGGTGAACTCGGCCTTCCGTTTTTCGACAAATGCCGCCATGCCTTCGTTCTGATCACGGCTGCCAAACAGCCCGGCGAACATCCCCTTCTCAATCTCGAGACCGCTCGCCAGCGGCAAATCGACACCACGGTTGATGGCGTGCTTGGCGGCGGAGATGGCGAGCGGCCCCTTGGAGGCGATCACGGCGGCCACTTTCCGCACCTGCTCCATAAGCTCCTCCGGGGCGAAAACCCCGTTGACGAGCCCTATCTCCCGCGCCCGCTCGGCCGAGAGCATCTCACCGGTGAAGATCACCTCTTTGCCGATATTCCGGCCGACGAGCCGCGGGAGCCGTTGGGTCCCGCCAAAGCCCGGGATGATCCCGAGGTTGACCTCGGGCTGCCCAAACCGAGCGCGGTTGGAGGCGTAGACCAGATCACAGGCCAGCGCAACCTCAGTGCCGCCCCCTAGCGCGAACCCGTTGATCGCCGCCAACACCGGTTGGTCGAGCGACTCGATCCGCTCGAGCAACGCCAACCCGAGCTCGGCAAATCGCCGCCCCTCACGTGGCGATTTGCCCGCCATCTCCTTGATGTCGGCCCCGGCGATGAAGGCCCGCTCACCGGCGCCGGTGAGGATGATGGCGCGCACCTCGGAGTTTGCGCCAAGCTCGGTCATCGCCTCGTTGAGCTCGGTCAGAGTCTGGCTGTTGAGGGCATTCAATTGTTTCGGGCGGTTGATGGTGACAACCGCGACGGCCTCTTCAATGTCGACCAATACTGTTTCATATGCCATTTGTGGTCTCCGGAATCCTTCCCAAGGATCGTTGTCGTTCTAAGAGCGCTCGACTATCGCGGCGATCGCCTCGCCGCCGCCGATGCAAAGTGTCACGAGCCCGTAGTGGGCGTCCAGATCGCGCATCGCATAGAGTAACGTCACCAGCACGCGCGCCCCGCTGGCGCCGATTGGATGCCCAATGGACGCCGCCCCACCGCGCACGTTCACCTTGTTGGGATCGAGCGCGAACTTGTCCACCGCCGCCAACGTGACGCACGAGAAGGCCTCGTTGATCTCCCACAAATCGATCTCTTTTGCCTCGAGCCCGGCCTTGGTGAGCGCCTTCTCGATGGCCTTGACCGGTGCGGTGGTGAACCACTCGGGGGCCTGCGCGTGCATGGAGTGGGACTTGAGCCGCGCCAACGGCTCGAGACCCCGTTCGGCGGCCGCCTCGGCTGTCATCAACACCACCGCCGCGGCCCCGTTGTTGATGGACGAGGCGTTGGCCGCCGTCACCGTCCCGTCCTTCTTGAAGGCCGGTCGCAGGCCCGGCATTTTCTCGGGCCGGCCGCGCCCCGGCTCCTCGTCAACCTCAATCGTGAGGGGGTCACCTCGCCGCTGCGGCACCTCCACCGGGACAATCTCCTCTTTGAACAGACCACCGGCGACGGCCGTCGTCGACCGGCGATAGCTCTCGGCGGCGAACTCGTCCTGCTTCTCACGCGTATAGCCGTACTCGGCGGCACATTGCTCGGCGGCCATGCCCATGTGGAAATCGTTGTAGACGTCCCAAAGGCCGTCCTTGACCATCAGATCGACAAGCTCGCCATTGCCCATGCGATAGCCCGCCCGCGCGCGCGGCAACGCGTAGGGAGCCAGGTCCATATTCTCCATCCCCCCGGCCACCACGATATCGGCGTCACCCGCCAGGATCGCCTGCGCTCCCATCGTGACCGTCTTGAGCCCCGAACCGCAGACTTTGTTGACGGTGGTGCACGGCACGGAGTCGGGATTGCCCGCAAAGAGCCAGGCCTGCCGCGCCGGTGCCTGCCCCTGCCCCGCCGGCAAGACGCAGCCCATGAGCACTTCGTCGACCTCTTCGCCCTTCACTCCGGCCCGCTCGAGCGCGCCCCTGATGGCCGCGGCACCCAGCCGCGCCGCCGGAACCGAAGCCAGCGCGCCACCAAAACTACCAACGGGCGTCCGCGCCGCTCCGACGATGACCACCTCACGCATAATCAATCCCCTTCCACTTGAGTCTATTAGCGAAAATCCACCACCGCCCCGGCGCACCGAGACGCGCCGGCGAGCAGTGGGGGCAGATTATGACTCATAGCGCCCCGTTCCTCAATCACGGCTGCGGCACCCATAATCGTCGGCCCATCCTGGGATTCGCGCGCGGATCCGCGCACATCTGCGGCGTCACCTGCACCTTGCACATGCACGCGCCTCCACACGCTCGCTCCTCAGAACGACCCGACGATTATGGCACGGATCAGGTGTCAACACGCCGAACCCTGACACGTCCGATGCGATAGGCATGCATCTTGACGATCTCATAGCACAACGCGCCGTCGACAATCCGCTCGCCCTGGCGTGGGATCCGATTGAGCCGAACCATGATGAGCCCTCCCACAGTGTCCGCTTCATCGTCGTCGAGGCGCTCGTCCGTGAGATCGGCAAGCTCGCGCAGTGGGAGGTTCCCATCGACCACCCACACCCCTTCGGTCTCATTCACCACGGGCTCGTCGTCGATGTCGAATTCGTCCTCGATCTCACCCACCAGCTCCTCGAGTAGATCTTCCAATGTGACAATCCCGGAGGTCCCGCCGAACTCGTCGACGGCCACCGCCATGTGCATGCGCTTGCTACGGAAAAGAGTCAGCAAGGTGTCGATCGGCATGGTGTCCGGGACGGCGAGGATGTCGCGCTTGATGGCGGCGAGATCGGGAGGCTTGCCCCCACTCTCGGCTAGCGCGAAATACAAATCCTTCAAGTGAACCATCCCGATCACCGTATCTCGATTCTCCTTCACCAGCGGGTAGCGGGTGTGCATCGTGTCGCGAATGACCGCGAGGTTCTCCTCGTGGCTACTGTCCTCGTACAAACAAGCCATTCGAGTGCGCGGGACCATCACCTCGCGGACCGTGTAATCGTTGAAATCGAGGACGTTGACCAGGAGCTTGCGCTCGCTCTCATCGAGGACTCCCTGCTCGTGACTGCTGGCCACCACCATCCGCAGCTCATCCTCTGACAGGGCGGTCTCCTCCACTGCCGGCGGCGAAGCGCGAAACAAAGCCAGCAACACCCGCGATGACCAGCGGATGAGCGAGAGGTAGGGCAATGTCACCAAATAGAAGGCGTGGAGCGGATAAACCGACCAGAGCGCGACCCGCTCGGTCTTGGCGGCCGAAAGCGCTTTGGCGACCTGAACCCCGATGCCCACCTGGACACCACATACCAGGAGATAGCCGACGGCGAAGCTGAGCCCGTTCGACACGGCGTGGTTGTCCACCCCCAAGGCCTCGCGCGCCGGCCCAAGCGCCAGCGGCAACAGAGGATAAACCAACCACCCGAGCGCCACTGTCGCCAGGATGACGCCGAGGTTGCACGACGCCGCATAGGGGCTCGGCGAGGCCGACATTTTCAAAAACAACTTGGCGCGCTTGTGCCCGGAGGCGGCCAACCCCTCGATGTTGGCGCATCGTCCACGGGCGAGAGCATATTCGGCGGCCACGAAAAAGGCGGTCGCGGCCACGCAAAGCGCCGCCAGCAAGAAAGAGGCGGAGGAAGTCAAGGAACACCTCGCGCAACCATCTCGTGTGATCGACCGCCCGGCCGACCCTTGACGAGCACGAAAAATAAAGATCGACGATTACGGGGCGTCATGGACACTGTCTGCCCTGCGCGGCCCAAAGATGGTGCCGATAAAATTGGGCCGGTGTACTCAAGTCCCGCGCGAAACGGCGGCGCGCTGCACGTCCAATGCGGCCTCATGCAGTCTCATGAGCGTCTTTTTCGGGTTGGAAAACAGAACGAACAGCTCCTGGTCGGCCTCACGCACTCCGCGCGCGAGTTCGGTCACTATCTTGTCCATCAGCTTGTACGCAAAGGGGGTGCCGGCGTTGAAGAGGCGATCGAAGTCGTCGACACCACACTCGAGCACCATCGTGGAGGACGCCGCCTTGAGAGTCGCCGAGCGCGCCCCGCGATCAATGAGCGAGACCTGCCCGAGGATTGTGTTGGGGCCGACCGTGACCAAAAACTCCCTCCGCCCTTCGGCCAGCTCTTTGTAGATCTCGATGCTGCCGGAGGCGATGACGAAGAACGAGCGCGCAGGGTCGCCCTCGCGACACAAGACTTCGCCCGCCACGAGTCCGCGCGGCTTGAACACCCCGGCTAGAATCGACTTCTCGCGCTCTTTGAGCCCTTCGAACAGTTGCAATTTCTGAATGTAGCGTAATGAAGCATCAGAAGTAGCCTGCACGGCAGCCCTCCTCGACCTCGAGCCGGCCCAAGGCTCCCGAACAAAGCCGGAGCCCGGACCACGAGATCAATAGCTTTCGAGATCATCGGTGTCGGTGTCGGTGGAGCCGCCCATGTAGCGCTCCTCCAACATCGCCATACTCGCCTCGGGATCCGAAAAAAATTCGCCCACTCTGCGGTTGATATCGCGAAGCCGCCCGGCCATTACCGGCGCCAGCTCCCGAATCACTTTGAACGCCGAGGGCCTGAGCTGCTTGCGAAGAAGCTCGAAGCCGGCGGCTTCGAGCTTGTAGAGCACCCCATCCTCTTTCATCACCACCGTGGCGCTACGCGGGAGCCG
The DNA here is from genome assembly GCA_003559575.1 of Bradymonadales bacterium. Lineage (GTDB taxonomy): Bacteria > Myxococcota_A > UBA9042 > PWKZ01 > PWKZ01 > PWKZ01. The sequence continues at coordinate 525 of PWKZ01000290.1, read as the reverse complement.
ATCGAGCAAAGCGAGCTCGCCAAACACGTCGCCCGGGCCAAGCTCGGCCAGTTGAGTGCGGTCACCCTGATCGAACCGAAGCTGCACCTGGGCGCGACCCTGGACTATTATGAACATCCCGTCGGACTCTTCGCCCTCGGTGATCACGGCGCAACCTTGTTTCACCCGAAAGAGACGCGAAGCCCCGATCAACTCATCGAGTTCTTCCGGCGAAAGCCCACGAAACAACGGCACCAACCGGTATATTCTCTCGTGATTCGTTGAATCCATCGAAGCCCTCCGCCAACACCCAATTGCCACACCACCGAGCGGTTGGCACAACTATAGCAAAAATCCTGCGATTGGAACATAGGGCTTGGCGAGCCATAATCGTCGGCCCATCCTGGGATTCGCGCGCGGATTAGCGCACATCTGCGGCGTCACCTGCACCGAATTAGTGCTCGACGTAGCGCTGCTACGACTGCGCCTAATTCGGCTTGTTTCCTTGCACATGCACGCGACTCCACACGCTCGCTCCTCAGAACG
>PWKZ01000184.1 GCA_003559575.1 Bradymonadales bacterium | reverse complement strand
GATGATAGACATGCTCTGCTACGAGGTGCCACCCAATCCGCAAGTACCGGAGTAGAAAGCGTAAACGCGGCAGACGGGGGCGAGGCGCGGGCCGGGATTGAGATTCGCCGTTTGTGCGGTAAACTTGAGCAGAGAGTGGGTCTTGACCTCGTCGCGGCTGAGAGCTGTGTGGAGACCGGGGTAGACCGGGTCATTGATGCAAACGTCAGGAGGGACGGACGATGGGAAGCTTGGTGCGCGGATTGGTCGCGGGGATGCTGTTGCTTCTTATGCTCGGGGTGGCGCCGGTCTTTAGCGGTTCTTGGAGCGCGCGGCCAGCGCGGGGTGAAGAACCCAAACGATGCCCCGCCGGGCAGGTGCTTTTGGACGGAGAGCACTGCTGCTGGCCGAGGCAGGAGTGGTCGGCGGCGGACAAGCGCTGCACCGGTGCGCCGCGTTGTCCCTCCGGGATGCTGGCGGTGGGACGCGCTTGCAAAAGGCCTCCGAAGATCGAGACCGACGGAGTGCGCAAGGAGGACTCCGCCGGGCGGTCCTACATCTATGTCGAGGGGGGCGACTTCATGATGGGCTCGGCCCAGGAGAAGGGGCGCAAGATCGAGCGGCCGCGCCGCAAGGTCGAGGTCCGAGGATTCTTCATCGGTGAGCATGAGGTGACGGTGGCGGAGTATGAGGCCTGCGTCAAAGCCGAAGAGTGCCCGGCGCCCGACGAGGGCGAGCGGTGCAACTGGGGGCGCCCCGACCGCGACCTTCATCCGGTCAACTGCCTCTCCTGGCACGAGGCGCGCGCCTACTGTGAGTGGGCCGGGGCGCGCCTGTGCAGCGAGGCCGAGCGGGAGTATGCGGCGCGTAGCAGAGGCCGGGAGCAGGACTATCCTTGGGGCGACGACCGCGCGACCTGCCGCCGCGCGGTGATGATGGACGGCGGCGCGGGCTGCGGCGAAGATCGCACCTGGCCCGTGTGTTCAAAGCCGCTCGGGTTCTCCGCGCAGGGAGTGTGCGATCTTGCGGGCAACGTCTGGGAATGGACCGAAGACGACTGGCATGGAAACTACGAGGGCGCGCCTTCAGACGGGCGCGCCTGGGTGGACGACCCGCGTCCGCCCCTGAGAGCCATCCGTGGCGGCAGCTTCTTGCTGCTGGGCCCCCATGTGCGTGCCTCCTACCGCCTCGCCGGTGTTGCGGCGCGCGCCTACGATCATACGGGCGTGCGCTGCTGTCGCGACGAGTTCTAGGCCATGGCTGGACGCAAGGCGGTGGTTTTACTTAGCGGTGGACTCGACTCCGCGACGACGCTTGCGTTGGCGCACGACCGGGGCTTCGAACTCTACGCCATGAGCTTTCGCTACGGGCAGACTCACGAGGTGGAGTTGGATTGCGCGCGGGCGCAGGCGCACAGCTTCGGCGTGCGCGAACACATCGTGCTCGAAGTGGATCTCGGCAAGATAGGCGGCTCGCGGCTTGTGCGCGATTCGCGTCGCCCGGCGGTCACGGACAGCCCCATCCCCGCTACCTACGTGCCGGCGCGCAACACCCTGTTCTTGTCGTTTGCGCTCGGGTGGGCCGAGGTGCTCGAGGCCGACACCATCTTCATCGGAGTCAACGCGGTTGATTATAGCGGTTATCCCGACTGCCGCCCGGAGTTCATCAAGGCCTTTGAGAATATGGCGCGCCTGGCCACTCGGGCGGGCAGCGAGGGGCGCGCCGGGGTGAGTGTCGCCGCTCCCTTGATCGACATGAGCAAAGGCGAGATAGTGAAGCTCGCGCTCTCGCTCAAGGTCGATCCGGGGCGCACCCACAGTTGCTACTTCCCGGACACCGACGGTCGCCCGTGCGGCGCTTGCGAGAGCTGTGCCCTTCGCCGCAGAGGTTTTGAGGAGGCCGGGCTTCGCGATCCCGCTCAAATGCCCAGGCGCCCGCGGCGGTTGGAGACGAGCTGAGGGACGGCGGCGCCCTGTCCCCGGGCGGCGCGCAGCTGCCTGTCGATCGCCATGACCATCACTTCGGGGGCCCCGGCGGCGGCGAGCGCGCGCAGCTCGTCGGCCGCGTCGTCGTAGCGTGCGAGATGCATGAGACTCGAGATCAAGCCCAGGCGCGCATGGCGCCAGGTGGGCTCGAGATCGATGCAGTTCTGAAACTCGCGCGCGGCCTCCGTCAGCTCCGCCTCTCCCTCTCCGCTCGCCTCCAGGCCAAGCCGCAGCAAGGTGTCGGCGCGCTTCAGGCGGGCGTGGGCGGCGGTCTCGAAGCGCGCGAGGAGCTCGTCCAACAGCGGTAGCGCCTCGGGCCCCCGCTCCTCAGCGGTGAGTAGCTCCGCCGACTCGACCACCGCCGCCTCGAGCAGAGGATCGAACCGGCGGGCCTTCGCGAGCAATCGCTCGGCGCCTTCAATGTCTCGCTCGCGAGCCGCGTTGCGGGCCAGGAGTACCGCTCGCCGCGCCAGGCGTGGCCAGGCCCGTGGCGCCAGGGCGGCGTTTTTCGCGAGCGCCTCGTTGGACCACTGAGCGGGCTCTTCGAGTAGCTCGGCCAGGCTGTCGGCAAGGTGCGGGGCCAGGGTGTCGACGACATGATCCTGCTCGAAAGCCGCGCGTGCCTCATTCGGCCCTCGCTTGAATGCGACGACCAGCTCGAGGTGGACCGCCTGCGGCTCGCGCGGTCGCGCTTCACGATAGGCGCGCATGTGCTCCGCCGCCTTCTCGAGTTCCTCGACTGTCGGCGCGGCGTTCGAGCCGGTCAGCGAGGGCCAGACCAACCTCGCCGCGAGCGTCGTGTGGGCGGATGGCTCCGGCCGCTCGGCCCGCAGGGCGGATTGAAAGTGTGTCATGGCGGTTTGGTAATCGCCGGCCAGGTCGGCCGCCACCCCCGCCCAGTAAACGTAGCGGCCCTCTTCAGGGCGCGCCTCAGTGCCCGCCGACGTAATCTTCGCCATCTCTTCATGTCGTCCGGCCAGCGCCAGGCCCTCCAATACGGGCTCGATGAGCGCGGCGTCGCTCTCCTCGAGTAGTCGCTTGGCCGAGTCGGAGTCGTCGCGCTCGATGGCCTCTTGTAGCTGCTGGCCGGGTGGGGCCGGACCGGGAATCGGGCCGACGATTTGGAGCCGGACGCCGCAGCTCGGTATGAGGCTGCGGGCCGGCTCGGCTTCTACCCCGAACGCGCTTGCGCAGAGCACCAGATCCCGAAACTCGCTGCCGCCGGCGGTCTCCAGCAGTCGTTGCCAGTCGTCCTCGGTGTCAGAGGCGCGGGGTGAGAGTCCCCCCACGACGTGGGTCACCGTCGGATCGGCGAGCAGCACCCCCGGGGGCACCCGCTGGCCGATGAGCAAGGTGGTTTGCTCTTCAAACCACTCGGCCCGCAAGATGTTGGGCGCCTCGGAGGTGCGTTGAAGCGTGAGCTTCTCAAAGTCGCTCCGGCGCGCAAGCTCGCGCGCGGTGATAGCGGACTGCGTCTCCGCACCGGACGCCGGCCTGTCGACCGCGTGACGGTTGGAGAGCGCGAACACGGCGCCGCTCGGCAGATCGAGCGCCGCCACGGTGCGGGCCGTCTCGAGGTGGCCCACTCCGGCCGGGTCCACCAGGATTAACGCGGTCACCTCCTCGTCTTCATCCAACTCCGGGAGCGCAACGCGAGATTCGCCGCCGGCCTCTTGAGCGAGCGGGAACAGGAGGAGGATGTAGCTCGAGCCCGCCGTCCAGAGCAGGAGGCCGTTTGGAGCGACCACTCGAAACAGGGTGTGAGGCGGTACTTCGCCGCCGGGCAATAGCGGTGAGGCCTCGGGACCAAGCTCCGGCTCCGCGCTTTGTTCTGCCTCGGCGCGGTCCTCAAGGGCCTCGGGGCGCATGCCGCGCCGCTCAAACTCTCGATCGAGGGTGGATCGGGCCTCATCGGTCAGTTCGCCTCGGTTGAGGTAGCGCTCACGAAGCTCCTCGGGCTCGAGCTGCGAATAGTCCAGCTGCAACGGCTGCGGCGCAAACAACTTCTTGAGTAGTCTTCCAATGCCCACAGTTTCAGTTCCTCACCAGGATGACCTCGGTTTGCCTGGGGCTCAGCAGCTCGACGCCATCGTTACGCACGACAACCATTTCCTCCACCGTGGCGATCCCGTAGCCGTCGATGGGCAGCCTCGGCTCGATCGTATAGACCTGGGTCGCCTCCACCTCCTCTGTGGCGCGGCTGCCATAGCGCTCCCAGCGCGGGCACAGCAGGCCGGATCCGTCGTGCGCCTGGCGCCCGATCTGGTGCCCCAGGGCATGGGGATACTCTGGATAGCCGGCCGCCGTGATGTGGTCGCGGGCGGCGGCGTCCACCTGCCAACCCTGAACGCCGGGGCGCAGAATCTCGAGCGCGCGATCAATGGACTCGATAATCGTCTTGAATCCCCGCACCACCGGCTCCGGGGCGCGCTCCTCGCCGGGGTGACAGATATAGAAAGTTCGCTGAAGATCGGAGCAATAGCCGTCGATCTTGACCCCGAAGTCGATGTTCAGAACGTGGCCGGCGGCGACCCGTCGCTCAGTGGGCTCGGCGTGCGCTCCGGCGGTGTCGGGCCCACTGAAGACCGCCGGGCAGTGGGCCGGATCCCACGCCGGCGCGAGACCGGCTTCGGCCACCCGTGCGCTCATGAAGTCGGCCACCTCCTTCTCTGTGAGCCCCGGGCGCAAGAATTGGGCCACCTCCCCGAAGATCTCGAGAGTGATGGTGACCGCTTTGCGCATCAGAGTGAGCTCGGAGTCGGTCTTGCGTCCCCTGAGCCGCGCCAAAATCGGGGCGCTCGATTCGAGCCGCGCGCCGTATGGTGTGCCGGCCAGGTAGTCGAGCAAGTTCAAATACATCCCGTGACTCAGGCCGTCGGCGATATCCACGTCTTTCGAGCTGTTGATGGCGATTCGCGTCGGATCGATCTTGCCGATGGCTTGCGCGAGCGGCGCGCTTATGCCCTCGACATAGCCCTCGACCCGGTCGAAGACCTCCTGCGCCTCCATGTTGGGTTTGTCGAGGCTGCCGACGATTGCCAGAGTCTCGCCTTGGCGTGGGATGAGAAACGCCGACTGCCAGGTGACGTTGGTACCGGCGATTAGCTCCATCGCTGGATCCGGCAGCATCGCGCTCTCGCGCGCCAAGGTGAGCCAGAGGTCGATCCCCAGCTCGTCGAGAATGCCTTTTGTCTGAGCTATTTTTTCGCGGATGATGGCTTTCATGATGCTCTCTTGGTCTCCTTGCTCGCCCTGATGCGATCTCCAGTCAGCTCTCGAGAGGGAACTCCTCGGGCCCTTGCATGTTATCTTGTCGTATCATAAATGGGCCCAACTCGGGCACCAGATGCTGTGGTAATGGGTCGAGTCGCCACAGTGGGCAGTCGGTCTGCCCGTATAGTACGCTGTACGCAAAGTACGATGACATCACTTTGCGGGTGTAGGAGGCCGTGTTGCGAAACGGCAGCTCCTCCAGAAACTCGTCGGATTGGGTTGTGGTGGCCTCTCTCCACCATTGCCTGAGACGCCCCGGACCGACGTTGTAAGCCGCCACGGCGAGCGAGTGGTCCCCGTTGAAAAGGGAGACCAGTTCTCGGAGATAACGGACCGAGATGAGAAGGTTGATTGCCGGGTCGCGTAGCGCACGGGCGGGTGGTGGCGGGATGTGGAGTAGTCTCTCAGCCACCGCGCGAGCAGTGCCTGGCATTAGTTGACCGAGGCCGACGGCGCGTGCGTAGCTCACGCTGTCCGGGTTGAAATTGCTCTCGTGGAGGACCACCGCCAAGGAGAGCGCCGGCGAGAGTTCGAACTGCGCCGAGTAGTCCTCAATGAGCTCCTGGTATGCGAGTGGATAGGCCAGCTTCCAAAAGGTGTGGGTCGCTTCGGCCGGCCATGTGGCGTGACGGCCGTAGCGGTGCATTAGTTGGGTGGCGTTCCCGAGGTCTCCGAGGCGAAGTCGGAGCGCCGCGGCCAGGGTAAGCCCGTCGGGTGGCAGAGTGCCGGCCGCCAATCGGGTCTCGAGTTCGCCCACCGCATCTTGATAGAGCCCGATTCGCACCAGCATGAAGGCCAGCGCGAGATCGGGGTGGCAGGTGAGGGAGAGCCGTTGCAGATCGGCCGGTGAGCTTGCGTGGTCGTGGCTGATCTTGTCCGGTAAACGCAACTCGGCCAGTCGCTCCGGTGCTCGCTCTTCGATGCGCGACCAGCTCTGGAAGCCGTAGTAGGTCAGGGGGTGATCCGTGACGATCCCTTCCCAGATCTCCAGCGCAAGCTCGGGTTGACCGTTTTGTTCTGTCGCGCGCGCGATCCAATACCGGGTTCGTTCGCCCCAGGTCGCCGCGCCGCCGCAGCAGCGCCGTTGGCCGTGATTTTGATCCAGCGAGGTAAGGTCGGAGAGGGCTGCCGCCAGCGATCCACTGCGATAGTTAATCCAGGCATTCTGCCATTGAGCCTCGATCAAGAGGCCGAGATCGGCGCTGCCCGCGGCGATCTCGTCGAGGGCCTCGCGCGCACTGTGGAGGGCTCCCCTCGCCACATGCAGGCGCGCCTGGAGCAATTTGCCGTCGGGTGTCGCGGGGTGGTCGGGCAGGCGGTCGAAGAGGAGGTCCAGCCTGTCTTGGGCCAAACCCGGGTCATCGCGTGCGACAGTCGTCGCCAGGGCCACGAGGATATGGCCGCGCAGTTCATCCTGGCGTGTCCGCCGCCAGGCGCGCCACAACCGCGCGATGCCGCGTTCGCGGGTGGTGCCCCGCTTGCTCAAGATGACACCTTCGGCGTAGTCGAACTCCGCGGCGACCTCGCGGCTTTGTGCCTGCCGCCTCCTCAGTCTTATTTCGCGCAGCAGCGGGGTCGCGTTGTGCGCGGTGGCGCCGCTCAACCGGCGATTGAGGCGGGCCACCCGCGAGGGCGCCGTCCCGTGCCGCGCGAGCTCTGTCTCAGCTCGCGCGGCGGCTCCCGACCGTGGGTACTCGCGCCAGATTCGTTCGAGCAATGCGAGGGCCTCGCCTCGCTGGCCGTCGCGGAGAAGCGCGCCGGCCAGATCCAACATGATGGCGGGCCGCGCGCCGCGATGGGCCACCGCGAGTGCTTCGCGTAACCATTGTATCCGGTCACCGGCGCCGGTGTTGGGGAGGTCGGCCAGCGTGCGCCGGGAGACGACCAGCGCGGGCCCGTTGCCCGACACGTTGGTCAGGTATCGAACCGCCGCCCGGCGGTCCCGGCGTTGCAACGCCCGTTGGCCGAGCTCCAGGTTGGCCAACGGGCCAAACACCGGATCATCGGACAGCGCCGCGAGCCGCTCGTCGGCCGGCGTTTGGCGCCCCGCCGAGCGCGCGACGCGCGCGGCCAGGTAGGAGAGCGCGGACAGCGCCTCGGCGCCGTGAGCCTCATCGCCCCCTTCAAGCCGCTCGAGCGCCGCTTCGAGCGCCTCCGAAGCCAACGAGTGGCGACCCTCCTTGAACAGATCGTAGGCCGCGGCAATTTCGGGTGACGCCAGATAGAGCGGGCTCAACGGGGCACAAGGCGCCGCGGGGGACGCTCCGCTGAAGAGCAGCGCGGTCGATAGTAGGAGCAACGCGGCGCTCAAACGTTTTTGAAAGGTTCGCCTCATCCTCTCTCGACATCTCCTCGGCCGCAGTCGGCCTGACCGTTTAAGCAGTTAACGGTTCTCCCTCTCATGGTCAAGACCCTCAGCCCTCAGCTATCGGCTCGCCGTGTGGGGGTTGCCGGTCCGGTCTCATGCGGGTGACGGCTGGAGGCCGGCTCATCCTTGACGGGGGCGGCGCCATTTCGTATTAGATCCGACCCGAGGGCGGTGGTTTTCGTTACGGGTGGGCTAGCGTTTTTCTCTCGCTCTCCTCGCTCTCCTCGATTGGAGGGAGGTGACGTTGCTGAGGTGGGCTCTTTTGGGGCTCGGTCTGGTTGGGATAATCGTGCTCCCGGCCTGCGAGCGGTGTGGGCGGAGAGACCGGGCGGAGTTGCGCGCGGCGCTCGTCTCATACGGTGAGTTTGCCGACAGAGCGCTCGCGAAACAGGCGCGGTTTATCTCCATCTGGCAAGAGAGCCTCGATCAGGAGTCGATCGACGACCTCCGCGGCGCGGGGGTCACGCGGGTACTCCCGGCGCTCGACGCTTACCTGGAGGTTCTTCAAGCGCAAGAGCCGAGTGCCGAGGAGCTCGCCGGTCTACATGCGACGCTTTTGGACGCTTGGCGGCAATTCGGCGCGCGGCTCGAGGGCTACTATGATCGGGTCGACTCCAATAATCTAACACGGCGTAACGCGGAGCTTGAAGTCGCCTGGGTGCGGCTCGGGGCCCGCATAGTCGATCATCGGCGCAAGCTCAGTGCGCTCTGTGATGACGTTGGGCTGGCCTACGAGGGATCGCTCGCGGTCGATTTGGCGCCCAACACGTCGCTGGAGTTGCCGGAGGCGGGACATTGACGGTGCCGCCTAACGTTGTCGCCATCGAGATCATTCGCGCCATGCGACCCCACCAGTGGGTCAAGAACCTGTTCGTGTTGACGCCGTTGGTTTTCGGCGGTCAGCTCACCGATCTCGCGCAGGTCATCTTGGCGCTTTGTGCCATGGTCCTCTTCTCCCTCGTGTCGGGCTCGGTCTATCTGCTCAACGACGTCGTTGACCGCGAGAGAGATCGCCGCCATCCCCTGAAACGCCTGCGGCCCGTCGCTGCCGGGCGGCTTCCGGTGAACGTCGCCGTGGGGGCACTCGTCGTCGGGGTCGCGGTAGCGACCCTGGGAGGGTGGGCCGTCACACCGAGGCTCGCGTTGGCCATCGCCGGCTACTTCATGCTGCATACGGCCTACTCTTTCATTTTGAAACACATCGTGTTCGTCGACCTGGTGGCAATTGCCGCGGGGTTCATCCTGAGGATTTTGGCGGGCGCCGTGGCCGTCGGGGTACCTCTGTCACCGTGGCTCGTATTGTGCACTTTTTTGCTGGCCATCTTCCTCGGGATGGGCAAACGCAAGCATGAGCTCATCGTCTCCGGGGAGAACGGCACGAGTCTTCGCAGTGTACTCGCGCGCTATCGCCTCTCGCATCTGAACATGGCGCTCAACATCACGTCGGCGGTGACCACTTTGGCCTATCTTTTGTATACGACGAGCGAGCGCACCGTCGCCGAGTTCGGGACCGGCCACCTGCTGTTCACGATCCCGTTCATCGTCTTCGGGCTGGTGCGCTTCATGCAAATCCTGGAGACCCATCGCGAGTCGCTGAGCCCGACCGAGTACATGCTGAAGGACATCCCTTTCCTTATCAATCTGGTCCTCTGGGCGCTCACCGTGGTATTGGTGATCTATGTCTTTTGAGGCCGGGATTGAGGCGATGTGGACGGTGGTTGCGAGAGCGGGAGTTTGTGTTGCGTTGGTGGCGCTCTTTTGGAGCGCCGCCGCTGGTTGTGGGCGTCGAGGGGCGACACGGGCCGACGATCCCCCCCCGCCGCCGTTGCGCGTCCGATTGCGGCAGGCGGCGGAGGCCGAAGCCGAGACGCCATTCTTCGTGCTGCGCTACAACCCGGCGCCTGAGAGTTGTGGCTGCCCCCCGGCGGAGTTACGGCTTGATGAGCGGTGGTTTCGGCTGCGGCTCACGCCGCGCTCGGCCGCGGCGCCTCTGGTCACCGACTTTGAGGAGCGCGCCGCGCGCGATTTACGTGACGGGCGGAAAGGGCACTACTATGCCGTGGGGCGCCTGGATAGGCGCCCGGTGCCGGTTTGTCGCAACGGCGAGTACGGTTTTGAGCTGCAAGTGGAAGAGTTCTTCGATTCTCCCCCCGAGTCTCCCGATTACTGACGAGGCGCGCGAACCGCTCGGAGGCGCTCGGGATCCAGGCGGAAGTGACCCATCAACGGCCGGTAGGTGATCGGGTTGAAAACGCTGACGCGCTCCTCCTGGCGCCACAATTCAACCGCTCTCGGCACGCCGCGATCATTTCTTAGCGCGGAGACAATCCCCACATGCACCGGGTGCTCCATTCGACCTTCACCCCAAAATACGATGTCTCCCGGGAGATAGTTCTTGAGCGCGCGCTCGCTGACGCCCGAGTCGAGACGCTTGGCGTGCCGGTTGAAGAACGCCCAGACGTTTTCGATTCGGCGGTGGTCGATGCTGGTGTCCGGTCGAGGGTTGCCGAAGAGGTGAAGCGGATAGTGTTCGGGATGGCGCACGCGGTCAATATGGATCAGCACCTGTAAATCGATTCGGGCGTGGCGCAGCGCTCGGATCAACATATCGACACCGGTCCCTTGATCGATGGGGAGGTCTCCCCCGGGGTACGCGAGCGGCACATAGGACGCGTTCCATTGCATCCGGCGGTGGAGCTGCGCCATCGCGCCGGCGAGGATACGCTCGCGCAACAGATCGATCTCGTCCTTTTCCTCTTCGGCGTCCGAAAGGTGGGCGCTCTCCTCTGCCGGTGCCGGGGCCGGGGCCGCTTGTTCGGACCGGACCTGAGGGCCGCGGCGGCGCAGCGGGTTGTCGTCGCTCAACCCAAAGACCCAGTACCAGTACATCCCGATTCCGAGCGCCGCCAAGAGGAGCCCCATGCGGCCCTGGAACATGCCGCCGAAGCGGCGCCGGGTGCGCGGACTGCGGCGCAACAGTGTCGAGTGTGCCGGGCCGACCAAGGGGCCGCGACTCCGGCGATAAAACCAACTCATCGGCCCTCCCCGGCAGAAGCCTAAACCGATTACGCCACATCTGGCAATCATCGACTCGGGGAACCCCGCCCTGAGGAGGAGCGTGCATATGCGGGAAACCAATCTTTCTTGGAGGTAGCCCAACGTAAGCGTCCAAATCGCGCAAATCCGGTGAAAGTGACGCCGCGGTTGTGCCTGAATCCACACGCGAATGCCAGGGTGAGCCGCCCATTGTGGCCCCCCGGCAGATCAGGTTGACGGGCCCGGATCCGTCGGATATGATGCGCCCGCTTTACGGTCGGCACACTTAATGTGGAGCCGGTCGAACCGTTCCATAAAGGGGAGGTGAGAGCGGAGATGAAAGAGCACACTGGCGCTGAGTCGGAAGAGAAGCCGCAGGGGCCTCACCCCGAGTCCAAGGAAGACTCCGTGGCTAGCAACCTCTCCGAGATCAAGAGCCTGTTCATCGGTAAGGACGCGACGGAACAGGATGACGATCCCATTGAGGCGCTCGCCGATTATTACGAGGGAGATGAGGATCCCACGGAGGTCAGGCACGACACTTCGAAATTTGGGATCGTCCTTTTCTTCACTTGTCTTGCGGTGATCATCATCGGAATTCTCGTCGTGAGAAGCAATGAGGCATGGATGGCCGATCTCGACTGCTTCCTGTCGGGCGACATCCAGCGCTGCAAGCTCGCCGGGGTCGAGCAGCAACGCGCCGAGTGGCGCGCCGAGGAGGCCGCCACCAGGCCCAAGTACGGCGATCTGATTCTCACCTATCATCCACAAGATGCCCTGGTGACGATTGAGCAAACCGTGCGTCGGCGCCCCGGCCACGGGGAACCGCTCGGGCCTCCCGAGACGGTCAAGATCCCCAACCGCAGCGAGAAGTTGAGCGAACACGAGCTGATTGAACAGCTCCCCCTCATGAATTTGCCGATTCGTGAGCGCGAGCAAGACGAGGACGGTGAGATTACCGAGGTGCGGCACTATTCCTATAAGGTCCAGATCTCTCGAGATGGCTACGAGCCACGGGAGTTCGAGTTTGAGGAAGACGACTGGGTGCGACTCGGCCCCGACGTGAACTACTCCATTCCATGGCAGGGCGTCGATCTGATCCCCAAACTCGAGACCATTCGCGATCCGTTCGTCGCTGCGACTCGCGAGATTCACTGCGCGGAAGTGCATTTCGCGCGAGTGGGCGAGCGAGAGGGGATGACCGAGGGTGATCTTCGCGGTCAGATCCGCGAGATCCAGGTGCGCCACGGGTTCAGGACGGCCGATGAGTTCTCGCGCTTCCGCGCCCGGCTGACCGCCGATGAGGACTGGTGGCACCCGATCCGCGACGAGATCCGCAAAGATGACTGCCGTTAATTCCCCCGCCGTCAGCTTCCCCGCCCCGTGAGATTAGTCGTCCAACGAGTCAGAGCGGCCCAGGTGGAGGTCGCGGGCGAGACCGTCGGCGAGATTGGCCTCGGCTTGCTCGTGCTGCTCGGCGCCGGTCATGGTGACACCGAGTCCGACGCTCTCTATCTGGCGGACAAGGTGGCTGGGCTGCGTGTCTTCGAGGATCCCGAAGGCAAGATGAATCTGGCGCTGGCCGATGTCGGCGGCGATGTGCTGGTAGTCAGTCAATTCACCCTCTATGGCGACTGCCGCAAGGGCCGTCGCCCATCATTCGTTGGGGCGATGGCGCCCGCGCCGGCGGCGGATCTGTGTGAGGTTTTCGTCGACGAGTTGCGGCGTCGGGGGCTGCGAGCGCCGACCGGAGTGTTTGGCGCCCACATGCGGGTCACGCTGACAAACGACGGCCCGGTGACACTGCTCCTGGACTCTGCCCGTTCGTTCTAGAGCGGCCCTCCGACGTCGCTGAAGGCGCCGGCAAACCTGGTCGAGCGGCAACCCTAATTGATTCGCTCGGTGCGGATTCCCCCATCGCTATTGATAAGCTCGGTCTCCCCCTTCGGCGCGCGCCGTGGTTCAACGTCGTCTTGCCCGTTGGGCCACAGCAGCTTTGCCGCTCGTGCCAGCAATGGGCGGAGAGTGTCGCGCTTTAGCGCGCAGATGGGGAGCCCGTCGTGGGCGCGACAGAGGGCCTCGAGTTCTTGTAGCGAGCGGACGCGGTCTGTTTTGTTAAACGCCACGACACATGGCACCTGCGACAACCCCAGCGAACTCAGGATCTCGTTGACGGCGTGAATGTGATTTTCGGCGTGGGGGTTACTGGCATCGACCACATGGATCAAGAGGTCGGCCGTCTGCAGCTCTTCGAGGGTCGCCAGGAAGGCGGAGATGAGCTCCGGCGGCAGATCGTGGATAAACCCAACCGTGTCCGAGAGGATCACCTCGCGCTCCTCGGGGAAGCGCAGTCGGCGCGAGGTGGGGTCGAGCGTCGCGAACAGCTTGTCTTCGGCCGGCACGTCGCTTCGTGTGAGCACGTTGAGCAGCGTTGATTTGCCGGCGTTCGTGTAGCCGACAATTCCTATCACCGGCAGCCTCCGCCGGTCGCGAAGTTTGCGCCGCCCGGCGCGTTCGTCTCTCAGCCGCTCGATCTCCGACTCGAGCTGGCGGATTCTCTTCTTGGCCAGCCGTCGGTTCAGCTCGAGCTTGGTCTCGCCGGGACCGCGGCCGCCGATCCCACCGGTGAGGCGGCTCATGGCGGTGTTCTTGGCCACCAGGCGGGGCAGCGCATATTTGAGTTGGGCAAGCTCCACGCGCCGCTTCCCGGCTCGGGTGGTGGCGCGCTGGGCGAAGATGTCAAGGATCAGCTGGCTCCGGTCGATGACCTTGAGATCGGTTAGATCGCTGATGGCCCTGACCTGTGCCGGCTGAAGGTCGCGGTTGAAGATCACCAACTCGACCTGGCGATGCATGGCCTGGAGCACAAGCTCCTCGAGTTTGCCGCGCCCGATGACATAGCGTGGATCGGAGCGCCTCCGTCGCTGCAGGATCACATCGACGATAGCGATCCCGGCGGTGCGAGCCAACTCGCGCATCTCGCTGACGGCCGTCTCGGGCCCACGCCCGTTGACCTCGCCACCATCGTCCACATGCACCACGATGGCCTGGTCCTTGCCTTGATCGGCCCGAAGCGCTCTCGCCTTGTGTCTAAACTCAGTCTCGAGCTCCTGGATGAAGTGGTCAAAGGTCAAATCCAACGCGTGAAAGGGGCGGGGTGGGAGGATCAACCATGGTTCCCTCGCGATCCGGGCCGGATCGTGCGGCACGAGGTGAGCCACATGGATTTGCCGCGGGGACCCTTCGCCGTCCATGGTCACGGCTCCCACCAGATCGAGCGCCAGCCGGGTCAGATCAGTGAGGTCATCGCGATCGAGCCCGTGGGCGCTCAAGTGGGTGTGCAGAAGGCGAACCCCGGAGAGCCGCCCCAACCCCGAGCGCACTCGCGGGAGCTCCGGTAGCAGTATCTTGTGGGCGTCGCCCACCACGACCCTGACCATTTGGCCGCGGCGATCCAGCAGTACTCCAACCTGGCGGTTAATGGAGCGACTGCATTCACACATGTAGTTCATGAGCTCCGTGGTCGCCACTTGCTCGGGCGGCACCGAGCGGCGATAGAGACGTTCGAGCATTCTGGTTTGATTGGGCTTGAGCCCTGTCAGGCTCCCGTACAACTTGTGGCTGATAGCTTAAACCTCCTCATCGGGTGCCGTGCTCGTGGGCTATGAAGCGCACGAACTCGTGCACGAGTTGTCTGTCCGGTGCGCGACGAGCGAGCGCCAGTAAATCGTGTTCGGGCAGATCACGCGGGCAGATCCCGAGCGCGATGATCTCGTCCAGGAGATTTTTGAAATCCCCCGTGACTCTCTCTCGCTTTTCTTCCCAGGCGAGCCCCCCCACCTCGTCGTAGGGAACGGTGAGACTGCCGGCCAGGCGCACCTGCCCCTCTCTGCGCCGAATCGCGACCCCCCGCTTCTCCAGGGGGATGCCCGCATTTAGATAAAATGGGTTGTAGCATCCCAGGATATGCAGGTTGGTGGCGTTACGCGCCAGGAACGCGGTGGTCTCGTCGAGATCTTGGGGGATCTCGTGGGGGAAGCCGACCATCAAGTTGAAGCGATTCACGATGCCTGCCGACGCGGTGGCTTGCAGGCTCTTCTCCACATCACTGATTAGAAATCCCTTCCGCATGAGCCTGAGCAGCCGGTCCGATCCGCCGTCGATACCGAATGTGAGCATCACGCAGCCGGCCGCGCTCAGCTTCTCGGCGAGCGCCGAGTCGATGCCGATGGGGCGCGCGGAGTCGAACCACAATAGGTCGTGGCCGAGCCGCAACAGCTCGTCGGCGAAGCGGTGCGCGTAGCCGGAGGTCAGGTTGAGGGTCGGGTTCAGCAGATAGAACTCGCGAAAACCGGTCCGCTCGGCAAGCGCCACCATCTCGCGTGCCGCCGCCTTGGGGGGGCGGACATCCATGCGGCGTGGATAGTTGCAGAAGACACAGTCCGCGTTGCAGCCGGCGATCATCTGGTAGGGCAGGGTGGCAACTCTCGGGAGTCGGCCGAGCCCGCGTGAGGCGCAAAACGACTCGAGAAGCGGCGATGGGCCGCGCGAGTAGCGCTCGGCCAATGTCCGTGGGGGAGAGGCCGGAGGGGCGGGGTGGGCCACGGCGCGCGCGCGTGGCGCAAAGTCGGGCGAGGGCAGCCGACGCCGGCCAAGCTCCACCACCGGCAGGTCGTAGATCCGGGCCGGCGAGGGTTCCTCGAACGTCTCCCCCGTGATGCTGCGGTTGATGATCGCGCTCAGCGGGCGGTCGTTGAACTCGAGGCGGTTCAGCAGCCCCAGCATGAACAGCTCGCCCTGTCCCCCGGCGACCTCGAAGAAGCGGACATCGTCGGCCTTGGTGCGCGCGAGCAGTTTGCCGATCTCGGCGCTGTCGCCCCCCACCACAAAGGTGTGATGGGGGTGGCGTTCATGTAATCGCCGGAGCAACGCGAGGGTCAAGTCCACCTGAAAGTGCTCATGAGGATCGGTGAGGTCGAACCCCACGAGACGGACACCGGCCGACAATTCGTCGGGCAGCAACCTGGACAATTCCAGGGCGGCGAGCGCGGTGGCGGCCTCTTTGTCATGGGCGGCGGCAGAGGCGTCAAGCGCGCGGGCGACGGCCGGTGCTCTCAGCGCCGAGAGATCGAGGTCATGCTGCTCGACCTCATACCCGTGCTCGCGGATGAACGCCGCCAGGCGCGCGAGCCCAAGTGATGGAAACAAGGTCCGGTCGAGAGGCGCGCGATAGCGCGGTGGGTGCAGTAGCAAGACGCTCGGGCCTGAGCCGGTCGAGGTGCGAAAGATGTAGGGATCGCCGTCCATGGGGTAGGCCATTGGTGGTCGCTCGCGCTCCCCACCGTGGAGCAAACTCTTGCCGGCCAGCGCCACGGTCGTGAACGGCTGGAGGTCGAGCGCCGACGACTGGATAAGTCGCCTGAGCGCCTCGTCGCCGTGAACCGGCTCGTGGCTCAAGCTCAGGTGGCGCACTCCCGCGCGCTCGAGCAGGAGCGCCAGGGAGCGGAGGGCGACATGGTCGCTCGGTCGGTCGTTCAGGCGCAGGCGCGCGGCGACGGCGACCCGGGGCGCCAGCCGTGACGCTCTCGCCGCGGCTGCCAACAGCCGGCGGGTGCCGGTGGAGATCCGGGGGCGCCCCGGCTCCAACACCTCATCGAGGGGAGGGAAGTCCACCAGAAAAAGGTTCGCCCCCGCGGCAAACAACCGGCCGGGATCGAGGTCGCCGTGGAGGCTCACTTGGCGATAGCGGTACTGTAGCCGCCGCGCCAGGCCGAGCGCGTGGCAGAGGAGATCATGCTTGTTCGGGGTGGAGGGGGCCTCGAACACCACGCCGTCATAGGCGGGGCGTCCCGTCTCGAGCGCGCGGCCCACCGCCTCGGCGCTCGGGTGGCAGTCTCCTAGTTCTACCAACCGAAACAGTGGCTTCACTTGAAGACCGGTCGCGCGACCAGCGCCACTCGCCCGTCGCGCAGCTTGACCTGGTAGTCCAGCTCATCGCACCCGAACTTGGCCAGCTTGGCGGCCCGGCTCTTCTCGATGCTTCGCTCGAAGCTCTCGAGGGTGAGTGTGTCGGGGCTGTCGCCGACGGCCCGGCGAGCGCTCTTGTACTCTTCGAAAAGCTCTCGCAAACCGGAGTTGTCTCGGGAGGCGCTGGGGGAGGGTGCAGAGTCGTCGCCGGCGGCGATACGTCGCTCGGTCGGAGTGTCGCGCTCGTTTTCCGCCTTGGCGACTTCTCTCGGGGGGCTGTCCGAATGATCGCCCATCCGCTGAAGCCGGCGCCGAAGCACCGGATGATCGGCCTGTGGGCTGCGCACCCGATCTCGCCTGAATGTGCCGTCCTCGATCATCGCGAGCATTCGGTCCCAGTACGAGGCATAGCTCGCGAAGCGTTGCGCCAGCGTGCGAAATCTAAACTTGTCGACGCTCGTTTCGGCGTGATTGGGATTGGTGGTCAGAATACGGCGTTGGACCTCCTTGCGCAGCCGCTGGGGTTCAAGCTTCTCGATCCCGCGGAAGTATTGCTCATAGCTCGTCTTCAAGCGCTCGATATCTTGGTCGAGCGCCGTGATTTCGAGCTGGAACCGCTCCGCGGGTGTGAGGTTGTCTTTTTTTCGCATCAACTCCGGCAAATCCTCCAACTCGTTGCCAGCCAGCCGTCACCGCGCCGCCTCGCTCAGTCTACACGATTGACGCCACTTTGGCTGCCTGAAGCAGCGCCGCCCGGCGCGACGCCGTCAAGGGGCGCTCACCCCAGAGAACCTCCTCGAGCGCGTGGGCGCCGTCGGCGATGATCTCGAGCTTTGGATGGCCGGCCTCTTCGATCTCTCTGAGCCACTCTCGCGGTGAGAGAGTCGCGCCGCGAGGACAGCCTCGTCTCGCCAGTCGGCGCTCAACGCGGCGCCAGATCTTGAGCGCCGCCCGGTGCGCCGCGGGAGTCGCTCGAGGGGGCTTGGCGCTCACCCGCCACCGCCGCCTAATGCGCCACAGCACGAAAAGCAGCAGGATTGCACCGGGCACCAGTACCACCCGCGGGTGCTTGAAATCGTCAATCGACTCCCTGAGCGCGCGAAAACTCTCGCTCTGCCCAATCTCGCCCACCGGCAACCGGAGCCCGCTCATGAAGGCCATGATAGAGCGGAATACGCCGAGCTGCTTGTCGAGATCGTACTCGATTACCCACTTGTACCATCGGAGCCGCAGGGAGTCGAGCCTCGCCTGGAAATTGGACAGCAGGCCCGTGCCGCCGGGCACCACGCGTTCAGCCACCGGAGTCGGGTCGAAAGTCAGCCAGCCGAACTCCGGGAGATGGATCTCGACCCAGGAGTGAGCGTCCGACTGGCGAATGGCGTGGAAGTCGCCGTAGGGGTTGTAGACTCCTCCGTAGAAGCCGTTGACCACCCGCGCCGGGAGTCCCAGGGTTCGAGCCATGACCGCCATCGCGGTGGCGAAATATTCGCAGTGCCCCTCGCGGCGCGAGAACAGGAAGTCGCTCAGCGGGTCGTTGGGGTCGTGTCCGCCCACGGTCGAGTAGCTCCACCCTCCCTGCAGGCTGTCCTCGAGCGCCTGAGCCAGCGCGAGGTCGCGCTCGGCCCGGTCGTCTCGCGGGTGGTCGTCGCCGACGAGCTGACGGGCCAGCGCGGCGATGCGCGGATCGAGTTCGTCGGGAAGCGCGAGGTAGTGTTCGAGGAGCTCGGCCGAGAGAGGCTCGCGTCCGCTGCGGGTCAATTCGGGGCGGGTATCTGAGAGCACAGTGTACGCCAGCGCAGTCCCCCGGGCGCCGCCCGAGTAGGTCGCGTCGCCGGCGTGGTCGTAGAGAAAGCGCATCCGGGAGTACATCCCGGTGACCTGCTCCTGAAGCTCTTTGATTTGAGCGTTGGGTCGTCTTAGCAGGCGCACTTGAGGGAGGCCGAAGAGCACTCGCCGCCCCATACTCAGTGGTTCGAGATAGATCTCTTGGCGGACCAGAAGCTCAGGCGCGATCGGAGGCAGATCGGGGCGCGCTTCGTAGTAGCCGCCCCGCCGGGAGGGCATCGGACGGGCTCTGAGCGAGGTCTTGCGCCAGGACCGTCCGTCGTAGGCGTCGAAGCTCATCCCGCGAAGCCTGAGGCGGCGCGCAGGGTCCGGCTGCTCGTCGGGGAGCTCTACTCTCATGATTACGGAGGGGTCGTCTCTGATCGTGCCGAAATGGCCGAGCGCGACTTCGTTGCCGAAGCCGGACACCGTCTGTCCGCTGCGAGTCTTGCCGAAGAAGAACCCCATCCCGAGGCGGGGGAAGAGAAAGAAGATCAGCAACGAGCAGCAAAAAATGGTCACCGCCAGCAGCGAGGTGCCGACGAGGAAGGAGCGTGACACGAGCCTGTCGGCACGCCAACTCGCTCCCCGACCGGTTTCATCTACCGGGTGACCCCTCATCGAGGCGATCGCCGACTCACAACTCTCCATCTCGCGCATTAGGTGCAGCAGTATGAGCCCCCAGGTCAGCAGCACAACGTAGACGAGGAATAGGGGCGCAAACGAGAGGCCGGGATTGGTGACCGCCGCTCCCAAGACCAGCAGGAACGACAGAGTGTAAAGCTGGAGCAAATCTTTGGCGCGCTTGATCCAGAATAGTTTTGCCACCGCCATGACGATCCCGAAGTGGATCATGTGCAGCAGCCAGTTACCGGTGGTCGCTCCGGCCAAAAGAAGCGCTGCGAGGATTGTCGTGAGAGCGATGTTCCAGACGACGGTGGCGGCGCGTCCGGGCAGTGGAGCGCGGAACCGGCGCCAGGCCACCGGCAGCGCCAGGGCGGTTAGGAGCCACAAGCCGGGTGAGAACTCCCCCGACAGGGCCAACAGCAGCACCCCGGTGATCACCAGGCCGAACGAGGTGATCCGCAGCAGTCGGTCGAACTTCATGCCGCGCGCTCCTCGGTGTTGGGGCTGCGTTGCGCGGGGCTGTCGGGCGGTGGAGCGTAGTTTGGCGGCTCTTCGCTCACCTCATGGACAATCGCGGCGCCGGCCTCGATGGTGAGTGTCCCCTGACGCGGGTGGCGGACGAGGAGCCGCTGTCCGTCAATCGGTGCGTCCAGGTTGATCGGTCGGTCGGGATGCGCCAAGAAGGGCTCGGTCGTCGCCAGAATGTGCAGCAGTTTGTGGAGGCCGCGGGGCCCGCCGGTCGGCGGCAGACTCACGGAGTCGGTAAGGAGCCCCACCTCGGCCCCCTCGGCGGAGATCCTCTGCGCCAGTGAGGCGACGGTCGAGATGACCGTCTCGAGGCCTTCGAGGCTCTCCGGGCGTTTTTCCGCCAGGCCGGCCGTGAAGCAGAGCACCATGCGGCGGCGCTGAGGGGCCTCGAACTCGCGAACGACAGGCGTGCCGACTCTGGCGCTGACTTTCCAACAGACGTCACGCGCGTCGTCGCCCGCGTTTTGCTCGCGCAGGCCGTAGTACTCGCTGCCGCGGCCCGCGCGTTTGCGGTGCTGATCGTTTCCGGTCGTCGCGCTGTGCGCCTGAGGGAGTCGCACCGGGATGATGGCCGGGAAGACAGTCAAGAGCGCCTCGCGGGGGATTATTCGCGATTTGCGGAAGAACCCGAAGGGAAACCGGGTGGCCAGGCGGAGTCCATCTATCAGTATCTCGCCGCGCTGGGAACGAAGCACCTCGAGGTCGGCGATGCTCCGCGCTCCCGGTCTCAGGTGGAGCAGGTGAGCCGGGCGCTGCTTCACTTCGTCGTCTGTGGCCCACTCGATCTCCACCGAGAATGAGGCCAGGCGCCGTTTGGCGTTCAAGACCTCCAGCTCTACGAAAACCGGCTCGCGGGCGAAGAAGTCGGGGGGATGCGCCATGCGGACCACGAGGCCGCGGAGGGTGAGCTCCGACAACACGCCGCTAACCACGATGAGGGCCAGCAACAGCGAAAAAACGAGATAAAGGAGGTTGTTGCCGGTGTTGATGGCGCCGAACCCGACGCCAAGGGTGATGAGCAGCAGATAGCGGCCCTCGCGGGTGAACTTGAGCTTTCGCGGGAGTATGCGATCACTGCGTTTGATCCGTCGCCAGAGGGAGCGGTGTGGCCGCCCGCCGCGGCGGGGGAATGTCGTGGGGGGAGCGGAACGTTTGAAGATCACAGTTTCGTCATCCTTTGCGTGGCGGCATCCCGCTGGGGCGTGCGCCACCGCCCCAAAGTATGCTGTCGCACCCCCGATCCCGTCAACCGGCTGAATGAGACCATAATCGTCGGTTCGTTCTGAGGAGCGAGCGTGTGGAGGCGCGTGCATGTGCAAGGAAACAAGCCGAATTAGGCGCAGTCGTAGCAGCGCTACGTCGAGCACTAATTCGGTGCAGGTG
>PWKZ01000272.1 GCA_003559575.1 Bradymonadales bacterium | reverse complement strand
GTTCATCTGGTGGGGCACGATGGCGAAGCGCGGCAAACAACAAATGGGGCGAGACACTCCGGAGCTTGGGATCCCGAAGCGCTCGGAGGCACTCTCGGCTACCACTCGCGATTGGCTCCTGACGCGCTTGGGGCGCGACCCCTCATCCCCGTTGGTGCCGATCTCGGCCATCGAGCGCGCGCTCCAACCCCACGGCATCGATGTGCTCGCGAATGCCGACTCCCTCCCGACGCCGGAAGAGATGCTCGCCCACGCCCGAAACACTCTGTTCCCAGCGGCCCGCATGCGCGCGCTGCAGCGCTTTGTGGCGCGCGCGGGCGACGCTCACCGAGCCGCCGAACAGCACACCGAGGCGGCCACAGCAGAGCAGGTCGGGCGCCTGCTTCGCAATGAAAGCACCGCCTATCCGGTGCTCCGCGAGGTGCTCTCCATCTCGCTGGAGCGCCCCCACGGGATCCCCAAGCTCGACAAGGTCCTCCGCCACATTCAGCACACTTCATGGCCGGCGCGCAGTCTCGACGAGCTGAGCGGCTACGACCACATCCTCCGCCGACTTCCGCTCCGAATCCCCCCCGTCGATCTGCTGGACGCGCTCAGAGAGATCGCCGGTCTGCGCCCAAAGCCCAAACGCGCGCCCACCAACCCCGCACAGCTCCCACTGCTCCGGCCCGACACCTTCCCCTCGGTCGCTCCGGAAGGCCAAGTCCGGCTCTCGCCTGCAGCACGGGACGCCCTCGCCGAGGCGGTGGACGGTCTTGTCGCCACCCACAATCTCGACCCCGAGGCGCGCGGCTACGCCCGCGCCCTCTCCGGCCTGCTGCATGGCGCACCGGCCCCCAAGACCGCGCTGGAGGCACTCATCCGAACGAGCGCGCGACAGCTCAACTCCAATTGCAGCGCCGCTGAGTTGAAGCGCATCGAGGCCATCCTGACCCGTGGCCGCAATCCACAGTCAACGCTTCTAGCCTATGGCGATTACCTCGCGCGCGCCCGCCGCCCCGGAGAGGCGATCCGCGCCTATCAGGCGGCGCGCCTTCAGGCCGGGACCACCGGGCGCCGCCGGATCGACGCCCGCATCAAAGCCCGCATGAAGCGCATCAACGCGGGAGATTCGGCCCGCACGAGGCGCCGCCCCGACCCCGATCAGCTCATATTCGCTTTTGAGGGCGCGAAGGCGCCCCCAACACCCTCCTCGGAGTGATCAATGGAACGCGAACTCGACAAGTTCAAGGCCGAGCCTCGACCGATTACTCGCAAATTGGCCCAGCGGTTCCGGATTATCTTTGGCCGGGTCGATCTCTTTAGCGCCGCTCTCTACCTCATCGGCTACGGCGGCATCGGGGCCGTCGCGATCCTGATAGTTTTGGCGATCCCACAGGCGCGCGAAGCGCCGCCAACACCCGAACCCGCCCCCGCGCAAGCCGTGGTCAAAGCCCCCCCCATCTCTGAAGAGCCGCCCATCGAAGATGGGGCACCTCCCTCGGAGGGCAGGGAAATACGGCACGAGCCGGAGGCCCCGCCCGCGCCCGACACTGACGCCGCTTTGCGCGAGGATCCGCCGGCCCCACCCTCGGGCGGGGTCATAGTCGGTGGCGCCCGTGAGGCGCTGGCGCCACCGAAGCCGGTGACTCCCAGGAAATCGCCGCCTGAAGCCGAGCCCGAACCGGAAGACGACGCGGGAGAGGGTTGCCGCTTTTACCCCGTCCTCCCCGGCGACTCGACCCCGGTTGTCGCCAGACGGTTGCAGACCACCCCGGCGGAATTGCGCACCTGGAACCCGGAGATCGTTGAGGAGGGTCCACAGGCGGTCGCCAATCTGCGTGTCTGCACCGGGGAGCGCGTGATAGTCGAATGGCGCGAGCGGGAGATCCGGGTCAATCCCGGCGACTCGTTGCTTGCGCTCGCCCGCAAGCACGGCCTCAGCCTCGAGAACATCGTCGAGCGAAATGGAATCGATCCTGACCGAATTCAGGTGGGCCAATCACTGATCATCCAGGAACCGGTTTGGGAGTGATCACCGCCCGCGAAGCTCGCGCCGAACGTCGCGATCCTGATCGCGTTGTTTGATCGTCTCGCGCTTGTCGTGGGTTTTCTTGCCGCGCGCCAGCGCCACCTCGACCTTCACATGCGCCCCCCGGAAATACATCCTCAGCGGCACGAGCGTGAAGCCGCGCTCGCGCACCTTGATGCCCAATCGTCTGAGCTCGCCGGCGTGCAACAGGAGCTTCCGGCTGCGCTTGGGCGCATGGTTCTCCCGGTGCGCCCAGGCATACTCGGGGATGTTGGCGTTGACGAGCCACGCCTCATCGTGCTCGTCAATGACGGCATACGCCTCCGCCAAGCCGGCCTTGCCTTGCCGCAACGACTTGACCTCACTGCCTTGCAACACCAGCCCCGCCTCGACCCGCTCGACAAGCTCATAGTCGAACCGCGCGCGACGGTTGCGGCACAGCAACCGTACCCCCGGCTCCTCGGCGGAATGTCTCTTCTTTTTGCCCATTGTCACTCAGTCCAGGAATGAGTCGTCGTATGCCCCATCCTGCTTATTCGGTTGGCCGCGCTCCACCCGCATGGTGGGCCAAGAGTTCTCACGCGTCGCCGGTCGCGGCGGATAGGCGGCATCCGCCAACGCTCGGAAGCACTCGACCGGCTCGGGGAAACCTCTGAGTGCGATGGGAGGGCGCGATTGCCAGAGAAAGCTCTCCGCGGCGCGCGCGTGAGTCGACTCGGACACGAGCACCTCGCCGCGCAACGCCACGTCGCACAAGCGCGAGGCCCTGTTGACACCGGCGCCGATGACCGAGTAGCCGAGCGTGCGCGACGAGCCCATATAACCCACCAGATTATTGCCGGTGTCGATGCCGATGCCGGTGTGGATCGGTTTGCGGCCCCGCGCCACCCGCGCGGCGTTGAACCCACGCAGCGCTTTCTGCATCTCGAGGGCCGCGCTGACCGCGCGCCAGGGGTGGTCCTCCTGGTCGACCGGCGCGCCCCAGAAAGCCATGAACCCGTCCCCGAGAAACTTGTCGAACGTCCCCTGCGAGTCGAACACGATCTCCACCAACAACTCGAAGTACTCGTTGAGAGTCTGGACGACTTCCTGTGGTGGGGTCTCGCCGGTCATCTTGGTGAAGCCTCGGATATCGACAAAGATGACGGTCACGTCGCGGACCTGACCCCCTTTGACGATATTCATCTCGCCGCTCACGATGCGCTCGACGAGGTTGGGCGACAACAACCGCTGAAGTTGCTCCCGCATCACCACCTCGCTCTGCGTGCGGTGCATCGAGATACTGTTACGAATGACCAGCGCCGCCTGCGCCGCGCATGCCTGCATGACGCGCAAATCCTTCGCCGTGAAGACGTCGGTGGCCATCATGGAGTCGACGTGAATGGCGCCAAGCAGATCGTCCCCGTAGATCATCGGGACGGTCATCGAGGAGCGAATCCCTTGCACGAGGACGCTCTTGGCATCTTGAAAGCGCTGGTCCTTGCGGGCATCGGAGCTCAACACAGCCGCCTGCTCGCGCACGACCGTCCGCAGAATGGTCTCGCTGATCTTGATCTCCTCGACGCGCTCGCTCTCGTGGCGCAATTTGACGTGGCGCGGGATCAGGATCCCGTGATCCTGGATCGGCTTGGCCGGCTCATCCCCGAGCCCGTCCTTGTGCAATAGAACCACACAGCGGTCGGCTCCCATCCAGGACAAGACGCGCTCCGCGAGTTTCTCCAAAATCAAATTGAGATCCACGTCGGCGCCCAGCTCGCGCGACAACTCGTAGACCCGCCGCAGCCGCTCGTAGTCCTCACGAAGCGTCTGCTCGACGTCGATCGCCTCCTCGGGGAGAAACTCCTCGGAGTCCACCTGCGTGGCCGAGATCTTGTGGGAGATATGCTGATCGTCGCGATCCCTGCTGCTCGTAATCGTGATGCGCGCTTTGTGCAGCTCATGGGCTTCGTCGAGGCCGTCGAAGCGCAGCAGGCTCGCCCCGATCAGGATCTCATCCTGATGCGAGAGTGGCGTCTGGCCCTTGATCAGCCGATGGTTGACGAAGGTGCCGTTGCGGCTCCCGAGATCGGTAATGGTCCATACTCCGCGGCTGCGCTCGATGCGAGCGTGGCTCTTGGAGACCAGCCGGTCGAGGAGCTGGACCGTCTGGCTCGGATGGCGCCCAATCAAGACCACATCATCCAGCACTTCGACTCGCTCCTCGCTCTCACCAGGTGTGGAGACTATCAATCTTGCCATTATCCCCGCTGCTCCAATCGCACAACCCGCGGACGACCGGCGTAGTCGTCGCGAACCACGGCGCCGTGAAATCCATGTTGCGAGGTCGCGATTTGCACGACCTCGTCGACCTGTTCGCCGTCACCAAGCTCCAGCACGAGTCTTCCGGGCGAATCGAGCAGACAGGCGGCCTGTGCCAAGAGCAGCCTGACCAACCTGAGTCCATCCGGACCGCCATCCAACGCCTGCCGCGGCTCGTGCTCGCGCACCTCGCGCGGCAACCGGTCGAGGTCGGATTCGCGCACATAGGGCAAATTAGCGGCGACGAGATCAAAGGGGCCGTCTCGTCGCACCGCCTCGAGAAGCTCGCCGCACCTCAACTCCACCCGCCCGGTGAGATCGTAGCGTTCCACGTTTTGCCGCGCCAACGCGAGCGCCGCCATGTCGTTGTCGACCGCCCAGATCCGGGGCGCGCCCGGAAGCTCGCGGGCCAACACGACCGCGATCACCCCGCTACCCGTGCCGATATCGGCCACCCGCCGCGGCGGCTCCACCGGTGGCAGGTCCGGCCCCCCTCGATAGGGGGCGAGACACTCTTCAACCAGCACCTCGGTCTCGGGCCGCGGGATCAGCGCGCGGTGGTCGCTCGCAAAGGGGAGCGACCAGAACTCCCGCTCGCCCACCAGGTAGGCCACCGGCTCGCCACCGACGCGCCTCCGCACCAGTGCACGCATGCTCTCGCGTTCGCCCAAATCCAGCGGCCTGTCATGTCGAGTGTACAGCTCGATGCGCCGACAGTCGAGAACATGGGCCAACAAAACCTCGGCGTCGAGCCGCGGAGTGTCGAGATTGCGGCTCGCAAAAAACTCGCACGTCCACGCGAGAATCGTCCCCACGGTCCAGCGCACGGCCTCGACCACTACTCCTCCTCGAGACCATGCTCGGCGCTGAGCGCACGTCGCAACAGCAGCGCGTCCTCGGCGTCGCCGTAATATCTTCGGCGGCGGCCGACCTCAGCGAACCCGAGCGATCTGTAGAACTCTCGCGCCACCAGATTGCTCGGCCGAACCTCAAGCAATATCTCGCGCGCCGACTCCACCACCGCTTGCTCCTCCAGTTGCGCCATCAGCGCGCGCGCCACGCCGTGGCGGCGCGCGTCCGGATGAACGGCGAGAACCAGCAGGTGGATCTCGTCGCAGACGACCCACCATAGCGCAAACCCAACCACCAACGACACCCCGGACGACTGCGCTTGTTCGGCGACGAGTCCCCGGGCAAGCTCGTTGCTCATCTCCTGTTCGAACAATTCCGTCGGCCAGGGATCGGAAAAACCTGCCCGTTCAACGGCTTCGACACGAGGGAGATCCTCGCGGCGCCAGGCTCGGACATGTATGCTCCTCTCTTTCACCATTGACCTCGCCCGACAGCATTGACGAGTTTGTGCTAGGATCACAACGCGTGTTGACACGAGCACCGGAGGCAGCACATGAACGCCCAACGAGTCTCTCATTTCGCCGCCACGCTGTCCGTCACCCTCATATTGACGGTCGGCGGCCTATTTGCAAGCGCCTGCGATGACGACGAGAAGTGTCTCCCACAAACCGCAAAGGAGTGTGAGGATGGCGTGCTCTACGCCATGGACACCTGCGGTAACCGGGTGCGAGTCTACAAAGTTTGTGAATGGGGCTGCAACGCCGAAGGCACGGACTGCGAGGAGTGTCTCCCTGAGAGTTGTGAAGGGCGCTGCTGTGGCGACGACGGCTGCGGCACCGAGTGCCCCGACAACTGCCAGCTGACCGGTCAAACCTGCGATTTCGACACCTGTGAGTGTGAAGGCGAGTGTCTCCCGATGTCGTGCGAGACTCTGGGGCGCGAGTGCGACTCGTGGCCGGACGGCTGCGGTGGAATGCGCGACTGCGGCTCTTGTCCCGCCGGCGAGACCTGCGACTGGCGGGGCCGCTGCGTCCTCGAAACCTGCCGGCCGGACACCTGTTGGGAGCTGCGGGAGGACTGCGGCGAGCACCCCGACGGCTGCGGCGGCACGGTCGATTGCGGGCCTTGCGACTGCATTGAGGGCTCCTTCGCCGACTCCCCGGTCGAGTGGGAGCTACCCGAGCGCCCCGGCGCATGGACCGGGCGGTTGACGGAGCTCGGGGTCCACTCCGCTGTGGACTGCGTGTCGGGCAGCTTCAACTTGGAGTTCATCGATCTCGACGGCGACGAGCGCCCTGATCTGGTGTTGACCGACAACTGCGATCAGGCGAGTGTCGGTGACACCGAGTGGCTTTGGTATCGCAACACCGGCGAGGGGTTCGAGCAAAGCTCACGGAGTTTTGCGCTGCCCCAAGATGTGGTGCCCTGGCGAGATTGGCTGAAACGCCCCAGCGTCACCGATGGGGGGCAGTGTTCGCAAGGTGGCATGAAAGCGATGTTGCGCGACATGGACGGCAATCGGCGCCCTGATCTGTTGCTCACCGAGGCCTGCGAACCCAACGACATCGGAACTGTGCGCTGGCGTGTCCATCGCAACCTCGAAGACGGGAGCGGTTTCGATCCCGATGGCCATGACTGGGCGTTGCCCGACGATCTCGCCACGTGGAACGACTGGCTCACGACCCCGGGCACGACCACCCCTTGTCCCAATGGGGCCGCCACCCTCCATGTGGAGTTGATCGACCTGGACGGCAACTTGCGGCCCGATCTGGTGGTGACCTCACACTGCGAGGACCCCCGGGTGGGGACCGATTATTGGCTCATTTATCGCAACACCGGCGAGGGGTTCGCGGAAACCGCCGAAGAGTGGGCTTTGCCGCGCGACGCGGCGCCATGGGAAGGTTGGCTCGACCGCCTCACCAAGACCGAGACCGCGCTCTGCCCGGTCGGAACATTTCGCGCCCGCCTGTTCGATCTCGACGGAGACCGCGCGCCCGACCTCGTCATCACCGACGACTGTGATCTTGGCGGTGTCGGCACTGATCGTTGGCGCTTCCACCGCAACACCGGCAGCGGCTTCGCCGCCGAGGGGCGAGACTGGCCACTCCCCAGAGGAGTCGCCGCGTGGGACGACTGGCTGGTCGAGCCGAGCGTCGAAAACAACACCGACTGCCCCCAGGGCCGCTTTCGAGCCGTGCTGTTCGACATGGACGGCGACTGGGCCCCCGACCTCCTCATCACCGACAACTGCGACGACGGTCAGACGGGTACCACTTCATGGATCTGGTACCGCAACACCGGCCAGGGGTTCGGCCGGACCGAGCGACGCTGGTCGCTGCCGGCCGAGGGCTTTGGCGACCAGCGGTGGCTCACCGCGCGCTCCGCGCAACGGACCGACGTTTGTGACAGCGATGTCTTCCGCATCCAGACCCGCGACCTGACGGGCGACATCCGCCCTGATCTGGTGATCCTCGACGACTGCGGGCTCCGGGGAGTCGGCGAGAGCCATTGGCGGGTCTACCCCACCATTTGCCCATCGCAAGGCAATCGCTAGTCGATCTCGTCCTGACCAACGCTATCTATTTCAAGGACGCCTGGCGACAGGGCACCTTACGGGGAGGCAGTGGAGCTCGCCTATGTGGTTCGGCTCAGGAAGGCAGGTGGCGCCTCACCGCCACATCAAGCCCGCCGACGAATCTCTTGAGCGGCTCTAGATCGGACTCGATCTCCACGACAGTCTCGCGCGCGTGGGAGATCTCGAACAAGGGTGAGCGGAAGAGATAAGGCTGCTCAGCCCCGCGGCGCCTGAAGATTAGCCGCAGCGCCCTGCCCCGCAACCGGATGTCGATGAAGAAAGAATCCCCTCGGATCATCTCACCGAGCGCTTCCACCTGGAGGGCTGTCCCGCCCTCCCCCATCCGCCTGGCGACCGCGCGGGCCAGCCAATGGATTCGCTCGAGCTTCAACTCCCAACTGTCGACCTGAGGAGGATCGGGCGGAGAGGGCTCGCTCAGGTCACTCGTCCCGTGTTCGCCGGGGGCGCTCTCGGGTTCCGCGCTGTCCCGTGCCGGCAGACAGGCGAGGTAGGCCGGCATGGCGCGCTGCAGGAGCGCGCTCAAACCGTGCGGTCCGTCTCCGGCCGCGGCCACCACATGGCGCGCGAAGAGATCGGGCCGCTCGAAGCGCTCCTCGAGCCCCGGGAAAGCCAGCAGCTCCCGGTAGAGCGGGTCGCCGTGGAAGATGGCGTCGGAGTATTTGTCCCTCAGCGCCGCCGCGCAGAAGCGCACCACCAGCGCGAAGGCCTCCGCCATGCGCGGATCCTTGAACCGCCAGGGCGCGAATGAGCTGAAGGCGACCTGGTTGACCGAGGCCTCGTAGAGCAACGCAAGCTCCTCGTGATTGTCGAGCAGGATATCCCCCTCGGCGAGCGCCAAGGCGGTGATGGGCGCACCGTGATAGAGCAGCAACGGCGTGTAGAGCCAGACTCCTTTGGGCTCGAAGTCGCGCTCCATGGCCCGCTCGATCCCCTCCTCGAACATCTCGAGGGTCGTCCAGGGCGAGCAGGTGATGTAGCCCCAGGTGGGGTCGTACTCAAATGCCTCCGGGAAGCGCTCTCGGAGATCGGCCAACGTGGCTCGCGCGGCGTCGATCTGCTTCAGGGTGATGTGCTTGTTGTAAAGCTCGTTCTCGGCTTCGACGAGGTTCTCGGCCCCGAGCCGGAAAACAGAGATGACATGACCTTTACTCGCGAGCCGCGGGAGGACCCGCTCAAGAGCCGCGCGCGCCGCCAAGACACGGTCCAGCCGCGGCTCGAAACAAAATGTGGTCGCCGGAAAGTCGATCCGCAGCACCATCTCGAAGAAGCGCTCGAGCCGACTGAAGAGACGGACGTCGAAGACATCCAGAACCCCGCAAAACCGCCCGCGAGGGCCGGCGGTCTCCATGATCCGGACCAGTTGCTGCTCGGCGTGAACCACCGGATCAACGCTCAGATCGCTATTCGGGCCGCGATACCAGGTGCAGTAGGCGCACCCGAAGTCGTGCGCGCAGCCGGTGAGATCGAGCCCCTCGTAGTGTTTGTTGCGCTTGACCTTGTGTAGATGATCGCACGCCAACCCGCCCATGAGAATGACGTGGGGCTTTTTCGCGCGGGCCGCGGCGTTGCCCATGACGACCTCGTAATCGGGCACGAACGTCCCCACCATGTAGCGCGGCGCGCCCCCGGCGAGTTCGCCTTCGGTCGGCTCGACGCCGAGCCAGGCCGAGACCCACTCGGCGCGGCTCAGCCTGGTGGATGTCGGCGGATCGTCTTCGCCCGGCCCCCGCTTCGTGTAGTATCGCGCGCAAAAGTCATCCGCCGCCAAGACTCCGCCGCCGCTGGAGTCGTCCTCCGTGTTGAGCAACGACACGTCGGCCCCCGCGTCACGGAGGAGATCCAGTGCGGCGGGGCAAGGGACATGGCTCATGAGGACATGGGTCGGACGAAGCTCCGCGATGGTCGCCTGAAGCAAGCCAAGCTCCTCGGGAGTCATGGGCATATGACGACGCACATCCGCGTCACCCGCTTTCTCCATGTGAAACTCGGCCCCGAAGCACAACCAGCGGCAGGGGATTGCGCGGGCCTGAGCGGCGCCTTTGATGAAAGGAAAGAAGCGACTGTTGAAGACCCACCGCTCGGAGGTCACGAACTCGAGCAGAAGAAGGCCGGAGGCCGGGGGACTGCCTGTCGCCGCTGTGCGCATCTCCACACCCTGCTCCTGAACCCGGCTCAATCCTCTGAGTCCTCGCCCGTCCATTCGAGGGACCACTTGAACGTGCGGGGCAACGCGGCCCTCTCGAGCAGATACTCGATCACATATCTCCAGCGAGGCAACATCGCGGCCGACCACGGGGTCTCTTGAAGGTTGTTCATGGCCGCCTGGACCATCCGCGACCACCAGTCGAAGGGCTTGCCGGAGGCCTGTCCGTTGTACCACATCATCAGCCGCCCGACGCGCAGGTAGCGCGCCGCCCCATCACGGTAGGGGGCGATGAAAAAGACCAATGCCGCCTCCGGCTCGGCCGGATCTCGAATTTTCAAGACAAGCTCGCTCGCTCCCGTCGGGCGCTTCGCTCGAGCGGTACGCGCGGGCACTGCATCGAACAGCCGCTGCAAGAGTGTCTCCGGCTCCGACGAAAAGAGCGCCTCCAGCGCAATCTCTTGCGCTTGGCGACGCCCATCCGAGTGGGCCGCCTCGATCCGCAAGGTCTCCAAATCGCGCAGCTCGGCCTTGACGACTCGCCACTCACCGAACCGCCCTATCTCGGGCCACAAGCGCTCACCCAACCTTCGTGAGAGCTTGAAGGCGGCCGCCATCGCCGGGCCGTCGAAATAAGGCTCCCCCTCAAAGCGCTCGATGGGCGGCAAATCAATCCGCCCCAGACGTTCCAGGCACGCGCGGAGCGCCTCCGGCGAAGCGCCACCGGGGCGTGCTTCACGCACGACCAGGTAACCCACCGCCGCCCCGAGATCGAGGACACCATCGTCGCGGCGCGGCATTCCCAATTGGAGAACGACCTCCTCCCCGGCAACATCAAAGCGAAGCGCCATCAGAGGCGCGCGGTCGATGAAGACCTCCTGCAAGACCGGACCCGGGGAGGCCTGGGGCTCCAAGAGCGCGGCGACTATCTCCTCCTCGGGATAGGAGTGCGCCTCCAGGCGACGGTCGAGTTCATCCAAACCGGCGAGCCAGGACGACTCCTGCTCGACGCGGCCCATCTTGCGCTCCAGTAGCTCTCGCACACCCATTGAGATGATCGGGGTGGGCTTGTCTTCGCGGCGCGGCAGGAAATCCGGGGCGTGCCAGGAGACCCTGTCGAACCGACACACCGCCACCAACCGGCAGGTGCGACACACGAAACGGTAGGGGTGCGCGCCGAGCATTCCAAGTACATCACGCCCCACGGAGACGGTCATCGTGTCGGAAGTGATCTCGCCCACTTCTTCGTGGTTGAAGCTCAAGTCGGTCTGCCGAGCGACATAGGCCAGCTCCAGGCTGCGGTGCATTTCCTCTTCCGGCAGCAGACAGAGCGGGGTCTTGACGAATTGCAAGGGGATCGACGGTGGATGCGAGGCGAGGAACTCCTTGAGTTCGCGCCGCCTGTCTTCCATGGAGTCCATCACCGCCGGGAGGCCGATGTCATGCACCTTGCAAGGCAAGAGGCAAGCCAGGCGCATCTCCCAAGGGGTCTCTCCGAAAGCCTCGCTCAACCGCCGCCGCATGTCGGCCAACCGGCCGAGGTTGGCGGCGAACATGTCGGTCTCGGTGGAGACCCCGAGAGGCCGATCGGGGTTCTTGCGATTGTACTCGGCGATCCTCGCCATCCCCTCCAACTGCCGCTTGAACCCTTTTTTCGGCACCCTGGCACATCGCGCGAACGACTCGGCGTCCGGAAAATGAAACGAGATCGTGAGCCCCCCGCAGCCGGCGTCGGCGAGGCGCTCCACCACCCCCGGACGTGCGAGCGCCTGAGCATTGCTGAAGACCACCATCTGCAGCCCGAGCGAGCTGCCATGGCGCACTATCTCCAACACGTCCGGCCTCAGCAGCACCTCCTTGCCGCACAAGACCGCCTGGTCGGAGCGCGAGGCGGTCGCCTCCAGGATCTCCTTGACCTCCTCGAGGCGCGGATCGCGCGCCACGTCGCGCCCATCCTCATAGCAGAAGAAACACCGTTGGTTGCAGCGGCTGGTCAGAGTCAGCTCGGCCCAATCGATGACTTTGCCGGGCTCGACCTCCGGAGCCGAAGTGTCGTCGGCCTCGGGGGCCAAACCCATTATCGCCGGGTCAGCGCACCAGCGGCGCGCGCTCTCCCACGCCACCTCGCGTGCCCGCTCACTTTCGGGATCGGCATTGCGCAGCGCCGCGCGCGAAAGCTCGCGCCACTCGGCCACATGCCACCGTCGCCGAGGACAATAGAATCCGACCGAGGCGGTCCACACCGCCACCGGTTGCTGATCGCGCAACACCAGGATCTGCCCGGGGCGAAACCGCAGCCGATCACCGCCCTGGAGTCCGGCGACGAGATCGAACCGACCACCTGGCGCCTCCGCTCGCGATGCGCCCAAAACCCGTCGCCCCTCGGGAGCGTCGGCCGAGAGACGGACCGACCGGGGATCGTAGCGGATCCCATCCTCGTCGTGGCACACCACCTCGACGGTCGCCACCGCGCCCTCATCATCGGTCAAATCGAACAGCACGGCGCGGTCCTCGCCACCAACGGCCCGCCACTCGTCGGCGGCGGCGTCAGAGAGTAGAGTCCGCCATCGCGCACAGTGGCCGGAGCGCGGCCGGCGGAGCAGCACTTTCGACCTTGACCGCCAGGCCTGCGTGGCCTCCCTCAAGAGGTCATCGACTCCGAGCGGTTCCGGCGCCGAGAGCGCGCTCTCGATGACAACCCGAAGGGCCTCCACCAATATACGGCGGCGGCCGCGGCGCGACAGATCAGCCCCGGCGATCTCGAGGGGGGTCACAAATCGCCGCTGGATCTCACGATAAAGCTCATCCTCCCGCAAGCACTCGTCCCGCTCGAGGCGCACGGCGATGCGTGTCACGGCGGCCATGCGCTCATCCCGATGCCGCCAGGCGAGCTCCTCGGCGAAAAGTTTGCGCCGATTGAGCCGCAACGCTTCATCTTCGGCGTCGCCCTCGGAGACGACGAGCCCGTCGCGCGCGGCCAAATAGGTGATGGCGAGATCGGGATGGAGCCGCAGCCGGGACATGAACAAGTTGCCGATCTCGGCCTCGATGCGGAGGTGCAGGATCAAGCCGATGTTGAGATGCAAATCGTCGAGAGTCGTCCACGGCGTGAACAAGAGGACCGACAACCCCATGTACCCGGAATAGAAGAAGCGCCCGCGCGAGGCGGCCTCAAGCTCCTTCAAGAGATTGACGGCGCGCAGGTTATTTTGCGGCGTAGTCCCCTTGTGCATCCGATCAAGCTCTTCAGCGACGAAGCTCTCGATCCCGCACGAGAAGAGCTGCAGCGCGACCGGCGCCCGTTTCGCAGAGGCAAATGTCTCCCATAGCCAGTCGGCCAGGTCGACCAACCGGTCGGCTCTGAGCGCCACCAGGAGCGGCACGTCCCGCATGACCCCCGTGCCCTGCACGGCGTCCACCACGGCGGCCAAAATCTCCTTGCGCTCGATATCCGGCAACAGGAGAGCGTTGGGCAAACGATCGGGGGAGAGTGTGCGGGCGATGGAATCGACCTGCCGCCTGACCAACTCGATGGGAATCCGAAGTGTGCCGGCCGCGAGCGCTCGACGCGCTTCCTCCGCCGCGGGGCCGGCCGCCCCATCGGTCTCGCAGCGCGGCCTCTCACCATCGGTCAAGGGTTGAAAAGCGCGCGCGCCGCAGAAGGCACAACCGACCCACTTGCCGGAGGGCAGCTCGAGATCCTCGTAGTAGGGGTTGTGCCGGAGACTCCTGCGATAGCCGCACCCCACCGAGCCGAAGACGTAGACGTTGTGAAACTCGGGCCGCAACGCCTCCTCGTTGCCCGGCTCGAAACGATAGTCGGGCCGGAAGCCGGGCCTGTCCATCTCCAGCGGGAGCGGCAAATTGGGCCAATCGAGTTTGTCGATATGAACTGTCACCGCGCCTGGAAGTCGGCGTTCGAGGAGGCCAATGATGCCTACTCCCAGCTCGTGAGTCTTGACCACAAGGTCGGGTCGCGCCGGCAGAAGATCGTCGAGTACCCTCTCGAGGGCGCCCAGCTCCTCCTCGCCGATCACGATGGCGTCCTCTCCGTGCCGGAAAAAATGCGCCGCCGGCATCCCGAAGCGCAGCCACCGGCATGGGATCCCCAGCCAATCGGCATACCCTTTCAAGACGGGCAGGGTCCAGCAAATCTGGCCTGGAAACTGCTCGGTGTTGATGAACTCCAAAAGGAGGATCGCCTTGGCGGTCTCGACCTTCATCCCGCTCCCTCAAACGCCGCTCAGAACATAGCAAAAGAGAAGCGGCACGTCATGCCAGAGCAATAATCGTCGGTTCGTTCTCAAGGAACGAGCGTGTGGAGTCGCGTGCATGTGAAGCCGCGCGCGAATACCAGGATGGGCCGACGATTATGGCCATCACCGGAGGTGGCGCTCGAAGGCCGCCAGGATGACGCCGAGCAAGCGCTCATCGCCCTCTCCGCTCAAGGGAGTGGCCGAAGAATAGGCGAGCCCGTAGCGCTTGCCCCGCAGAAACGCGGGCTGCGACATGGACGATAGCGGGAACAGACACACCTCGAGCGACCGCGTCCCCTTGGATAAAGTCACGACCAGCTCCTCGCTCGCGGTTCGCTCCCGCACCTCCAGGGCCACGACTTTGAACCCCTGCAAAAGCGCCGGCCGCCGGGCGGCCATGAGCCTCAGGACCCGCCCCAAGACCAATCGGCCGGCCTCGGCCGCCTCACTCGGGCGCGAAGGCGCCTCGCTCGAGGCGGCCGCCGCCTCATCCGGTTCCGCTGCCGGAGCTTCATCGTGCGTCGCATGGTGGACGGGCGCGCGCGCGCGCGACGCCTGAGGGTCGCCGCCCTCGGGTGGCGCCGCGAGTTCGCGGACACAGGCGCGCCAGAACTCACGGTGAAACACCCGCTCGGTCCACCAGAGGAATGCGTCGAGCGCAAAGTGCGCGAGTTCACGCTCCCCTGCGAGGACGATGACGAGCCCAGGTTCGATGACGAGTGTGTCGCCCGAGATGAGCGCCTCGCGGCGGGAATCGGCGGTCTTTACCTGAAGGCAGCGGTAGGGCAGCCGGTAGGTTACGCCTGGGATCTCTTCCACCACCGGCCCCAAGGGCTCGAGAGTAGCAAATTCCCCGGGGCGATTGAGCAGCAACAGCGTCGGCATCTCGAATAACGACGCCGGCTCGCTTCGCCCACGAGTGGCGGCCAGCAACCGCGCAATCTCCAGGGTCGCCCGACAATCGAGCCGACACGGCACATAGTTTGTGGCGAGGGGATGCAGCTCGGGTTCGACCGGCGCCATATGCTCAACCCGGCGCTCGACCCGCAGCCACTCGTTGCTGGTGAGCAGGCTGTGCGGGCTTGTTGCATAGGCGCTCGCGCAACAAGCCGGATAGCCGAGCAGAACGCCCGTGCGACTGAGCGCCTCCTGGATCAGGGCGGGATCGGTCTCATGCTCGCGCAGCTCGGTCAACTCCACGGCTTCGTCAACCTCGGCCGCACGCAGGCCGGCGAAAAGCTCGCTCGTCTCTCCCCCGTCCCACCCCCGCGTCCTGAAACGAACAGTGATGCCGGGGTGGCGGCGCCGAAGATCAGCTTCGATCTCTCGCTGCGCCTCGGGCGGCACTCCGTCCTCGACCTTGATGACCGGCTTGCGACCGGCGGCGAACAGCGCATACTCCCATGAAAAGTCGAAAAAATCGGCGGCGACGGTGGCGCTCGCGGGCGGGGCCGAGGCGCGCTTTTCGGCTTCAACCGGCTCCGCGGAGGAGGCCCTGGCGAGAAGCTCGTCGGGAGAGAGCGCGACGCTCGAGGCCGCGGCGGAGGCGCACAGGCGCGCGGCGCGCGCGATCTCGGAGAGCCCGCTCGCGCGGCCCCAGGAGGCCAGCCGCGAGTAGAGCCGGTCGGACTCGAGTTGCGGATCGTACGGCAGGCGGGTGGTGAGTTGATTCAACGCCTCGAGCCGCGGATCCTTGAAGCGCCACGGGAGATCGTCGGGGTAGAAGTTGCGCCGCGCCGTGTCGAGGAGAGGATCTTCGTAGGCCTCGCGCAACAGCCCTTCAGCGCGCGCGATCCGGGTGAGCGGCAACCCCTCGTTGAGACGGAGGCGCGAGGTGAGGAGCTTGCCGCAGAGTTCTTCGAGTCTGAAATGGTCGACGACCGCCAGATTGAGCGCCACATCGGCCAACCTGGCCCACGGATCGTAGAGAATTGTCGACAAGCCCCCATATTCGCGAAACCCGAAATTGGTGGGGAACTCGCGCTCCAGCGCGCGGAGGACACGCAGCGCCTCGAGAATGGCCTCCGGGCCGAAGCCCTTGTGGTAGCGGTCGAGTTGAACCGCCGAGAACGACTCGACCCCCACGAGACAGATGTCGAGCGAGTGGCCCATCTCACCGAGAAGCCGGAGCGCCTCTTTTAGCGCCGCATGCCGGCGGGCGATGAAGTCGGCGCGATAGTCCACCAGAAAGCGCACGGGGGGCAATTGGACCGCGCTCACCAAACGCACGAAGGCGGCCGGGCTGGAGGTGACGGCGGCGCTCAAAACACGCAATCGCAAGGGAGTCGCGCCGCGGCGGTAGGAGCGCGCGATTCCGTGGAGCTGATTGCCCAGTAGCTCCATTGGATCGCTCAGCCC
This sequence comes from Bradymonadales bacterium, assembly GCA_003559575.1. Lineage (GTDB taxonomy): Bacteria > Myxococcota_A > UBA9042 > PWKZ01 > PWKZ01 > PWKZ01. The sequence goes on along the minus strand of PWKZ01000272.1, from coordinate 4,628 downwards.
ATCGGTCCGGCGTGCTTTTTCCGAGACGTCGCCGCCGCCGGCTTCATGACAAAACGAACACCCCCAGCGCTCCGGCAGTGACGGGTCCGAACGGGCAGCGAAGAACGCGCTCTTTTTGAGCGGCCGGCGATAAGTGCAGCCGGCCCCAGCGAGGATGAAAAGAAATGGTGCCATCTCTCGCGCGGCCTCATTGGCGACCTCAAAGCCGTAGTCGGGATGGGAGACGGCGACGAGCCGGTCGGATGACTCGTCCTTGGAGGGCGCCGCGGACGCACAAAGCCAGGCGCGGACCGCGCTCTCGAGCGGGGCGAGGACCGGAAGCGCCGGCACCGACCCACCCGAAGCCGGCGCGTCCAGCACCGCGAGCGCGGCGCCGGGAGCCGCGGCCCGGATCGCCTGCACCAGGCTTTCCGCCGGGTGATGGCTGAGCAGAACATGAGTCGCGGGCGGCTCTCGGAGCGCAACGCAGAGAGTGTCGAGGTCCTCGTCGTTCAAGCCGACACCGTGCTCGTCGCGCTTCAGTTGCACCGCCGGATCGACCCCGAAACGCAACCAGCGCGAGGACCAGTCGTTTGCGTCGTCCCCGGACAGCAACCCATGGACGAAAGGAAACCCTTGGCCGCAATGAAATCTGCCGGGGGTGACAAGCTCGATGAGCAGCGCACGGACCATTTTAACCTCGGATGAGAGACCTCCCCTGTGCCTCACCGACCCCTCGGGGGATACATACCACTCCGCCAGTCCCAGAGGATATCATAGGCGGCTGAGTGCTACGACGAGGCCATCGGCCCGGATGATTGAGGTGTTGCCCGATTATTGGATTGTCTGCTACCATCCGGTCCGACGTCCTTGGGGAAGCACATGCGCAGGAAGGGCCTCTTCTATGCCGCAGCCACCTAAAAAGAAGATGCCCGACCCAAGCAAACGCCGGCGCGCCAAGACCATCAGCCGCAGAAAACTGTCGCGCAAGGAGCTCATCGAAGCAGCCGAGCTGGCCGGAGTCGACTACGAGCGGCCGCGCGCGCGGAACGAATGCGAGCACAGCGAACGCCCCTGTCCCTTTGTCGGATGTCGCTACCACCTCTATCTGGACGTCAACCCCGACACCGGCTCAATCAAGCTGAACTTCCCCGATCTGGAGGTCTGGCAGCTCCCGGTCACCTGCGCGCTCGACGTGGCGTGTGAAGGCGGCATCACACTGGAGCGCGCGGGCGAGATTTTGAACCTCACCCGCGAGCGAATCCGCCAAATGGAGTCCTCGGGCCTGGAAAAAATCAAAGACAGCGCGTTCGGCGAAGAACTCGGTGATGAATAACTACGGTGCAACTCTCTCGGGCCGGCTGCCGGGCCCCGTGTAAACCCGGCGTGGCGGGGAGGGGCTTCGCAAGCGCACATACCTGGGACGCTCGACAGGATCGATCTCCATTTGGCGCCATACCCGCTCGCGGTAAGGAAACCGTTTGAGTTCAGTATGATAGCTGCCCCAGTAGCTGCCCGCGAGCACCTGGGTGGGGCGATCGGCACAGAGCAGGATCGAAGGGTTGTCGGCCGCGTCACTCTTTTCCACCGACAGACGGAAATCTCGGCGCCCAACCGGTGCCACCATCGCCGTCGGCAAGAAAATGCTCCTATCGGCGCGAACCTCCAGGTCGGCGGTCAAACCGTTGAATAAAAATTGGTAGGTACCTTCGTGGAGTTGGAGGATGCTGAAATCGCTCACCTCCGAACCGGCGGCGGCGGCGATCTGGTGAGTGTCTCCGTCGGAATCCCGCACATGCGCCCACATCCGCGCCCGCCACGGCCGGCAGACGTCGGGAGGCTGATCATCCACATGGGCGGTCGACAAGGCCACGAGTCCGGTGCGCACGAGTGTCACCTGCCCCGCGCGCACCCTGTAGCGCCAGCGGTTGGCCGGGTGCGGCGTGTGGCCCACCTCGACCTGATAGCTCCCCTCCGGCAAGGGGACGAGCTCGGCCGGCTCCCATCCCGGCTCGGAGCCCGACTTTGGAATCGCCTCACCCTCCTCGGTGTAGACGAACAAACGCGGCGCGACAAACCCCCGCATCTGCTTGAGCTGCGAGTGCGTCGCAAACTCCGGCAAGAGGAGCCACCCCCGGTTTTCATCACCGTCCTTGCCGCCCCGGGAGGCCGAGGCCTCGCCCTCCAGGGCTGTCAGGAACCCCAGAGTCAAAAACACCGAGAGGGCCGGCAGCAGAAACCCGGCGAAATCGATCCTGGTTTTTCGTTCCATCGCAAGCCTCCTTGGATCCATGGCCGCTCACACCTGAAGTATACCCTCCCACGCAGGTGGAAGACCACACCACGGGAAGGCAATGGACTGTAATCGCGGCCGAATACACCCCCCAGCGTGTGCGGACCACACCACGTTTAGCGATTGGGACTCCGATCTTGCCACAGGTATCCGCCCAAATCCAGGCCAATCGCGTCAAAATCGGTTCGGCAGGTTCGGCGCTCAGTCTCGGCGCGGGGTCAGTGGGCGGCTGTTTCGTCCAACAGGCGGAGATATGACCGGTAGCGTCGCGCGGTAACCTCGCCCCTCGCCACCGCCTCCCGCACCGCGCAGGCGGGCTCGTGGCTATGCGTACAGTTGGGGAAGCGGCAGTCAATCGCGTGTGGCGCAATTTCGACGAACCCCGCGGCCAACTCGACGGGCTCGAGCGCCACCATCCCGAACAGCCGCACCCCCGGCATATCGATGAGCATTCCTCCACCGTCGAAGGGGAAACCGCGGGCGCTGCTCGTGATATGGCGGCCGGTGCCCTTGCGAGCACTCAGGTCACCGGTTTGCCGCGCGGCGCTCGGTACCAGGACGTTCAGCAGTGAAGACTTGCCGACGCCTGAGTGCCCCGCGAGCGCCGTCACTCGCCCAACGAGCGCGCCCTTGAGCGCCTCGAGCCCCTCCCCGGTGATAGCGCTCGTGAGAAGTGCTGGCAGACCGAGCCCCGCGTAGATCTCGAGATCCTCGCGGACGGAGGTGTCCACGGCGGCGAGATCACACTTGTTGACAATCAGTAGGGGCTTGGCACCGCCCACCGCGGCCGCAACGAGCAACCGATCGACGAGCCCCGGACTCCACTGGCTCGCCGGCGCGGTGACGATGCCGAGCGTATCAAGGTTGGCCGCCAAAACCTGCTCGCGCCGGCCGTGGGCCGAGCGGCGCAACAGCACCGACTTACGCGGTGCGATGTGCGCCACACGGTATGGCTCGGCGCCCGGCGTGAGAGCTACGAGATCACCGACTACCGGGCGCTCTCGTCCTTGGAAGCGCGCCCTTCGAAGACCGTCCGGCGCCATCAGGGCCACGTTGCGCGCGCCGGACCACAGCACTCTCAAGAGCTCCGAAGCGGAGGGACCGGCTGGTGGACCGCTCACGCGAAATTGTCCTTGGCCGCCCTGAGCGCCGCAAAGAGCGCCACCGGATCTCCTGGATGGCCCTGATCTCGTTGAAACTCGGGATCGGCACAACGCAGGAACGGGTTGTGCCGCTTCTCGTCGCAAAGCGAAGACGGGAGCGTCGGCGCCCCCTCTGCGCGCAAGGCCGCCACTCTCGCTTGCTCTGCCCGTAGCGCCTCGTCGTCGGGCGACAGGTGGCGGGCGAAACGCAAGTTTGCCTCGGTGTACTCGTGGCCACTGAAGAGGAGCATGTCATCCGGCAACGCGGCGAGCTTTTGGAGGCTCGCCCACATCGTCGGCGCGTCGCCTTCGAACATTCTCCCGCAGCCGAAGCTGAACAGGGCGTCACCGGCAAACAGCGCCTGATCGATCACAAAAGCCAGGTGACCGCGGGTGTGGCCGGGCACGGCCAGAACCTCACAGCGCGTCTCGCCGAAAAAAAGCCGCGCCCCATCGTCGACCGCTCGATCGAGCGGCGGCAACCGCTCTCGATCGATCTCGGCGCCGATTATCGCCGGCCTCGAGGAGCCACCATCACCCGGCGAGAAAGCGTTGACCAGCTCCATCGTACCCGCAATGTGGTCCGGGTGATGGTGTGTCAAAAGAACCGCCTCGAGGTCGAGGCCACGCTCACGCAGCGCCTCGATGACGGGTACCGCGTCTCCGGGATCGACCACCGCGGCCTTCGAACCCGAGAGCGGCACGATCCAGGAATAGTTGTCCATGAATACGGGAACTCCAACCACCTCGTGCCCATCAATCGCCATCTTCTCTCACCTCCTCGCGCTCGCACGCAAATATCATGAATCTTCTCTTCCGCCGATTCACGAGTCAACAAAGGCCGCGTCCGTGGACCGAGGGGAGTGAGGGTCAGGGGACGCTAGAATCGAGCCGCAGGGCGCGGACGCCGCGGCGAGCCCCATAATCGTCGGTTCGTTCTGAGGAGCGAGCGTGTGGAGGCGCGTGCATAGACGTTCTTAGGCGGAGGCCAACGCAGAGCTTAAGTCGAGCACTAATTCGTCTGCAGGTGACGCCGCCAATGAGCGTGAATCCGCGCGCGAATACCAGGATGGGCCGACGATTATGGATTATGCCCTAATTCCCCATCAAACCGAGCACCGAGCGCGTCGAAACGGGGTGAGCTGCAAGGAAGCAAGCCGATTTGAGCGCAGTCCAACGCAGCGCTACGTCGAGCAAAAAAATCGGTGAAGCTG
>PWKZ01000147.1 GCA_003559575.1 Bradymonadales bacterium | reverse complement strand
TGCTGGCCGGGCGCCAGCGTGTCGGGTTTGCCCCAACCGTCGGGTGCGCCGGCGTAGGCGTCGTCGCCGGGGATTCGTGGGGCCTCGGTGTCCGAGTCCGGGAACCCGCTGTAAATGGTCTTCGTCTCCCCACAGGAGGCGAGCACCAAGAGCCCACCCACCAAGAGTAGACTCAGCCGAAAGAAAGAGTGATTCGTGGCGGACATGTGATAATCCTCCAGTTTCTCGTATGAAAGCCGGGCGTATACGAGCGTAACTGCTGCCGGCTGTGTGATCGCCATTGGCCTCGAGATATAGCCTCGGCAAGGTCACCGTTTGCAGGGAACTCTCGAGGACGCAAGCTCCAAGGCGATCAAGAAAGATGCCCAAACAGGTAGACACCCGTCGGAGCGCGAGGCGGAAAGCGACGCTCTCAGGCTCAAGGACAAATCTCGGCGGTGATCTCCCAGGAGTCGATGAGAACGCCCATTCCGGTGTTTTCGGAGATGTCGCCCGAGTCGAAGTCGAACTGGAACGCCACATTCGCGCCCGCGAAGGCGGTTATATCCACTTCTCGTTTGGTCCACTGGGGAGGTTGAACCCCCAGCACTTCCGTCGGAATATCGGCCTTATCCCACAGTACGGCCTCTTGCGGCTCGTAGTTGTTGAAAATTGTGAGTCGGAGGTCGTCCTTGCTCGGGGCCGAGGGATCCCAGGGGCTGACGTCGACGTAATACCAGAAGGTCAGGGTGATGCGCTCACTCTGGGGCAGTTGTAGCGACGGATAGTCGGCGAAACCGCCCACCTGCTGGCCCGGATCGTCGAAGGTCTCGGTGGTGGGATCGCCGAAGTACAGGAAGTACTGCCCGCTGTGTCCGCCTCCGGGCAGGAAGTCGGCGATGTTCCAGGTCACCGGGAAGTCTCCGCCCGGCTCGGGGCGAAGCTCCCACCCCTCGGGCTGACCGGAATCCCAGTTGGTCGCGTGAACCGTCTCGTCGTAGCAGCAGATGGGATCGCCGGTGGGGACCGTCTCACACTTATTGTCGACGCAGAAGTTCCAGGTACAGACGGGGTCGCCGTCGTCGCAATCTTCCGACCGGAAGCATTCGTATTCGGTTTTGTCGCAGGCGGTATAGACCTCGAGGTTGTCGACGCAAGCGCCCAAGTACAGGTTCTCGAGATCGTCCATGCTGTCGAACTCGAAGCGCAGCTTGAGGGAGTAGTCCTGCAAGGAGGTGAGATCGATCTGCACCTTTTTCCAGTCGCAGGAAGTCTCGGTCTCGCAGGTGGAGCCCCGGAAGTCCATCGAGTAGGAGTCCCACAGTTTGGTGACGCTGGTGCCGACAACCGAATACACCGCCAGACGGTCGCGAAGCAAGGCGGGGGGGTTCTCCCAGCCCTCGAGTCGCGCGCCGGACCACTCGGTGTCGAGGAACAGATCGAACTGGACATAGCTCTTCGAGTCGGGTCCGGAGACAGGCACTCGGAAGCTCGGGGTCGTGACGGAGCCGCTCACCTGGTGGGGGGTGGCGTAGTGCTGCTTGTCCTTGTCGCCAAAGTACAAGGCGTAGGAGCCGACCGTGTTGCAGAACGAGACCGCCTGCCAGCGCACCTCGTTGGCCGGATCGCCGTGCTCGCCTTCGTGCACTTCGTAGCCGGTCAAGGTGGGATCGTTGAACCGGTCGCGCCAGACGATGCCCTCGCAGCAGGTGCTGGGATCGCGATCATCGGTGTAGACGCATTTGGAGTTCTCGCATTTCACATCGGTGCATGCGTTGCCCGGCAGACAGTCGTCGACCGTGGTGCAACACCCCAGGTACTTGAGGTCGTTGCGGCACACGAGCGAGTCGCAGACGTTGAAGGTACAGTCGTCGCCATCGTCGCATTCGGCGTCGGTGACGCAGATGTCGCTACAGACCGTCTCGACCGCGAAGTTGTCGATCCAGACCCCGCCGAAGGGGTTGTCGTTGGGGTCGTAGGTGTTGAATTGCCAGACAAACCACACGGTCTCGCCGACGTAGTCGGTGAGATCGACTCCCAGGGCGCGCCATTCCCCGTCGGTGGTTCCCTGGACGTTGTCGGCGGCAGACGACCAGACCTCTTCCTCCTCCATCCCCTCGGCGCCCATGTAGCGCACAAAGAGCGTCAGGCGATCGAGTGGGATCACCGAGTGCCAATCGAACAGATCCCACTGGGTGGAAAGCAGCAGGTCGAAGCGCGCCACCAGGTGGATGATGAGCTGGTCGTCGGGATTGGGCAGGGTCACGGGGCCGAGGATGGCGCGGCCGTCGGCCACTTGGCCGTTGTCGAAGCTCTCGCTGACCGGATCGCCGAAGTAGAGGGAGGTCTCGCCGGTGTCGGCGTCGGTGAACAGCTGCCACTTCACGTCGGTTCCGTCGTCTTCGATGGTCCAGGAGATGTCTTGCCCGGGGACGTCGGGGAAGACGTCGGGATCGAAGTCCTCATCGAGCACGTGGATCGGAGCGCAGCACTCGGGGGCTGGGTTGGGGTGCCAGGCGCAGACGCCGGCGACACAGGACTCGATGGTGCAAGGATCTCCGTCGTCGCAGTCTTGGGCGCCCTCGAAGCACGGGACGCAGTCGGAGGGCAAGACGCTGTAGGCGCAAACCCCCGGTGAACCGCCGGTGAAGTTGGAGTAGAGAGTGCACACATTCTGAGTACAGGCGTTGCCGTCGTCCAGGCAGTCGGCGTCGTTGGAGCACTCGACGTCGTCGCAGGTGGTGGCGACCTTGATCTCGTCGATGGTCCAACCCTCATGCCGGTTTTCTTCGGGCCCGAGGCTGTCGAAGGAGAAAAGGAGCCGCACCCGCTTGCCCGCGAAGGCGGTCAGATCGGCGGCGACGAGCGTGGGCGACGGGATCTGGTTTCTGTATGGGTGCTCGGCCGTCTCAAAAACGAGGGTGCGAGTGAGGTCTGTGTCCTCCACAAAGATCCGGAGGTTGTCGGGCTTCCAGCCCACGTCGGGATCGGACCACTCGCCGGCGCCGGAAATCCACAAGCTCAGCATGTAAGGAAGCTCGGACATGAGCGTGAACTCAGGGGTGTAGAGATCGATTCTGACGCCCGTCGCATAGTCGGGATCCTGGATGGGATCGTGGTCGGTGACGCAGCCCTCCGGGGTGACGTCGCGCGGTCCGTTGTAAAACCAACGGCACTCGGGGTCGCCGAGGTAGAGCGCGTTGCCGCGATAGGAGTTTTTGGTGGTGATGTTCCAGGTGACGTTGTCGTCGGGATGCCAGTCGTCGACAAGCAAGCCTTCCCCCTCGATGGAACCCGAATCAAAGGAGATGTGCAGGGGGATGTCGACCACGTCACAGATGCCCGTGTACTCGGTGGAGCAGCTTCCGCCTGGGGTTGGGCACCAGTTGAGGGTCGCGGGGTTGCCGTCGTCGCAGTCGTCGTCGATGACGCAGCAGCTCGGCGGCGCGATGGTCTCGAGGAAGCACTCGCCACTCTGGAAATTGCACCGCGCGCGCTCACATGGCTCCTTGTCGGGGAAGAGCCCGGCGTTGACGCACCAGTCGTGGCTGGTGCAACGCTCGGTGACGTCGTCGATGTGACAGGGTTCACCCGGGACCGGGCAGGTACCGACCGTGTCGGGGTCGCCGTCGTCGCAGTCGGCGTCGACGAGACAACAGTCGAGGGAGACCGCGAGGTCGCGTTCGCACTCCCCGGCGGGACTACAGTAGGCGAACTCGCACGGCCCGAGGTCGTCGAAGTGGTCGTCGCAGTCTTCGTCCTCAGTGCATTCGGGGACGACGACTTCAGGGGCGGTATCGGTCACCTCTTCCACATCGGTGGGGTCGTCGACGTCTTCGGTGTCGGTGGTGTCGTCGGGAGGGCCCGGTTTGTGGTCGGTGGGTTCGACGTCGGACGGGGTCGGCGTATCGGGGAAGTCCACGTCGTCGAAGACATCGGCGACCACGTCAGGCCGCGGCTGCGGCCGCGGCGGTGAGTCGCTGCCACTGCAGGCGGCGAAAACGAGGAGCAGCGGCAGCGTGGCTATCAAGAGCCGGCTCGCCGGAGTGGACAATGCTCTCTCTCTTGCGATCATCTCTAAATCCCCCATTCGACGGTGGCGCGAACCCGGGTCGCGCGCTTTTTCAGGCATATCAGGTCTGCGGAGAGTGGTTCCGCCCAGTCGGCACTTCAGGCTCCAGAAAAGCCACTGAGAGCTTTCCAAGGGAATGCTAGCAACTTGCGTCGGATGAGTCAATTACACGATAGAGAGAAGAGAGCGGCTCGGGGGAGTAGAGCTCTTCGACCGGGTGGTGCTCACTCGCGGCCAGATGGCGCAGGAGAAAATAGATCTCGCCCAGGTGTTCGCACGCCGAGATTCGGCGCGCCACCTCGAGGGGCGCCAATGGGGCGCCGGCGGCGGCGCGGAGAGTCGCGAGGATGCGCCGTTGCAAGGCGATGATCTCGGAGGCGGCGAGTTTGCCGGCCTCGACCCCCGGTTGGTTGTAGGCGTTGATGTCGATGAGCGCGGCATAGAGCCCGACCGCGCGCTCGAAGAGCGCCACCAGCGCACCGAGGGAACGAGCCGAGAGGTCGGGCAGCGAGAGAGTGACGGTCGAGCGCCGTTTCTCGGCCAAGGCGCGGCGGGTGCCGAGCATAAATCCGTGGAGATAGTCACCGCTGGTGACCCCGGGCTCCACCTCGAGGGAGGCGCCGGCGCGGTCACGGCGGACCTGAACGAAGGTCAGAAAGAAGTCGCGGGGCCCGTCGCGAAGCTGCTGGACGAAGGCGTGCTGATCGGTCGAGCCCTTGTTGCCGTAGACCAACAGTTTTTGTTCGACGAGCAGTCCGGCACGGTTTTCGGCCTTGCCGACGGACTCCATCACGAGCTGCTGCAGATACCGGGGTAACAGCAGAAGTCGGTCCTTGTAGGGCAGAAGCACCATGGCGCGCCGGCCCCGCCCACCGCCCTCGTTGTACCAGACGAGGGCCATGAGCGCGGCGGGGTTGGCAGAGGGATCGCGGCGCCGTGTCGCCTGATCCATCAAACGCGCCCCTTCGAGAAGCTCCCGGACCGGGATCCCCGCCAGCGCCGCGGGGAGGAGCCCGACGGCCGAGGTGAGAGACGTGCGGCCGCCGACCCAGTCCCACATGGGGAAGGTGGTCAGGTAGGCCTGCCGGAGGGCGTGGTCGGCGAGGGCGCTGCCGTCGCTCGTCACCGCCACGGCGTGCGGTCCGACATCGAGGCCGCGGCGACGGTAGGCGGCCTCGGCCTCCAGCATGGCGTTGCGAGTCTCAATGGTGCCACCGGATTTGGAGATCACGAGGAGCAACGTTTGGTGCAGGCGCCCGTCGAGAGCCGCGAGAGTCCGGTCGAAGCCGTCCGGGTCGGTGTTGTCGAGGAAGTGGGGGGTCAACCCGTCGGGGGCGCGCTCGAGGGCGTCTGTCAGGAGCTGGGGCCCGAGGGCCGATCCCCCGACGCCGATGAGCAGAAAATCGGTGAAGCGAGGCGAGGTCGGCGGAGTTACCCGACCGGAGCGGAGGTCACCGGCGAACTGTTCGAGCCGTGCGATGGTTTTGCGAATCTGGTCCCTCAGCTCGGGGGTCGGGGCCGATTGTGGGTCGCGGAGCCAATAGTGCCCCACCTTGCGGTTTTCGTCGGGGTTGGCGATGGCGCCCTCTTCGAGCGCCGCCATCTCGTCGAAGGCGCGCTGCATCGGGGGCTCGTTGGCGGCGAGAAACTTGTCATCGAGAGAGGCCCCGCTTGCGTCGAGGTCGAGGTTCAGAGATTCAAGATGGAGCCAGCGCGCGCGAAGTCGCTTGAGGTTGTCGGCACAGCTCATCGCATTCCCTCCCCTCGGTCGCGCTTCCGTCGGCGCGCGCGGCGCGGGCCGCTATTCCCGGGCGTAGCTCGGGCTTGCGGGGGCCGCGATCCGTTGCGCTTTGAGCGGCAGCGTCACCTCGCGCTGCTCGTCGGCCGCGCGGGCCGCGGTGGCGGAGAAATCTTGCTCCGCCACCGTCCCGACTACGTGGACCCGTTCGAGATCGTCGCCCCAGGGAACTCTCGCGTGAAACTCGAACCGATCGCCGGTCAGGTGCGCCATCGCGATCTCGCTTCTGTGTTCGCCCCAGGTGAGATGTCCGGCCGCCTTTTGATACTGCTGCGACAACTCGAGTCGCAACGGCACTGCTTGGCCCTCAACCTCTACCTCACCCTGCCAGATCCCCTCGACCCAGGCGGGAACTATCCAGAAAAAGACGTGGTGATCGAGCTCGCGGATCTCCACCTCGCGGTGGCCGTCGGGCTCCCAATCGCCCATGTCGAAGTCGTGGGAGACGATGCGACTGCCGGGCTGCATGTTGCGGAGGATCCGTGGACGAAGAGCGCGGTTGACGCTCGGCAGGAGGTACATCAGGAGCACCGAGGCTTCGTGGAAATCGGTCTGGAAGAGATCGGCGTGATAGAACCGAACGCGCCCTGTGACTCCGTCGTCCATCGCCCTTTGGCGACTCTCGATGATACGCCGAAGATCGAGGTCGACGCCGACCGCGGCGGCCCCGTGGCGCGCGGCGGCGGTGACGAATAGTCGGCCGTCGCCACAGCCGAGGTCATACACGATGTCGTCCGCTTGAACGTCGGCGTATTCGAGCATCGCGTCGACCACCTCCATGGCGGTGGGGACGAAGGGCACATCCAGATCGGGATCCCGGTGTTTCAGGTCAGAGGCATCCTCGACGACGGTGACGAGAGCGGAGGTGGCAAGGGGGGGGATGGCGTCGGGATCGGCCGTCAGGAAGAACACCTGGTGCCCCAGGCGGGTGAGACGAAAGGTGTTGGGCTCATCGGTGGGCTCGGCGCCCTCGGGCCACGTGAGCTTGCTGGGCACACCCTCGACCACCCTCCCGGCCGAGTCGCGCGCCTCCCAACGCAAGGCGACGGTGTCCCCAAGCTGGTGAAAGACTCGGCTCGGCGAGATGGAGAGTTCAATGTCGACCACCGGTCGGGTGGGCGCCGTGGCGCGCGGAGGGGGCGGCGGCGAGTCCATTTGATTCTCGGCGGCGCCCGGCGCAGCGGCGCCCGCGCGACAGGCCGAAGCGAGCGCGAGGGAGAGACTGAGCGCGACCAGGATGGCGAATTTACGGCGGACAGGATGAGCGATGGGCACGAGTCTCCTCCTTCGGGGGGGGGTCCCCGCCGGTCTCAAATTGGCCTCTTCAGCCCGGCGAGGCCCACCCGGCACAATCCGGGGGGCATGAGTGGCGCCGGCTCCCGATCGGGCACCCAGGCACTCCTCTAGCATTCAACCACACAACCCTGCAAGGCCATAATTGCAAGGCCATAATCGTCGGCCTATCCTGGGATTCGCGCGCGGATCCGCGCCCATCTGCGGCGTCACCTGCGCCGATTTGGTGCTGTCCACATTCCTGATGGGAACCCCGAGCTCTCGGTTTGATCAGCTTGGATCCGGACTAAGTCAGAAAGTGAATGAAGAGGTGGCAGACGGATCTGTTTCACGTGCAACAATCGTTCGCGGCGGTTCAGGCCAGCGCGGCCCCGGCGAGCCACAGCGCCGCGCAAGCGACCGCCAGCGCGGCCCATGGGAGAGACTGTCGCCAGGCAAGACCATCCTCGGGCGCCAGCAGTCGCCTCAGAAACACCAGCGTCGTGAACACCCACCCGAGGAAACCCAGGCCGAGCGCCAGGGACCACCCGACCGCCGGCGCATGATCGCGACTTACATCAACTTTGAACTCGGCCCGCGCATCCTCGAGATCCATGCGCCCTGTGGTCACCCTTTCATCGGTGGCCGCCAGCAACTTCGCCAGGTGTTCGTCGCAAATCCGGAGCGCGCCCTCATGCGGTTGGTAGACACTGCGGATGGAGTACAACGCGCCGCGCAGATTCCCCACAATGGTCCGTGCCGCGACGAGATCTCCGCGCTCTTCAGCCTGCTCGGCCAACGCCCACATGGCCTCGATGCCACGCGCGACCCATGGGCTTCCGGGGAGGTACCAGGTGATCGCCTCGCGATACGCGAGCGCCGCCAACGCCTCGTCGCCCTGCGCCTCGAGCGCGCGCCCCCGCTCGAGTGCGGACCGGGAACCGTGCGCCACCCGCGCCACCGCCGCGCCCACCAGCAGAAGCCCGAGCGCCCCGTAAAACAGCCATGAACTCCTGGCCCACCGGCTCATGTGAAATCCCGTCTCTGAAATAGAAGCACCGAGAGGGCCAGCAAGACCAGCACGTAACTCATGCAGTACCCGGTGGCCGACACCAGGTAGCTCCCTCGGATTGGAATCTCGAGCAGCACCTCCTGGCTCCCGTCGAAGACTCGCAAGTCGGGCACGACGCGAACCACAGCCTCCCCAAACGGGCGCAGCCCGGGGTGATCAACAAAAAGGCCGCCACGCGCCGTCAACATCTCGCCCACGAGATAGACCACCCGCCCCACGATGAACACCCCGGTGGCCAAAATCCCGGTCAACACCGGTCGCGAGAAGGACGAGAACATCAACGCCACCGCCGTAATGAGCACAATCTCGAGAAAAATCAGCAACAACGCCTTGCCGATCTCGGGGGTCACCGGTGCTCCCTTCAGCCACAGGAGCCCAAGCCAGAGCACCGAAAGGACCCCCACCTCGACTATCAAGATCGCAAGCATCCCGAAATACTTGCCGAGCACGACCTCGAAACGATGGACCGGCTTCGGGATGATCGTGAAGATTGTCTTCTTGTCGATCTCCTTGTGCAGCAAGATGGCGCCCATCACGATGGCTATCAGGACGCCGAACAGCGAGATACTGAAAAAACCGAAATCGAGCAGAACCCGGTTCCCTTGGCCCGTCACCGCAAGCGAACTCAGGACCAAGGAGAAGGCGAGAAAAGCCCCCGCGAGAAACATCAGGCCGATGAAAGCGCGGTTGCGGACCGCCTCCTTGAAGGTATTCCCGGCCAGCGCCGCCACCCGAAGAGCGGTGAAACGCCAGGCGCCACTCCGTCTCCTCTTCATGCGCCCTCCTCTCCCACGGCGGGGCCTCTGCGTTCGGCCGACCGTACAAACAGATCCTCGAGCGACTCGCGCCGGCGCACCACCCCCTCCACGTGACCCCCAAGCTCCAATATCACCCGCAGCGCGTCATTGCTCTGCCCCTCGCCCACGATGAGCCTCGAGTACTCGCCGATGCGCTCGACTCGCGCGACCGACGCAAACCGATCACGGAGAATCTCCTGGGAAACACCGCGCACAATAATCTCGACCTCGAGGTGCTCGGAGTCCAGCAGCTCGGCCAAAGTGCCCACCGCGCGGATGACCCCGTGATCAATAATCGCCACCTTGTCGCAAATCATCTCGATGTCGCTGAGGATGTGCGACGAAAAAAAGACCGTCCGCCCGAGGTCGCGCTGAGCGACGATAATGTCCCTGAGTTCCTTGCGCCCGATCGGATCGAGCCCTGAGAGCGGCTCGTCAAGAACCACGAGGTCGGGTTCGTTCAGGAGGGCGCCGGCGATTCCTATCCGCTGCAGCATCCCCTTGGAAAACTCACGCAGCTTTTTGTTTTGCGAATCCTCGAGCCCGACCAGGGGGAGAAGCTCGTCGATCCGGGCCTCACGAGCGGCCCGCGGCATCAAGAAAAGCTTCCCAAAAAAGTCGAGGATCTCCCTCGGCCTCAAATAGTCGTAGAAGTACGGTTGTTCCGGCAGGTAGCCGATTCGCGCCCTGGTCTCGATCTCATCGGGCGCCCCGCCGAAAATGCGCATCACACCCGCCGAGGGTCTGATGAGCCCCATCAGCATCTTGATAGTCGTGGTCTTCCCGGCTCCATTGGGGCCGAGAAAGCCATAGATCTCTCCCCGCCGCACCGTGAGATCGATCCCGGCGACCGCCTCGACACGCAGCCGTTGCCCCCACGGGATTGGCAGCGGGCCGACCTTGAGGCTCTTGAAGCCCCGAAAAACCTTTCTAAGCCCCTCGACCTCGATTACCGCGTCAACCTCGCCCACTTCAAAGCCTCCCTAAAGCCTCCCTATTGTAGTGGCCAGCGCCTCGCACACATAATCGACCTCTCGCCGCTCCATCCCCGGGAACAGCGGCAAAACCAAACCCCGCCGGCTCAAGAGGCGCGAACCCGGCAGCCGCCGCTCATGCTCGCGTGCGGCATATCGCGACCGAAAAAATGGCTGCCGGTGGATCGCGTGCGAACCAATTCCGACCTCCACCCCGGCGGACTCCATGCCGGAGATGACCTCCCGCCGAGGAATCTCGGCATCAAGCACCACCAAAAAAGACTGGAATGTGTGCTCGCCGTCGCGATGACCCGCCGGGAGCGTCACCCCCGGTCGCTCCCGAAGGTTCGCGCAGTAGGCGCTCGCCAACGACCTCCGCCTCGCGATCGATTCCTCCAGCCGCTCGATCTGACCGACGGCCAGCGCCGCATGGACCTCGCTCAGCCGATAGTTCCACCCGATCTCCTCGAAGCGCGCCTCCCCGCCGTTCGTCCGCAGTCCGTGATTGGCGAGCCGTTTGCAGTGGGCATAAAGATCCCGATCGCGCGTCACGATGGCGCCCCCCTCGCCGGTGGTCAGCACCTTGCGCGGATGAAACGAATAGCAGCCAACCCGTCCGGCGGTACCGCAATAGACTCCCCCGCGACGCGCCCCGAGCGCGCATGCGGCGTCCTCGACCACCGCGATGGGCCGCCCCTCGAAATGCGCCGCCAATTCCTCCACATTCATCGGCAACCCGAACTGATGCACCGGCACCAACGCCTTCGTGCGCTCGGTCACTCCCGCGAGCAGCGCTGCCGCAGAGGCGTTGCAGGTGTCCGGGTCCACATCGGTCGGCACCGGCTCGGCGCCGAGTCTCATTATCGCCGCCGCGAGGCTCGGAAACGTCAAATCGGGGATGACCACCTCGTCGCCGGCCGCAACCCCGACGGCCGCCAGGGCCACCTCGAGCGCCGCGGTGCCGCTCGCCACCGCCAAGACATGGCACGGCGCCCCCTGGCTCAACATCGTCGCCAAGCGCGCCTCGAACGCCTCGACGCGCGGCCCCCGCACGAGCTGACCCGAACGCAGCACCTCCATCACAGCTCGTTCGGCCTCCGGGCACAGCTCGGGTCGCGACAGCGGGATGCGGCGTGGTCCCCTCATCGCAGCGCCTCCCGGTACCAGGAGATGGTGCGCGCGAGGCCCTCTTCGAGATCCACCTTGGGTGCGAACCCAAGCAAGCCTCTCGCCTTGTCGATGTTGGGAATGCGAAGCTCGACATCCGGGAAATCCCACGGGACGAGGCGCACCTCACTCGTCGACTCGGCGAGCCGAACCACCTCCCGCGCCAGGTTGTATATCGTAAGAGTGCTCCGCGGGTTGCCGATATTGAAACTCTGTCCCACCGCCGCCGGCGACTCGAGCGCCAGCGAGAGCCCATCGACGATGTCGTCAATATAGCACCAACTGCGAATCTGGGCGCCGTCGTTGTGAACAGTCAGCGGCTCCCCTTTTAGCGCGCGGAGGATGAACTGATGCACGGCCCCTTCCCCCACCTGATGAGGGCCGTAGATATTGAACGGCCGAATGGAGAGCGCCGGCAGCCCATATTGTTTGAAGTAGTTGTGCGCCAGGTGCTCGGTCGCGAGCTTGCTGACGGCGTAGGTCCAGCGAGCTTCCCCCACCGCTCCGAGCGAGGTCACGTCGCCCTCGGCGACACGATAAGCGTAACGCCCGAAAACCTCGCTCGTCGAGAAGTCGACGAACCTCTCGACACCGCCCATAACACGGCAGGCCTCCAGTACGTTGTAAGTCCCGAGCAGGCTCACCTCCATCGTTCGCACCGGGTTCTGCATGACGGTGTCGACCCCTGCAATCGACGCCAGGTGAACCACCACCTGGCTCCCCGCAACCGCCTTGGCCACCGCCGCGCGGTCGAGTACGTCCCCCTCGACAAGCGTCACCCCAGGCCGATCCGCCAACTCCGTGCCGCTCACCGCGTCGCGGTGAAGGTTGTCGAACAAGATGATCTCATTCGGCCCCGCGAGCCGGCGGGCCAGGGAGCTGCCGATGAAGCCTGCGCCGCCGCTGATGAAGATGCGTTTGCCGGTCATCTGAGCGCCTCATACTTCTCCAAAAGCGCCAACCACGAGGAGGGCACGTAATAATCATGCCGGGTCCCCAGAAGCTCAAAGACCGGGAAAGGTAGAAATGGGTATTGCTCTCGCCACACCTCTTCCACCATCTCAAACCTTTGGGCTGCTTCGGCCGACTCCAGGCGTGCGATGCGCCGGCGGAGCTGTTCGCGCTCTTGCTCCGATGCGTCGTGGTAGGCGCGATAGGCCTGAAAAAGCGCCATCTGAGTGTCGTGCCGGCGTTGATAGAGTTCGGTGATGAAGTTCGGATCGAGCTCCGAGTTGGGTAACCGCGCCGCGATGCTGAAATACTCGAGCGCCTCGCGCTCTATTCGCTCGCGCTCCTCGGCGTCCTCGGCGCGATACTCGAAATGGAGGTTGAAGCCGATATCCATGTAGAATCGCCAGTCGTTGGGGAAGCGCTCGGCGCCCCGCCGCGCATAGTCGATACTGCGCTTGACCGCCTCGTTGGTGATTTTTTGGCCATACAACGCCACCTGCCCCGCCCAACGGTAGATCCGGGGATTGTCGGGATCGAGATAGATGATGGCCTCGATGTAGGTGTCGAGCCACTCGAAGATCCTGTCGGTGAACAGGTGGCTCAAAAAATACATGTAGGCGCGAATGAACATGATGTCGGCGAGGAACGGGTCGCGGCCCAAGCTCAACACGCGCAGCACCGGGTTGGGGGGCAAATAAAACGTCTCGGCGCTCCCCATGGCCCCCCCAAGGGCGCGCTCGTACTTGATGTCGAGGCGACTGTACTGGGTAAAAAAGCCTCCCACGACGAGCCCCACCAAGCACAGCAGCAGGGTGATTCGGCGGCCGGCTGTCTGGAGCCAGCGGTTGCGGAACCCATACGTCGCCTCCGCGAGAAGATTGCCGCCCCCGCTCGCAGGGACGTGCTCTTCCTCGCTTGGCGCGACGTGCCGATCAAGCCCCCGAAACATCAGCTCTCCTCCTCCTGCTTCTCCGGGATCAACCACAGAACTCCCAACGGCGGCAAAACAAAGCGCGCCGAGTTCGGCATCCCGTGCCAGGGCTCGTCATTGGCGCTCACCAGGCCGGCGTTGCCCGTGTTGGAGCCGCCGTAGCTACCGGAGTCGGTATTCATAATCTCGCGCCACCGCCCGCCGTGCGGCAGCCCCACGCGGTAGTTACGCCGAACAATCGGGGCCAGGTTGGCGATGCACACGAGCACTCGCGCCTCATCCCGTGAGCGCCGCAGGAAGGCAAAAACATTGTGGTCGGAGTTGTTGGCGTCGATCCAGCTGAACCCCGAGGAGGCGAAGTCGTCGCTCCAGAGCGCCGGCTCCTTGAGGTAGGCGTGGTTCAGATCGCGCACCGTGCGTTGGACCCCTTGGTGCTCCTCGTATTGCAGCAAATGCCAGTCGAGGCTCGCCGCGTGGTCCCACTCGGCAGATTGGGCAAACTCACCCCCCATGAACAGCAGTTGTTTCCCGGGGTGGGCCCACATCCAGCCGTAGAGCGCCCGCAGGTTGGCGAGCTGTTGCCACCGGTCCCCCGGCATTTTGCCGACCAGGCTCCCCTTTCCGTGGACGACTTCGTCGTGGGAGAGAGGGAGCACGAAATTTTCGTGCCAGGCGTACATCAGGGCGAATGTCAGATCATGGTGATGGAAACGCCGATGGATTGGGTCCTTGGAGAAGTATTGGAGGGTGTCGTGCATCCACCCCATGTTCCATTTGAAGCCGAAGCCGAGCCCCCCCATCCAGGTCGGTCGCGAGACCGCCGGCCAGGCGGTGGACTCCTCGGCGATCATCAAAACGCCCGGGAACTTGCCATGGACCACGGCGTTTAGTTCGCGCAGAAACGAGATGGCCTCGAGGTTCTCCCTGCCGCCATAGGCGTTGGGGATCCATTCGCCCTCCTTGCGGCTGTAGTCGAGATAGAGCATCGCCGCCACCGCGTCCACCCGCAACCCGTCGATCCGGTACTCGCCGAGCCAATGCAACGCGGCCCCCAGCATGTAATTGCGGACCTCGTTGCGTCCATAGTTGAAGACCAGTGTGCCCCAATCCGGGTGCTCCCCCTGTCGTGGATCGTCGTGCTCGTAGAGAGCGGTCCCGTCGTAGCGCGCGAGCGCCCATGTGTCCCGTGGAAAATGGGCCGGGACCCAGTCCATGATAACGCCGACGCCCTTCTCGTGCAGGCGATCAATCAAGTATTTGAAATCGTCGGGCTCACCGTAGCGCGCCGTCGGGGCGAACTGATAGCTCACCTGATAGCCCCACGACGGGCCGAACGGATGCTCCGCGATCGGCAACAGCTCCACATGGGTGAACCCCATGTCGCGACAGTAGTCGGCCAACTGTTCGCCAATCTCACGGTATCCGAGCGTCTCGCCGTCATCACCCCGCCGCCACGAGCCCAAGTGGACCTCGTAAATTGACATCGGACGGGCCTGCACCTCGCTCGATCGACGCTTCTCGAGCCACTCTTCGTTTTGCCACTTGTAGTGAGTTCGATGGATCACCCCGGAGGTCGCCGGCGGCGCCTCCGTGCCTCGGGCGTAGGGGTCGGCCTTCTTCAACAAAAAGCCCTGCGGTGAGAGGATCTCGAACTTGTAGCACTGGCCGATACGGGCGCAGGGCAAAAAAATCTCCCAGATCCCGCTGCCGCCAAGCACCCTCATGGCGTGCAAGCGACCATCCCAGCCGTTGAACTCACCAATCACCCGCACCGAGCGGGCGTTCGGAGCCCAAACCGCAAAGGAGATGCCCGCGACACCGTCGATCTCGCGCGGTTGCGCCCCGAGCACGCGGTAAATTTCTTCGTGCCGCCCCTCTCCGATCAGGTGGCAGTCGAGCTCTCCCACGGTGGGCGAAAACTGGTAGGGGTCATGGATCGAATAAGTGCCTTGCTCGTAAGCTACTTCGAGCCGATAAGGTTCGGCGCATGCAGGGGCCGGCCCCGCGAAGACGCCGGCCGGGTGAATCCGCTCGAGCTGCACCGGCGGCGCGCTCGCGCAACAGAGCCGCACGGACAAAGCCGCCGGGCGGTAGGCGCGGACACAGCCACCGTCCTCGGTGGGGTGGCGGCCGAGAACATGGTGTGGATCGAAGTGCTCTCCGCGCACGACCAGTTCGATCTCTGCCTTCAACCCGTCTTGCATCCGCACCCCCGGCCCCTCCACGAACGGGATTCGGCGACTCGATCCCAAGTAGTTCTCGGTCTACAAGCCCCACGCCAACATTGTCAACGTCCATAATCGTCGGCCCATCCTGGGATTCGCGCGCGGATCCGCGCACATCTGCGGCGTCACCTGCACCGAATTAGTGCTCGACGTAGCGCTGCTACGCCTCCGCCTAATTCGTCTTGTTTCCTTGCACATGCACGCGCCTCCACACGCTCGTTCCTCAGAACGAACCGACGATTATGGCAGCAGGCGCTGCCGGTGATTCGAGTCCCTTAGCTGATTGTCGGCCGCTTTTGGCCGACAACTGAATGCTCAAAGCGCGCGGTGCGTGGTACCGCTCTGGCCAACTCGAACGCCACGGCCAGCTCAGGGCGCTCGGCTCCTCGCGCGAGAAGCTCTTGCGGTCTTTCGTCGTGTGCCAGCCACAGCGCTCCGAGTGTAGTGGTCAACAGCGTCCGACTTGCCGGCGCCTCGCGGTGGGGACCGAAACGCAGCTCGATTCGATGGCGGTTGCCGGCCAGCACGAAACGAACGCGGGGCAGTCCGTCGGGTCCGAGCCACTCCTCGAACAGCTCGAGAACATAGCGCCCCCAACACCGCATCCCTTGCACCAGTCGGTCGCGCAGCAGCGAGCCGAGCCCCTCGCGCGGTGCGACGGAGACAAGCTCGCGGTTGCTGCGCTCGAGGCGCCGACCCAGGCTACGACGCCACAACGGGCCAAGCTCTGCCGCCAGAAGACCGGCGAGGCGCGAGGTCTCGTCGCGCTGGAGACAGGCTGCCTTGGGGCCGGACGGAATCAACGCGTCACCGAAAAGCCGCGGCTCCCCTCGACGCGCGCCCCGCGGCAACCAGCAAAACGACCCCGCCGGTGATCCGGCGAGGGCGAGATCGATCAACAGAAGCTTGCCGTCGGCCGTCGGCGCCACCCGCGCGCAGCTCAGCGCGCCGGTGTTGATGCCGGAGTGGAGTAGCCCGAGCGCTTGGTCCAGCGGCAGGATACGGGGTCGCACCCGCGGCGCGGTCCGCTCGACCGGCGCGGCCTCCTCGAGCGTTCGTTTGGCCGGGCGGCACGCGCGGGCCCAGAGCACATGCCGCCAAAAGGCGACGTGGAACGGTCGCTGATGCCACCACAAGAAAGCCTCGAGCGTGAAACCGGCCACCACTTCGGCCCCCCGCAGTCCGCGGATCCGCCCGGGCAGAACCTCCAGCCGGTCGGCCTCGGCCAACTTCGCGAGCCGCTGATCATCCCCTTGCACCCGCGCCACACGGAAGTGAAATCGCTCCCCCACCGGCGAGAGTGGTTCGAGCTGCGCGAACCAGCCCGGCCGGTCGAGCATGATCAGCAGCGGCCAAGCCGCGTCCGGCGCGACGGTGGGAATCCCTTTCGCTGCGAGTGTCGCCGCCTGCTCGAGCGCGCGCGGGCAACACGCTGAGCAGGGCACGAAGGAGAGCGGCCCAACAAGAGGCCTTAGCGCGAGAGGGACCGAGCCCGGCTCCCACACCCGGTTCTCGAGGTGCAACCACTCGTTGTCGGTCTCGCGCCCTCCCGCTGCGTTGGCGGCGAACCGCGCCGCACAGCATGGCGGATAGCCCAGCAACCGCCCGGTTCGTTCGATGCGCGCGCGCTCGTCGACCGCGACACCGGTCCCGCGCATCGGCTTCATCGTGGCGAGCTGTTCGGCCAACTCCGGTTGGCGGGCGACGACCAGATCGACCAGATGGGCACTCACCCGGCCCCTGGTGACGAACGCCTCCGGCCATCGAGTGGTGATTTGCGTCGCCAGCGCCTCGGCGCGCTCCGGCGGCAAGGCCTCCAGGCGGCAGACGGGTTTGACGTCGGCGATGAAACCCAGCCAATCGGCGCTGGGATGAACGGGGTCGCTAACCTCCCGGGCGATCCTGGGATCGGTGGGCGGAGTGTGCCGCGCCCGCTCCTGGCCGGGCTCGTAGCCTCGCGCCTCGAAACGCTCGGCCGCGACACGGTATGAGACAGTCTCCCCTTCGGTCGCCGTTTGAGGGCCGCCCATGGACGACAAGGACTCCATCCCCATGAGCCGCAGGAGCGCCAGGGCGAGATCGGCCTCGTCGCGCTCCTTGGGCCCGTGAGTCGCATCGGGCCAAAGTTGTCCGTGGGCACGCCAGCCAAAGGTCTCGCTGTACTCTTCGGCGAGGGCGGAGACGAGCCTGAGCGCCGCCAATAAGACGTGCGCTTGAGCGTCGCCGGCGACGCCCGGTCGGTGGCTCGCGGGGGAGACGGTGAGAGGGCGATGAAAGAGCCGGCCAAGTTCAAGGCGGTGGCCGGCGGCGGCGAGAAACTCGATGGCGCTCAGCAGAGTCGGGCCGGATTCGACCAGGAGATCGAGGTCGGCATCAAAGACAAGCTCGACCGGCCCCTCGCACGCAAGCCGGCGGGCCAGATCCATGAGCCCCGTGGCGCTGGTGGCGCCCATCAAGCTCAGCCGGAGCGGGGTCGACCGGATCGCATAGCCGGCGGCGCCGAGCGCCGCGATTCGACGAAGCGCGAGAGGCACCGCCGCTGCGGCCTGCGCTCTCCCGGTGGCGGCGATGACCAGGGGTGGCGCCGGTGCGCGTGATTGGATCGGATGCCGGTCGGCGCCGGGAACACCGTGAGACAGGGGAGCCCACCAGGCGAGCACCTGGTCGAGTGTTTGGAGTGTAGTCGCTCCGGGGGGCGCAAACTCGCCCCAGGCAGCCGGTGTCGCCCCGGCGCGCTCCAGCCGCCCCAGAAACCCCCGCGGCGGGAGACCTGAGAACAACACAGGGCCGGGGAAAAGGAGACGCTCATCCCCGGCGACAAAATGGGACCCCTCCGGATTTGCGGGCGCGCCGCAAAGGACGATGACGTTGCGCTCGAGCGCGCCCAACGAGGCGAGCGAGGCTACCAGGGGGGCGCTCTGAGAGTCGGGCGCGGGAGTGTTGATGAACTCGACTACCGTCACGCCGGGCGGGAGGCCCCGCTCCTCCATCTCGTCCCCCATCCGAAACGCGCCCCTCTTATCTCTATGCCGCCCTCCTCGGGCTCAGAAGTAGAAGCGCGAGGCCAGCATACTCGTCAGCCACAAGCCGGCCCCATATTGGCTCACGAAGACCCCCGGAGAGAGCTGCCAGGTGAGATCCACCGGGGCGTCCTTGAACTGTAACGCCAACCCGGCGGAGCCCTTGATGGCGCCCCCCAGCATACCCCCGCGGGTTCCGCCATAACGCCCCAGGCCGACGCCGCCCCAGTAGGCGAAGGCTGCCCCGGGACCGGCGTACCAAGTGAAGTCGAACGCTCTGTGCCTCACTATGGTATGCAACCAGAAAAGGCAATCGACATCGACGGCAAATCCGTTGAAGGACCAGAAGCCGTAGGCGGCCGCCTGGATGGAGACCCCCTGGCTCACGAAGGTGTTGGTGGACAAACCGATTCCCGGCCAGCCCATGGCGCCCCCGAGGCCGAAGCGCCCCGGCCTCGCGAGCTCACCGGCGGAAACTACGGTGGCGGACAACAGCATGGCGGCGACCACGGCGAGCATCAAAATGTGTCGTTTCATCTCGTCTCTCATTCTTCTCGCGTCCGAAACGCCGTCTCTTCTTGCCATGTCGCGGGCGAGGCCCACCGCTTTCGATGCCGACCGGCGGCAGCCGAGGAGTCAGGGTGTAATTCTGCCCGTGCTCTCGCCTCTCAGCGGCATTGTAGTTAATCTAGTGTGATCTTGCCAGCGCCCGGCGCGCGAGATAGAAGTTGATCCCAAGAACGGGCGGGCCGGATAGAAACCGGCCCCGTGGAGGCGCTCGTGATTGCAGGTCGACACTGTCGGTGGGGGCGACCCCACGGTTTTTCGAGGCTGACGTTCCTGCTCCTCTTGGTGTCCTCGCTGCGCGTTTCGGCTGCGCCGCCGGAGGACGCCGCAGACGGCACGATCACGCTGCCGGCGCTCGCACTGGCGCGCGAGGCGCCGGAGGGGCACATCCCGGCGGTGGTAATCGCCGGACGACCCTCCCGCGTCATGTTTGACGGTGTGCTCTGTGGTCTGCGGAGTGCGCCGGAGGATAAGCCGACGATGCTGGAGGACGGGGTCCTCTCTCCCGCCGAGTGGGCTGCCTCCTGGCTGGAGATTGCGCTCGCCGACACACGGGAGAGCTGTGACACCCCTGAAATGCTGCGGCTGTATGTGGGTGCGCCCGAGCCGTGGCGAGAGCGCTCGGTGAGCGCCGTTTTGCAGGCCGAGGCGCGGGTGGCCGAGGTGCGCGGCGACGACCTGGCCGAACTGGCGCTCGTGGCGATCCTGGATGGGCGAGTCCAGGGCGTGGCGCCCTGTTTGGGGGAGCGGAGCTGCGCGCTGCCGGTGGATCGCGAGTTCATGCGGACCAAGGCGCGGGGCGGGCGCGCCGAGCTAATGCTGTGGCCCTCCGCGGTGGCGCTCGAGGTGGGCGCGCCGCTGCCGATGCTCCGAGACGCCGCCGGGCACGCGATAGGGCGCGAGGGGTTATTCATCCCCGAGGTCGTACTCTCATTTCTCCACCCCCTCGTGGCGACCCGCCAGCTCAATGTCGCCGCCGAGCGCACCACCGTACCACTGGTGCTCCCGGAGGCAGTCAAAGACGTGCGTTGCCGGAGAGCAAGCTGTGTGTTGGTGGACGACGGGGTGGAGATTTTCGGGATCGATCCGTCCGCCCTGGCGGTGACAATGCTCATCGATCTCGTCCCTGGTGCCGAGCGCGTCATCGATGGGCGCAGCCAAACACGTGAGCAAATAGAAATCCCTCTGGTGCGCTGCGCGATGCAGCCGCTCGCCGGAGTACCGCTGTTGGCGGGAATCGCCAACCACCGTTATTTGATTGTGGTCGCACGCGACTGTTTCGCCACCGAGCCGCGCGAGCTCCTGATCGAGACCCGGCCACCGACCTATGCGTGGGTGCGCGGCGAAGTGAGCAGCGCTGATCGGGCCTGGCGGGTGTTCGAGGTGATCTTCGAGAAGGTGCCGGCCGGCTTGCGAAAACTCGAGTTGACGCTCGTGCGGCGCGATCTGCAGCGCACCAGCCTCGGCGCCTTCTCAATCCCGGTGGAGGAAGGCTACCTGCCGGTGATAGCCGGGCTCGAGATCCCCAATCAGGGGCTGGTGGATTTCATCCCCACCAACCGCGAGGCGCGCGTGGTGTTGGCGTTCGAGGAGGACCGTTGGGGGGAGGATATTCGGGTCGAGAGCCGGCGAGGGTTATATCGCGTCCGGCGCGAAGGACCGGATGTGTTCGTGCATGGCACCGACGCCATGTTCGGCAGTATCCCGCTGCGGCTCGCGTATCGTCCGCAAGCGCTCGAAAACGCGCTGGGAAGGCCCGAGGTGTTGGCTCGAATCGACACGGAGGGGCGCTTCCGGCTGCGCGCCATGAACGTCCCGGTACCGCTCGTCAGCGAATCCGAGCCGCGCGTCGTAGAGGTCATGTGCCGTCGGCGAGCAGAGGAGTTCACGGTGCCTCCCGGACGGATCACGAACGTCCCCTACCGTGATCGGGACAGCTGCAGCGTGACCATCGATCGGAGCGCCATCCCACCGGAGGCCGGGGAGCAGCAGATTCGCATCACCACCGGCGGTAAGGAGGAGCTGCTGCTTGTGAGCCACGGCGAGGGAACCGTCCGGGTCGCTCTGAGCGCCGGCGATCAACGGGAGTTCTCGCGACTGCTGGTGGCGGTGGGGCACGAGTACTCGGGGGGACACTACGATCTCTCACCGCGTCATAGCATCGGCCCGGAAGCCCGCTATCGCATCGTGCTGGGCGATCGGCCCGTCAGGATCAGCGCCGGCACCGCGCTGCCCACCGGCCTGTTTCGCTTCGGTCGAAGCGGTGGCCGAGGCTCGATACCGCTCTCGGCCGGCGCGACGAGCCGCCTCGCGCTCCTTTATCGTGAGGGCAACGAGTTTCCAATCGGCCTGGAGCTTGGGATTCTGGGCACCGACTTGAGTGAAACCGCGCACCTGTCGTTCATTGGCGGGATTGGCTTCAGTATCCCGGTGTTGAACCCGGACACCGTCCTCCAGACCTCGTTCAACATTCACGCCTGGGCCGAGTACTCCCCCACTCGCAGGGGGGATGGCGAGAGCCCATGGGCCTTTCTCTTCGGCCCCTCATTTTCGGTCGGTCGGTTCTCGACGACCCTCTGACGGGTTCTAAGATCCGCTTCACGACACCAACTCCCAGTCGTCTAATGACGCGCCGCATAAAAATCGACATAAAAACTGTCAAAAGGGCTTGCCTGAGCAAAAAGGTTCGGTTATGGTCGCCCCTTCTCGGAGCGGACGCTCACCCTATTGAGGGGCCGCGCCCGAGGTTTGGCGCGTTATGAGGCGACTGCGTTCGGCGGTGACCGCGAGCTTGGACCTGAAGGTGAACATGATGCAACAGTACGGCTTGGATCAGGTGGTCGAAGAGCTAAAGACGAGAGGCGTCAAGGCCGGTCAAGAGGCCGCCGAGCAACTCCTCCAAGAGGCCAAAACACGCGCGGAGGGCATCGTGGCCGAAGCTCGTGCTCAAGCGGAAGCGCTCAAAGAGCAGGCCAAGGCTGAAAAGCAAAAGACCCTGGCGGCCATGAAGGCCGAGATGAAGCAGGCCGCGCGGGTTGGGCTGACGGCGTTCCGCGAGAGCATCGAGAACAGCTTCCTCGTGCCGGAAGTCAACGAGGCGGTACGGACCGTGACGGGCCGTCCGACCTTCCTCGAGACGGCCATCCTCGAGATGGTGAAGGGGTTCGTGGCCTCCGGGATGAGCGCAAGCGATTTGGTGGTGACGCTCCCCGAGAATCGCCGTGAGGAGTTGTCGGGCGCCTTCCTCAACAAATTGATGGAGCGAGGCGCCAAGGGTGTTGAGGTGCGGTTCGACGACTCCCTCTCGTTCGGCTTCCGCGTTGGACCCGAGGAGGGAGGCTTCTCCTTCGACCTCAGCGAGGACGGGTTCCGCGAGATCCTCGTGAAGTTCCTCTCGCCTCGTTTCCGCGAGGCGTTTTACAAGTCCTGAGACGGGGAGCAGGTTGAAGTATTTTCGGCTCATGACAGAGTTGCCGACCCCACCGACGGCGCCCGCCAAGCCGGCCGTGCCGCTTGGGGACGTGATCAAGGCGGTCCGCAACGAGGCCGAGGGCAGGGACCGCTTGCTGGTGGACGCTCTGTTGGCGCGCATCGACGTGGCCAACATCGAGGCGATCCTGACCGGGCGCGAGAGCCTCTTCGACTCCCGCGGGGCGCTCTCGCGAGAAGAGATCGCCGCGCTCATCAAGGACGGGGCCCGCACGACCTCGCCGGCAGTGGCCGCGTTACCTTTCCTCGAAGGAGTGGTCTCCGGCGACGACTCCCAGGGCCTGGGCGCGAGCGGCCGCGGGGGTTCCGGCGGTGAGCGCGCCGGTGGCCCCGACTACAGGCCCAACCTCATCTGGAAGGCATATTTCGAGTACTTGAGTGCTCTCGCCCACGAGCAGGGCTCGGCGTTTCTCGAGGCTTTTGCCGCCTGGGAGGCGCCGCTAAAGAACGCCCTGGCTCGTCAACGAGCGGGCCGACTTGGCTGGGAGACCACCGATCTGGTGCAATCCGAGGAGCCCTTGGGTGGAGCCATCCATGACAGCCTTCTGAGTCGCGTCACCGAAGAGGCCAACCCGATGGAGCGGGAACGCCTACTCGATACGGCGCAGCTTGAAGCCATCGAATATTTCAGTGGGGGTGACCCCTTCGGCAGCGACGCCTTGTTGGCCCTCGTGGCCGGCAGCCTGGTGCTCGACCGTTGGGATCTCCCCGAAACCGTCAACGTGCACGAATTGCTGGAGGTATCCGCGTGAATCAGGCGCCCGCGACCCGGGGTAAAATTACTGGCGTCAACGGGAACATGGTTTCCGTGGACGTCTCCGAGGGGTCGCTCATCCAAAACGAAGTCGCCTTTGTGAACTGTGGCGACGAGCGGCTCAAGGCCGAGGTGATCAAGATCCGCGGCCGGCAAGCAAGTCTCCAGGTCTTTGAGGACACTCGAGGGGTCCGCGTCGGTCAAGACGTGGAGTTCTCAGGAGAACTGTTGTCGGTGGAGCTTGCGCCGGGCCTCCTCGGGATGACCTACGACGGCCTACAAAACCCGCTCGAGCATCTCGACAATCGACAGGGCTTCTTCCTCAAGCGCGGCCAGTACCCGCCGGCTGTCGACCAGGAGAAGCGCTGGCTCTTTAACCCCACCGCCAAGCCGGGCGACAGAGTTCAGGCCGGCTCATGGCTCGGGTGGGTGCAGGAGCTGCACTACCCGCACCAGATCATGGCGCCGCTCAATATGCTCGGAGCCGCCACGGTCAAGTCGATAGTCGAGGAGGGCGAGTACACCATCCGCGACACGGTGGCGGTGCTCGAAGATGGCAACGGGCGCGAGATCCCCATCTCCATGCTCCAGACCTGGCCGGTCAAGAAGCCTATCAGGGCTTACGCCGAGCGGCTCTATCCGCAGGAGATGATGGTCACCCAGTGCCGCATCATCGACACCTTCTTCCCTGTGGGGCGTGGCGGTGTGGCGTGCGTTCCAGGTCCGTTCGGCGCCGGCAAGACGGTACTGCAGCACATTTTGGCGAAGTACGCGCAAGTGGACATCGTGATCGTCGTGGCCTGCGGAGAGCGCGCCGGCGAGGTGGTCGAGACCATCATCACCTTCCCGGAGCTCGAGGACCCGAAGACCGGCGGTTCGCTGATGGACCGCACGATAATCATCTGCAACACCTCCTCGATGCCGGTGGCGGCTCGTGACGCGTCGGTATACACCGGCGTTACCCTGGCCGAGTACTATCGGCAAATGGGCCGTAACGTTCTGCTTCTGGCCGACTCCACTTCTCGCTGGGCGCAGGCGATGCGCGAGATGTCGGGCCGCCTCGAGGAGATCCCGGGCGAGGAGGCTTTCCCGGCCTACCTCGAGAGCCGCATCGCCGGCTTCTATGAGCGCGGTGGGCAGGTCAGGCTCGCCAACGACGAGACCGGCTCGGTCACTCTGATAGGGACCGTCTCGCCGGCCGGCGGTAACTTCGAGGAGCCGGTCACGCAGGGGACCTTGAAAGTCGTCTCGGCGTTCCACGGCCTGTCGCGCAAGCGCTCCGACGAGCGACGCTATCCCGCGATCGATCCCATCGACTCGTGGTCCTTGTACCTGAAGCAGATGGAAAAGAGCCTCAACGCCGAACTCGACCCCGAGTGGGTGCCGATGGTGGTCGAGTGCCAAGATCTGCTCCGCCGTGGCTCCCAGGTCGGTCGCATGATGACCGTCGTCGGCGAGGAGGGGGTGAGCCAGGCCGACCTCCTGGATTACCTGCGAAGCGACATGCTCGATGCGGTCTACTTGCAGCAGAACGCGTTCGACGCCGTCGACCAGGCTTGCTCCATGAAACGGCAACTACGCGACTTCAAGCTGCTCGTCCGCGCATTGAGGACCAAATTCTCCTTCCCCGACAAACCCGAGGCGCGGCGCTTCTTCGCGAAACTGCAAGATGCCTTCTACCAGAAGAACTACTGCGCGGAGGACTCCGCCGATTACACCCAGTACGAGACCAAGATCGAGAATCTGCTGGCGGAGGGGGTCGCCCCATGATCAAGGCGTATAATCGGATCACCAACATTATCGGAGATATCGCCGAGCTTGACGCCAAGGATGTGAGCTTCAACGAGCTGGCCCAGGTGACCAACCACAACGGCGAGACCTCACTCGCGCAGGTCATCCGAATGGATGGCGACCGGGTCTCGCTGCAGGTCTTCGCGGGCGCCAAGGGGCTGTCCAACGGGGCCAAGGTGCGCTTCCTGGGCCACCCGATGACCGTGCATCACTCCGATGCGCTCTTGGGACGCATCTTCAACGGCTCCGGCGTGCCGATGGACGGCAAGCCGCCGATGGACGAAAGCGGCCAAGTGGACATCGCCGGGCCATCGGTCAACCCGGTGAAACGGATCGTGCCGCACAACTTCATCGAGACTCGCATCCCGATGATCGACGTCTTCAACCCGCTTGTGGAGAGCCAGAAGCTCCCCATCTTTTCCCAGGCCGGCGAGCCCTACAACGAGCTGCTGGCGCGGGTCGGGCTGCAGGCCCAGGCCGACGTCATCGTGCTTGGCGGCATCGGGCTGAAGTTCGACGAGTACATCTTCTTCCGCCAGACCTTCGAAGAGGGCGGCGTGATGGACCGGACAGTGATGTTCGTCCACACTGCGGCCGACCCGGTGGTCGAGCGCTTGCTGGTGCCTGATCTGGCGCTGGCGGTGGCCGAGCAGTTCGGCGTCCAAGGCAAGCGGGTGCTGGTGCTACTCACCGACATGACCGCCTTCGCCGACGCGCTCAAGGAGATCAACGTCGCCATGGAGCAAGTGCCGTCGAACCTGGGTTACCCGGGTTCCCTGTACTCCGATCTGGCGGCGCGCTACGAGAAAGCGGTCGACTTCAAGGGCGCCGGATCGATCACCGTGCTGGCGGTGACCACCATGCCGGGCGGCGACGTCACCCACCCGGTGCCGGACAACACGGGCTACATCACCGAGGGCCAGTACTATCTCGACACCGGCATGATCAACCCGTTCGGCAGTCTCTCGCGGTTGAAGCAGCTCGTCATCGACAGCGTCACCCGCGAAGACCACGGCGCGGTGATGAACTCCATGATCCGGCTGTATGCCCGCGCCCAGGAGACCAAGAAGAAGCTCGCCATGGGCTTCGAGGTCACCGAACAGGACGAGAAGTACTTGAAGTACGCCGATCTGTTCGTCGACCGGTTCATGGACCTGCGGGTGGATGTGACCCTCGAGAAGGCGCTCGACAACGGTTGGAAGACAATGGCCGAGTGTTTCGAGCCCGAAGAGGTCGGCATCAAGAAGGCTCTTTTGGAGAAGTACTGGCCCAAGGCGGAGTAAGCGGTGTCGTCCACCAAGATCAAGCTCAACAAGAACACCCTGCGCGAGCAAAACCTGGCGCTGAAACTCTACGAGGAGTTTTTGCCGACGTTGGAGCTGCGCAAGCAGCAACTCCAGGCAGAGGTGCGCCGGGTGGAAGCGCGAATGCGCGAGCGCAAGGCCGAGCTGGATCGCACCCTCGAGGGAGCGGCCGGCTATGCCCAGTTGCTGGCCGGGACGGCCGATCTCGCGCGCGAGTTGGTGATGGTGGATGAGGTCGTGGCGCGCGATGGAAACGTGGCCGGGGTCAGGGTCCCGGTGTTTCAAGAGGTGCGATTCGAGACCGTCCCCTATGCACTCCTCGGCACCAGCCCGTTTCTGGACACCGCGATTGAGTTGTGGCGGCAGGTCGAGAGCGCGCGGGCCGAGCTCGAGTTGCTCGAACAGCAGCGCGAGGCGCTCCAGATTCAACTCACCAAGACGACCCAGCGGATCAACCTCTACGAGAAGGTCCTGATCCCCGAGTGCCGCGAGAATATCCGGCGCATCAAGGTCTACCTGGGCGATCAGCAGACCGCGGCGGTTTGCCGGGCCAAAGCAGCCAAATCAAAGCTTACTCGCGCGGCCGAGGCCGAGGCTCAGGCGAGCCAACAATCCGCGACACCGAGCACCGGAGGATAGTGTGGCCATCGTTCCGATGAAGCGGCTGGCCATCGTCGCGCCGGCCGATGCACAAGAGACTCTCTTGCAGCGCTTACAGGAGCTTGGTGCGCTGCATCTCACACCACTCGCCGGCGAGATCGAAGCGCCGGCCGAGATCACCAACCGCTTGTCCGTGTTGCGCCGGCAAAAGAGCGCTCTCAAGCGTTTCGCCAACATCGCGGGGACGGCTCCGCCGGACACCCCGCCACGCGACGACGCCGCGCTCCTGGCCGACATCGAGGGCACGCTTGCGCGCCGCGGGGAGCTGCTCTCGCAGGCCGCGACTCTCGCCAAAGAAGAAGCGGCGGCGCACCCCTGGGGTGATAAGGTGCGCGCCGACCTGGAGCACCTGGCCGAGGCCGGCGTAAAATTGCAGGCTTGGCGAGTGCGGCCCGAGCGAGAAAAAGATTTGGTCGAGATCGCCCCGCCGCCGGGAGTCTTCCTGGCACGCTTTGAGAGCGAGCAACAGGGTGCCGGAGTGGTGGCCGCCAGGCTCGACTCCGAGCGCGACGAGGGCAACGGGGCCGACCAGGACGAGTTATGGCGCGCGCTCGATTCACTCGGCGAGCGTGTCGAGGCGCCGCCGAAGGGCCTCTCAGCCGTCATCGCCGAGCGCAAGGAAGCGGATCGGGCGATCGCCGAGGTCGAGCGCAAACTCCAGGGCCTCGCGGCCTTGAACGATGTGTTCGACCGCGAAGAGGCACGGCTCAACGACAAGTTGGCGTTGAGCGAAGCGCGGGAGAGCGCCAAGGGCGACGAGCACCTCTCGACGGTGGCCGGCTGGTGCCCCGCTGACAGGGTGGCGGCGCTGCAAGAGGCGGTGCTGCAAGCCCGGGGTGGCCTGATAGTCAACGATCCCGGCCCGGAAGACCAACCGCCGATTGAACTCAAGAACGGACCGCTCGTGCGCTTCTTCGAGCCGCTGCTCAAGGCGTTCCAGCTTCCCAACTATCGCGAGGGCGATCCGACGCTGTTCTTTGCGCCCTTCATGGGGCTGTTTTTCGGCTTCTGTCTCGGCGACACCGGCTACGGGTTGATCCTCTTTGCCATTGCCACCTGGGCACGGCGGCGCTTCGCGAGCGGGCCCGACGGCGGCGGCGAGATGGGCAAGGCGCTCGGGCTGATTCAAGTGCTCGGGCTGTGCACCGTCGCGGTGGGCTTCTTGACCGGCAGCCTGTTCGGGATCGAGCTTTACGAGATCGCGGCCTTGGCGCCCCTCATGCCGCTCTCGCTGCTCAATGAGGATCCGGCCAACTTCTTCTACGCGGCGCTCCTGTTCGGTGTAGCCCAGTTGAGCTTTGGGATGATCCTGCAGCTCAGCCAAAACCTCAGGCGTGGCAATTACCAGCGCGCGATCGCGAGCGTCGGGTGGCTGCTGGTGATTCCGGGGATCGCCATCTGGGTCATGGCCGGCACCTCGGTGCTGTTCCTCGTGTCGCTCGGCGCCATCCTGCTGTTCAACTCACCGAGCCCGAGCGTAGTCTCGCGGCTTGGCGGTGGGGCCTGGGGGCTCTACAACGTCACCTCACTGTTCGGTGACGTGATGTCTTATGCTCGTATCTTTGGTTTGGGGTTGTCCTCCGGGATTATCGCCCAGGTGGTCAACATCATCGCCGGGACCGTGACGGAGTCGGGTTCGGTGGTGGGGTATGTTGCGGCGTTGCTGATTCTACTCGTGGGTCACACGTTCAACTTCGCGATGGCGGTCATCGGCTCCATTGTCCACCCCGCGCGGCTCCAGTTCCTGGAGTTCTTCGGCAAGTTTTTCGAAGGTGGCGGCGAGTCGTACCGTCCCCTCACAAGGTTTACAAAGGGAGGCTAGGCGCAAATGGAACAAATTGGGCTGAACGTCGCTGAGTTTTTGGCGTACTTGGGAATCGGTCTGCTCGGTCTCGGGCTCGCGGGTTCGGCCATCGGGCTGAGCCTCGGTGGGAGCGCCGTCACCGGAATGTCTGACGAACGGCGGACCCAGGGGCTCGCGGTCTCGGTGCTGCCGGGGACGCAGGGGCTATACGCCTTTGCGGTCGGCTTCCTCTGCCTGCAGGAGCTTGGGGGGGACGAGCCGCGCTTCTTGATCGTTTTCGCCTCGGGGCTCGTCACCGGGCTCTCGTGCCTGTTCTCCGGTTGGTTCCAGGGGCAGGTCTGCGCCGCGGGCATCAAGTCCATCAACCAGGGCCGTATGCCGATGGGCCAGGTGTTGCTGTTGGCGGTCTTCCCCGAATTCTACGCCATCCTCGGCTTCGCGCTCTCCGCTCTGTTGCTATTCCAATAACAGGCAGCGCAACCGCATCTAGTTGCCTCTCATTACCCGCTCTGCCGGCGCTCGCTCGACCGCGAGGGGGCCCAATCCGCAGGCCGGGCGGCCTCAAGAATATTCCCTTTGCAAGTTCGCCAAACTCGCGCTGCCCACGCCGGACGTGGTAGCGTAGCGTCAAGTCGCTTCACCGCTTCGCCGGTGTCATTCAAAGAAATGTACTCCGTGCGGCCCCCGAGGAACGAGACATGGAAGTCCTGAGCGTCATCTGGCCGCATCTGGCCGGAGCACTGACTATTCTAATCTCGCTAGTGGCTTCGGGGCATGCGATCCTCTTCAAGCGCGATATGCGCTCCGCGTCCGGGTGGTTCGCCTTGATCTGGCTCGCCCCGGTGGTCGGGGCGCTGCTCTATCTTTTCCTGGGGATTAATCGCATCGAGCGGCGCGCCGAGGCGCTCTTGGCTCATCGACCGACGCTCCGGGCGCCGCGGGACCCCCGCGAGAGCAACTTCCCGGGGTTGGACGAGGTGATTGGGGACAGCGACCGGCACCTCTTCGATCTGGTTCGGGTGGCCGATGAGATCACGAGGCATCCGCTGACCCGCGGCAATCGAGTCGATCCTTTGTTCGGCGGGGATGAGGCCTATCCCGCCATGCTCGAAATGATCGACGGCGCCAAACGTTCGATCACGCTTTGCAGCTACATCTTCGACAACGATGAGGCCGGCGCCGCATTTCTGGAGGCCCTGAAGAGCGCCCACGCGAGAGGCGTCGCGGTTCGTGTGCTCGTCGACTCGGTGGGCTCACGCTACTCGTTTCCCACGATGATAACCCTGATGCGCCGCGCCGGGATCGAAGCCGCGCGTTTCCTGCCGACTCTTCTGCCGTGGCGCATGCCCTATTTGAATCTCCGCAACCACCGCAAGTGCTTGGTTGTCGACGGACGCATCGCTTTCACAGGGGGGATGAATATCCGCGTCGACCACTGGCTCTCGAAAAATCCCAAGAGACCCACCCTCGACGTGCACTTTCGAATCGAGGGGCCGGTGGTCTCCCAGTTGCAGATCGCTTTCATCGAGGATTGGGCCTTCACCAC
This sequence comes from Bradymonadales bacterium, assembly GCA_003559575.1. Classification (GTDB taxonomy): domain Bacteria; phylum Myxococcota_A; class UBA9042; order PWKZ01; family PWKZ01; genus PWKZ01. The sequence continues at coordinate 81,958 of PWKZ01000147.1, read as the reverse complement.
GGGCGAGAGGCTCGAGGGAGCCGACTGGCTTGCAATCGATCTCGCCGAGGGGAGCGGGCCGGTGGTGGCGCGCGCGGTGGTCGACGGGCCCGACGGCAATCCGGACAAGCTGCGCTGGATATTGTTCGGGGCGTTGTCGGCGGCACGGCGTTCAGTGCGGGTGATGACCCCCTATTTCCTGCCGGATCAGACATTGATAAGCGAGCTGTGCCTGGCCTCGATGAGGGGGGTCCAGGTGGATGTCATCCTCCCCTCTGACGGCAACCTGCGGGCCGTTCAGTGGGCGAGCACCGCTCAGCTCTGGCAGGTGTTGGCGGGGGGATGCAGGATCCATCTGTCGCCGCCGCCGTTCGAGCATACGAAGCTGATGGTGGTCGACGAGACCTGGGTCTTTCTCGGGTCGGCCAACTGGGACCCGCGGAGTCTGCGGCTCAATTTCGAACTCAACGTCGAGGCATACGGCCGCGGCCTCGCGGCGCGGATGGCGGAGTATTTCGACCACCGGGCGAATGAGTCGAGACTCTTGAGCAAGGCCGAGGTCGACGGTCGCTCTGTCCCCGTGAGGCTCCGAGACGGCTTCTGCCGTCTCTTCGCGCCCTACCTCTGAGGACGACTCGGCTCACCCCACAACCTTGTGTTGCGTACCGAAGTCATAGACGCAGCGCGCGCCGCGGTTGGCGGGATAATCTCAGGATTGCGCCTGTCTCGCACTACCGCTTTTGGTCGCGCAACTTGATGCTAGGCGAGATTCGCGAGATAGACCACATGCCGGTGACCACCGCGGCCGGGGCGGTGGCGGCTGACTGTGAAGCCCGCCCGTTTCAGGCGGGCCTCAAAGGGCGCGTCCGGGGCCTCGCCCCATACCGCGAACACGCCGTCGGAGCAGAGCGCGCCGCGCGCCGCGCCGATGGCGGCGCGGCCATACAAGGGGTCGTCGGCACCCTGGGTGGCGGTCCGCGGCCCTTCGTAGAGGTCGAACAACACCGCGTCAAACCGTCGCGTGCCGCCGGCCGCGCGTGCCGCCGCAAGGACCGCCGCCACGCAGCCGATCTGTAAACGCACCCGCGGATCGTCGAGCGCCGCTCCGTTGAGCGGTGCGAGGGGCCCCTCGCACCAGGAGACCACCACCGGGTTGAGTTCGGCGACCAGCACCTCGGCCCGCCGCGGCAGAATCGCCAGGACCGCGCGCAGCGTCAAGCCCATCCCGAGGCCACCCACCAGCACTCGCGGTGCTGTCCTGTCGGCCACCGCCCGGGCCGCCAGCTCGCCGAGCACCACCTCCGAGCGGTTCTGGGCACTGTTCATCAACACTCGACCGCCGTGTAGAATCAGATAGGCGCCGTCGGCCCGCCGGACGAGCTCCAGCAACCCGTCGTCGGTCTCGGCGCGTGCGATGACTTCGGTAGCTTTTTTTTTCACGGGACGACTCCGGTCGCCATGTCTGCATCAACCTCCAAAATGGTTTCGGCGGCGATCTCTCCGCTCTGCAGGACCGCCGACTGCCCCGGACCGGGGAAAGTCCAGGCGCCGGCCAGGAGCACGTTGGGGATTGGCGTCTGCGGATCCAGACGCTCCGTCAAGGCCTGATCCGGCGAGGGCTCGGAGCCGTAGATTGTGCCGCGCGGGTTCAAGGTGAACTTCTCCATCGTGATCGGTGAGGCGACCTCCATCACCTCCACATGACCACTCAGCCCGGGCAACAGCTCCTCGGTACGCGCCACCACCCGCCAAGCCAGCTCGTCGCGGATGTCAAAATAACCGTCGCGGTTGGCCCAGCCCCACTGTTCAAAGCAGTCGTAGTCCAGCCCTCCGGTGATCGTGATGAGGTTCTTGCCCTCGGGCGCGGCGGTCGGATCGATGAGCGAATAATTGGTCACCAACAGCATCGTCCCGTCCACGTCGCACTCCTCGATGGCGCGGTAGGGAGCGTCCATCGTCGCGTGGGCCTGGATGATTATCTCGTGGGCGCCATCCATCTCCGGCACGAAGTCGTGATCGACCCCAAGGTAGACCACGAAGATCGAGAAGGCCACGCGTGCCTCCTCGACCTCGGTGACCCACTCCTCGGGCAGGTTGTCGCGTCCGATGAGCTCGAGGGTCGTGGCTGGGTTGGCGTTGGAGACCACAAAGCGGGTCCGGTAGCAACTCCCGTCGGCCGTGCGCACGGCGGTGGCGCGCCCGTCTTCGATCACTATCTCTTCCACCAAGCTCCCGAGCTGCACCTCCCCGCCATTCTGCCGAACCACCTCCGCCATCGCGTCCGAGACCGCCTGGGATCCGCCGATGAAGTTGAAGAATCCGGTGCGATGATAGCTGTTCCACATCGCCATGAAGAAGGCCGCCGACAGGCGCTCCGGTTCAGCGCCCGCGTAGCATGCAAGCTGGGTCATGAGCGCCATGAGTGTCTCGTCTTCGAAGTAGTTACGCATCACCTCGGCAAGCGTGGCGTCCATGTAACCCAGGATTGTGGCCATCGCTTGCGGCCGCTCGGCCACGAGTGCGTTGATGGGCGCCATGTCGCCGGCCAGCATCGCCACTATGGCCTCCAAGGCGTGATCGACGTCGTCGGTCAGTTGGAAGAAGGCCGCAAGCGCTTCGGCCTCTGCGGGGAAGGTCTCCTTGAGCCGCGCCTCGTATGCGCCGATATCGGCCGGGACGTCAAAAGTCAGCCCCGGCATCACGACCCGGTAAAGCGGATCGGAGGCTACGATCTGGACGTGCTCGAGGATTCCCAGCCGCTCGAACATGGCATGAACCGAACCCCCCTCGTTCAGCCCTCCCATCGCGTGAAGCGAGACCTCGAAACGGTAATCACCGCGGACGAAGTTCGTCATGTAGCCACCCACCTTGTTGTGTTTTTCGAGTAGCAGCACCTTGTAGCCGGAACGCGCGAGCCGCGCCGCGGCCGCAAGCCCGCCGCCGCCTGCCCCCACCACGATCACGTCATAGCTCTTGGTGATGCCACAAGAGGACGGCGCCGCGTAGTGATGGCAAACCGCGCAGCTTTGTTCGTCGCCAAAGAAGTCGGCCTCTTCGTGACTGTGGGCGTGACAAGCGGCGCAAGCGACCGCCGCGTGGTCCACCGGACGAGGGGGAGCGGCGTTCAAGCCGTGACAGACGGCACAGTGGTCGCTCCGCGTGCCGCCGTGAGGGACCCCATGACATTGGGTGCAGTTTGCCTGCCCATCGCCCGGATGGTCCTCCCCGAGGACCGCCGCCGCCACCATCGGCGTCGCCGATGTGGCGGCGTGAACAGGGCGCTCGCCCGGGTACTCCTTCGGCGTGCTCGAAAGCGAGCAAGCGAGGTTGCAAGTGAGCACCAGAAACAGAGCGAGCCGTGGTAACATCATGTCGTCTCCTCATGGAAGCGGTCTGCTGCGCTCAATTCGTCAACAGCCGACGCGATTGTACCTCCGCAGTCCTCAATCCGGCAAAGGCCCCCTCCCGCCTGGATGTAACTGCCTCGGCGGTGCTACACTGAATCTTGGTCGAAGCGAGCGCGCCTCCGGAGACACACTGCCCTGAAAGAGAGTGGGGACCATGAACGACACACAGCTCTCATCACCCGGCGCCACCGCCGCGCCGTTGGAAGACCGTCGCGTGCTCCTCGGCGTGTGTGGCGGCATCGCCGCTTACAAATCAGCCGAGCTGACTCGCGCGCTGGTCCGCGAAGGCGCTCGGGTCCAGGTGGTGATGACCGAGGCCGCGACCCGGTTGGTGCAGCCCTTGACCTTTGAAGTGCTCTCGACCCGCCCCGTGGCCTGCGATATGTGGCAGACCGCGCCCGGCACCAGGATCCAACACACGGACCACGGCCGCCAGAGCGACCTCATCATCATCGCGCCAGCGACAGCCAACACCATCGGCCGCATCGCCGGCGGACTCGCCGACAATCTCTTGACCTCGCTGGTGATGGCCTCCCGCACTCCGGTCCTGCTGGCGCCGGCGATGAACGTCGAGATGTGGTCGAACCCTCTCGTGCAAGAGAACCTGGCGCGGCTGACGAACCTCGCGCGCTATCATGTGGTGCCGCCCGAGAGCGGGGAGCTGGCCTGCGGCGTCGACGGCGCCGGACGTCTTGCCCCGATCGACCAGATCATGGACGACGCACGCCGCCTGCTCTCCCCTCAGGATCTCGCCGGCCGGTTTGTGCTCGTCACCGCCGGCCCGACCTACGAGCCGTTCGATCCGGTCCGCTTCGTGGGCAACCACTCCACCGGCCTGATGGGTTATGCCCTGGCCGCCGCGGCCCAACTGCGCGGAGCACGGGTGGTGCTGATAAGTGGACCCACCGCGCTCAACCCTCCGCGGGGGGTCGAGGTGGTATCCGTCACGACGGCAATCGAGATGCGCGCCGAGGTCATGACGCGTCTGGCCGAGGCCGATATGCTGGCGATGGTGGCCGCCGTGAGCGATTATCGGCCCACCGCGCGGGCCACCGCCAAGATCCACAAGACCTCGGGCGACAAAGAGATTCGCCTGGCGCTCAACCCGGACATTCTCGCCGAGGTGGGCTCTCTCGAGACCAGGCCGTTGACCCTCGGCTTTGCCGCCGAGACCGAGGATGTAGTCGCCGCCGCGCACCGCAAGAGGGCCGCCAAGAACGTCGACTTCCTGTTCGGCAATCTGGTAGGGGGAGGGCGCGGCGGCTTCGCCTGTCGCAAAAACTCCGGGGTGCTGGTGGACCGCTCAGGCACCCAAGAGTCATTTCCACTGGTCGACAAGGCGGAGTTGGCGCACGCCCTGCTTGATCGGCTGGCGCCTCGGCTCGCCACCCGCACACCCGAGGAGGTCACCTGATGCCCGCCTCCCGCGATCATCAAGCCGGCGACGATCTCCGCCAACAATTTGCCGCCGAGATCAAGGCCTCCCTGGGCGAGCTGGTCGCCGATGCGCGCGCGCTACTGGACTGGGAGAAGAGCGCCGGCGCGTGGGGCGTCCCACGCACGCCCCAGGCCAAGCGCACCCTCGCCCCTCTCCGCCCCCCCTCCTCCGGCGACTCACCGGACAGCCCCTCCGGCCCTCCATCTCCCGCAGGTGAGCCCGCCACCGCCACCGACCTCGAGTCATTACGCCACATCTTGGGCGCCTGCCGGCGCTGCGATCTTGCTCACCAGCGCACGAAGATCGTATTCGGCGAGGGTCCGGCACAGGCGCGGCTGTTGGTTATAGGTGAGGGGCCGGGATACCGCGAGGACCGCTCGGGCCGGCCGTTCGTCGGGCCCGCGGGGGAGCTGCTGACCCGCATTCTCAAAGCAATCGGGCTCGCGCGCGACGAGGTCTACATCTGCAACATCGTCAAGTGCCGGCCACCGCAAAACCGCGACCCCCGGCCACCTGAGATGGCGGCCTGCGTCCCGTTTGTGCAACGTCAGATTGAGCTGGTGAAGCCCGAGGTGATAGTCGCCCTTGGCAAGGTGGCGACGCAGGCCCTGCTCAACACAACAAAGCCGCTCGGGAGCCTGCGAGGGCGCTTTCACGACTACCACGGTACCCCGATAATGCCCACCTACCACCCGGCGGCGCTACTGCGCGACGCCAAACTCAAGCGACCCGTCTGGGAGGACATGCAGCAGGTCCAGAAGCGCCTCAACACGAGCCCACCCTAAGTGGACAGCGCGGCGCCGTGGTGGCTATACTCGTCCCGTCCGCAGAATCTACTTCTTGACCTGGAGGATTGCTTTGGCTCGGTTGCTCTTTCCAAACCCGGACGGCGGCCAAAGCGAGATCGAGCTCATTCCGGACGCCGATGAAGTCACAATCGGGCGTCATCCTCGCTGCGCGGTAGTGATCCGCAACCCCTCGATCTCACGGCAACACGCCAAAATCACCCACGAGCATGGGCAGTTCGTGCTGCACGACCTCAAGAGCGCCAACGGCACGTTCATTGGTGAAGAGCGCGTCACCACGCGCGCGCTCGAGGGCCCGCGGGTGGAGCTCCAGGTGGGGGACGTGACCGTCGTCTTCGAGGATCAGCCGCGCGTCACTGCCGCCAAGGCAGTGGCCCGGGAGGCCAAGCCGCGACCCAAGACCAAAGCCGCGCGCAAAAAAGCCACCGATTCGCGGCCCGCGCAGGTGGCCGAGCCCGCGGCCACTCCTGAGGCCGTCGCCGACGTGGTGGCGATGGTGCCCCCCTCCGAGCCCTCCGCCCCCGACGGCGCCGAGGGCGACGCGGCCGAACTCAAGAGCCGGCTCCGCCACCAGACCAACGAGGCAAAACGGCTGGAAGCGGCGCGGGCTGAACTCGAGCAGCAATTGCGGCTCCTGCAACAGCAGCACAAGGAGGCCCGTGAGCTGGCTGAGGAGCGCGCCGCGGCGGCCGAGGAGGCCGAGGCGCGAGCCGAAAAGCTCGAGCGCCGGATCGAGGAGTTCATCCGCAAGGAGTCGGAGCGCGCCGACTTGCTCTCCAACTTGAAGATCCAGGTCGTCCACAAAGAGCGCCAACTCGAAGAGATGCGCAAGGGGCTCGATCTCAAAGAATACGATCTTCAGCAACTCCGCGAGGAGATGCAGAGCATCGAGGACCGCTATAACGAGGACAACCGCATTCAGGCCGATCTTGAAAAGCGCGTCAATGAGCTGCGCGAGGTGATAGTCGAAAAGGAGAACCATATCGGCGATCTGCGTCGGATGATCGACGAGAAGGACTACGAGATGCGACAGGTCCAATTGGGGGCCGGCATCACCGGCATGGACGAGGAGCGCGGGAAACTGCTCGAAGACTACTACACCGCCCAGCGCGAAGCCGAGAGGCTGCGGCGAGAGAACCGCCAACTGCGGCACGCCGGCGCGCGGGAGGAAGAACTCGAGGCGGCCCCGGCGACGGCTCTCGAGAGCGCGGCCAAAGACGTCCGGGCCGCCATCGCCGAACCCCTCGAGAGTATCAGGAACGAAGTGCGGACATGCCGGAGCTACCTCCGCGACGTCGAAAAAGGGCTCAAGGTCTACGCCGGGATCGACTCAGAGCAGCTTGGAGCGGAAAAACGCAAGCGGCTCGAACGACACAAGCCGCACGAGGCGCTTTCGCTGGTCAAGGAGGTACTTGCCATTCTCACCGAGAGCACCGAGGCCCTCGAGAACGCTGTCGAGCCCCCTGCGGCCAAGGAGTGAAGGAGCGCCAAGCGTAACTCGAGTGCCTCGAGGATTGGAGACTGGGGTAGTGAAGCGGACGCCCACGAGACCGCAAAGGGAGAGTGTTGAGGTGCCGACCACCTCGCCGCCGGCGGCCCAGCTGCCGCTTCGGCCTCCTTTCGGCTCTCGCGACCGTCGCGCGCGCGCGTTTTGGGCGGGCCTGACAGCCAGGAGCGGCCCCGGAGCGACGGAGGTCACGCGCGCCGCCATCGGTGACCGCTTCGAGCAAGCCGCCCGGACTCCCACCACGTCGGCGGCGCTCGGTATGCTGACCCGGCTGATGGCGTTCGATTTGACCACGACCCGGCGCGGCCCGCTACCGTGGCCGGTGCGCCCGATGTCCGAGGAGGAATATCCGCCCGAGCTAACTCAACGCATGGAGGCGCTCGAGCCCCAATTCACGCTCCGCAATGTCCCTCGAGTCGAGTACTACGCCGATGAAGAGCTCGAGTTAGACCGGAGCCAAGGGTGGCAGCGTGACCGCATGGCCCTCCTCGACGAGATCCGCATGCAGCGCTACAGGCCGCCCGCGCTGTTCGCCGAGCAGGCGCTCGAGGAGATCCGCGCCTATCGCCGCCGCATCCGGCAGCTCTTTTTGCAAATGCCGTGGGAGCGCCACTTCTGTCGCGAGCTCAAGGAGGAGTTGGCCGAGCGTCGCATCGCGCTGTGGAACTACGACCCCGAGGCCCCGCTCGACGCCCGCATTGACGGGACGGTGGCGACGATGCCCGCCAGGCGTTAGTGCCGGGCGCTGTTCAAGAGATTTCATGCCGTACGGATCCGAGGAGCCGGCCCAAGATGTGCAAAGAACTTGTGGTAGTCACGTTTCTATTGATCGCGAGCAGCCATTTGCCCGGCATTCCGCGACACGCCCGGGCGGCGGTTACCTCCACGGATGTCCTCCTCGTGGAGGATGTCAACAACTCCCTCACCAGCCACAATCTATGGCCTCACAGCTACCTATCCAAGGTGGCGTGCGCGATCTTAGAGGCAGACCCCAAGAGAGACCTTTATGATGTCATCTTTGTCTTCGCAACCAAATCACTTGGCTTTTTGCACAACATCCCGATGGGGATCACGGTCTTTCAAAATCAAGGAGGAATCGGCAAGGGTCCTACGAACCTGTCGAGTGAGTTCTGCACGGGACGCCTCAAGCACGCAGTGAACATGGCGCAGGTGGACGACTTACCGGATGACCCCGACCGGATTTACACCGCGGTCAGCGAGATGTCGCTGACGGGGGTACAGGTGATGGCGCATGAGCTTGGCCATTACTGGCTCGCTCACTCTTCGTTTGACCGGGGAGACGGCTATGGGCGGCAGTGTCTCCTGCGGGCGTTCATCCCCCCCACCGACGAGTCCTCGCCCGGTGGCCGCATGTGCAGCGGCCAACCCGAGTCGGCCTACACCCTCCACTGGTCATACTATTTCGCCTCCGAAAGCGTGATGTTCGGTAATCAGATCGAACAGATTGGTGAGCGTCTGTTTCGGTTCTACAATGACGGAGGGTTGAGGTACGGACCGCTCGATCAATACCTCATGGGGCTGCGCGGAGCCGACGAGGTCGGGCCGCTGTTCTATGTGCGCCCCGATGTGATGGGTAACTCGGCCCGTTTCCCCGTCATGCCCGGGACGGAGAAGGAAGTTTCCGGTCGACGCGAGGAGTTCACGGTCGACGATATCATCCTTGCCGATGGAGCGCGCGTGCCGCCGACCGATCCGTGTCATTGGAAGGGTGCGTTAGTCCTCGTCTATTCGACGGGCCGGCCACCCACGACAACCCAGATTGCAAAGGTCGCGCGTTACGGCGCGCGCTTTGAAGATTTCTACGCTTGGGCAACCGACGATCGCGGGGCGATCGATCTGACCATCGACAACCGGGGCGCGGGGACCGAGGGTTGTCCAGTCGACGGGGAAGAGCCGGATCCGCTCCCGCCCGATCCCTCCCCCAGTCCCGATGTGGTGGCGCCCGATCCCGACGTCAAGGCGCATGATGCGGGGCTTGCGCGCGCCGACACGGGCTCGAGCGGGGGCGAGCCCGCGGACATGAATCACGACGACGCTGGGCAGGCTCCCCCCTCGGGAGGCCCTCCTGACGGTCCGTCGACCGGCGATGTGCCGACGAGCGCGGAGATCGCGCGGTGGTCCGACCGAGCGCCGGGATCCGCCGGCCCCTCGTCAGGCGGGGGAGGATGCCACACGACGGGTTCGCCCTTTGCGGGGGGCCTCCTCTTGCTTCTTCCGGGCTCGCTCATCGCGTGGACCAGGTTGAGAGCTCGGGCGGGGCACGCCTGAACCTTGATCGTGTCCTTGGGCCACCTCGATCACACGAATGACCCCTGGCCGCATAAGAGGCTCTGAGTTCCGGTGGGACCAAGGCCGTTGCGAGCCGGACGCACAAGAAGTCGAGGTGCGTCTTGCCTGCAACATCTTGAATTGGATGCTCGAACTAGGTGGTAGTTCCCCATAGGGGCTGCGTTGGCCTCCGCCCTAGAGCTTGATTTGCTTCCACTTGCCTTCGTGGAACTTCCAGGCCATGAGTACGGCCATCAAGAAAATATAGATGAACGCCGCCAGCCACACTCCGAACAGGCCGCCTTCCAGAATCACTCCCAGCACCCAGGCCAACGGCACGAGGCAAGTGAAGTGCAGGATAAGCTCCACGTACATCACGAACTTGGTGTTGCCCGCGCCGAACAACGCCTGCGCCAGAATGAGCCCCGCGGCGATCAGGCACTTGCTCACCGCCATCAGGCGCAGCGGGCCGCGGGCGGCCTCGATGACCGCCGGGTCGCGCGAGAAGAGGGCCAGCACGAGATCGGGGAACAGGAGCGAGATCCCGCCAAGCACCGCCATGATTCCCATCCCGAGCTTGACCGACTCCCAGCCGAAACGCGCCGCCAGCTCAGGACGTTTGGCCCCAAGGCTCTGGCTGACCAGGGTCGCGGTGGCCGTGCCGAAGGCCAGGCTGCTCATGAACGAGATGCTCAAGATGTCTATCACGAGTTTGGTGGCCGCCGTGTAAATGGCCGGGCGCGCCACCCCGTCCGCTGTGACGCGGCCGAGGTCACTCGCGATCCGCGCGGACTCAAGCACATCCAGGTCGGCGACGATCTTCAAGAAGAGCGCGAAGCCGCTCATGACGAAGACGGTCGCCAGCCCCGAGGGGACCGAGAGACGGGTTATCTCCCACATGACGCGGGGGTTCAGGTTTCTCGGGCGATAGAAGCGGTAGCCCTTGCGATCAGCCGCGCGCAAAGTCCACACGAACATCAGCAGCAACCCGATATAGCTCGAGATGGCCGAGCCGATGCCCGCCCCAAGGACGTTGAGCTTGGGGAGCCCCAGGTTGCCGAAGATCAAGAGCCAATTGAGCACTAAGTTGAGGACGTTCATGACGAGCGCCGCGCCCATATGCACCCGGGTCCGCCCGACACCGTCGTAAAACGCCTTGAAACTCACCGTGGCGACCATCGACAGAACACCCAACATCCGCACCTGGCTGTATGGGATCCCCTCTCGGATGACGTCGGCGTTGGGGTTGAAAAACGGAAAAATGAGCGGTGTCAGATACCAGCCGAGCACTGAAAACAGCGCTCCGGCGACGACCGCCAGCAACAGCGAGTTGGTGAGTACCTGCCCGCTCTTGTGGAAGTCATCGGCGCCGAAACGACGCGCCGTGATGGCTTGAGTACCCACCGCCAGCGCGCTCAGGAAGCCACCGAACATCCAGACGAGGATCAGGCTGTGGCTGATCGCCGCCTGGCCGGTCGTGCTGTACTTTGGATCCAGACGGCCCACCATTATGGTGTCCAGAAGGTTTATCGCCGTCTGGCTCAGCATGGCGAGGACAACGGGGCCGGCAAGTCTCAGGATGCGGCCCCCGAGCGCCTTATCGAACAGGTGCGCCAAGCTCAGCTCCCGAACTTACTCGAAGATTTTTTCGTCCGTGGCGTCGGCCTCGGCGGCGTCGTGCTCCACATCGCGCAGCACGCCGGCGCTGTGCATCGCGGCATGCTCGCGGTACCACTCGGAGGCCGTCACGAGCGACATCACCTCGTTGGTGCCGGTCCAGATGGAGGCCAACCTGAGATCGCGGACGATGCGCTCGACGGGATAGATGTTGGTGTAGCCGATCCCACCCATGACCTGCATGGCGTTGTGAGCCACCTTTTGGCAGGATTCGGTGACGAATTTCTTGGTCTGGGAGATTTGCCGGCGCACATGACGCGGGGGCGCGCCCCTGTCCACCGCCAGCGCGGTGGTGAAAACGCTCGAGCGCGCCGCGTCGAGCAGCATGGCGGCCTCCGCGATTTGAAACGACACGCCCTGGAAGCGATCGATTGTGCGCCCAAAGGCCTTGCGCCGCCGGGTGTAGCGGGTGGCCACATCGAGCGCCGGCCACGCCGCGCCGATGGTCATGGCGGCCGTCCCGAGGCGCTCGGGGATCATCATCGTCTCAAAGACCGCCGCGCCGCCGTGCAACCGCCCGAGGAGATTCTCCCGCGGCACGACCACGTCGTTGAAGGTGACTCGGCTGGCGCCGCCCCCGCGACACCCCATGAGCCCATAGAGATAGCTGGTCTCCACCCCCTCGGTACGATCGACGATGAAGCAGGAGATCCCTTCGTGCGGCGCCGCGTCGGGATCGGTGCGCGCATAGACCAGGAAAAAGTCGGCCGCGCTGCCCCCCACTATGAAGCGCTTCTGTCCATTGAGGACGAAGTGATCGCCGCGATTTTCAGCGCGCGTCGTGGTCCCGAAAAAATCCGACCCACCGCGCGGCTCGGTCAGGCACTCGGCGGCAAATAGCTCACCTTTGAGCAACGGCGTGACGTAACGCGCCTGCTGCTCCGGAGTGCCGTGGAGGACTATCGCATCGCAGACCAGCTCGGCGCCGACCCCGAAGACGCACGCAAAGATGTAGCCGATGACCCCGACCTCTTCCATCACCATCACGGTGGTCGCCCAATCGAGACCCCGCCCGCCAATCTCGCGAGGATAGCGACAGCCCATCAGATTCCGCCGCCCCGCCTCGCGCAGAAACTCTTCCGGGAACTCAACCTGGTCGGCGTCCATATCAAGCACGAGCTGTCGCGGTATACTCCGCACGAATTCTCGCACCTCATCCCTCAACGCCCGCTGCTCATCGTTCAACAAAAAGTCATGCATCACTGCCCCCAAGAGTCAAATCCATGGGCGCGCCGGTCTCATCGAGCCGCCCGGAGAACTATTGGTCTGGTAGCACAATCTTGAATAGCGCACCACATCCCGAGCTGGCTAAACCTGGTGTCGGCGCTCCGCGCTTCAGGAAGTAAAGGGTCGACAAGACCTTCGTTGGTCCACTAGGCTATGGGAGGGCGCTCGGCGGCCGGGAAGCCGCCGGAGATGAAGAGGGAATTGTCGACTGCTGATTGAAAGGGGGAGCGGGCGCTCATGTCTTGCTCAGCGCGCTTCGGCACAAACGGCCTGCGAAATAAAAGGCAACTCTTACAATGGCTTGCCGGCTCGCGCCCTGTTGCTGTCGCGCTCGGAGTCCTGCTGCTCTTGGCAGCGCAACCGGTGCTTGGCGACGAGTCGCGGGAGGATCCCGAGGTCACCCCACAGCCGCCGGTCTGTCCGAGCTGGCTCGAGAGCGGCGAGCGCCTGAGCTACAAAGCCGCCCAGCTCAGTAATGTCAAAGAGGTCCCGTTGCAGGCGGGGGGAGACGTCGATCTGACCCGCTGCGCCACAGTCCCCGGCCTTGGCCATATTGCCCACCAGCCGGACATCACGATGCGCTTTGGCGACAACGACGATCTCCGGACCTTGGAGTTTCTGATTACCGGCGATTGTGAGACCACGCTGCTCGTGAACACCGCCGACCAGCGATGGCGCTTCGACAACGGTGGCGGAAGAGCGGACGCCGAGGCGCGAGTGCGAGTTTTTGAAGCCCCCGAGGGTTACTACGACATCTGGGCGGGGACCGCGGGAGACGAGACCTGCGACGCGCGCCTGTTCATCAAGACATACCCGGCCGGTGAGCTGACCCCGGATGAGCGCGACAAGCAGCGCTACTGTCCCGACTGGATGGAGCAAGGCCGCTCGCTGTCCTATATAACAGGCGAGCTGCGGCAGGCGCAGGAGCATCCGGTCCAACCCGGCGGCGAGCTGGATCTGTCCCAATGCAGCTCGGTCCCGGGCTACGGTTTTGTCACCCACGCGCCCAACTACACCTTGAGCTTTCGCGGCAACCACGCCGGGTGGGCGCTCGAGCTGCGGGTGGTGAGCACTTGCAACGCCATCCTTTTGGTCAACGATCCGGTGCGGCAGTGGCATTTCGACAGCGACAGCAACGGACGATTGGACCCCCGGCTGCGCCTCCGTCGCGCGCACGAAGGCGACTATGACATCTGGGTCGGGCAGGTGGGCGGAGGTCCATGCAAGGCCCGCCTGTTCATTCAGACTTTCCCTTCCCATTGAACCAGAGGAGCTTGCAACCATGACCAGAATTGTGCGCGGCGGCCTCATCCAATGCAGTAACGCCATCGACACCGCTCAACCGATCGACGCCATCCGCGAGGCGAATCTGGAGAAGCACGAGGGGTTGATCGCCGAAGCGGGCCGCCGCGGGGTCCAGGTGCTGTGCTTACAGGAATTGTTCTATGGGCCCTACTTCTGTCCAAGCCAGGACATGAAGTGGAGCGAGCTGGCCGAGGAGATCCCGGGAGGGCCGACGGTCCGGCGGATGCAGGCGCTCGCCAAGAGTCATGGGATGGTCATGATTGTGCCGCTGATGGAGCGTGTGCTCCCAGGCGTATACTACAACACGGCGGTGGTCATTGACGCCGACGGGCGCTATTTGGGCCGCTATCGCAAACACCACATCCCCCAGGTGGCCGGGTTCTTCGAGAAATATTTCTTCAAGCCGGGCAACGACGGCTACCCGGTGTTCGAGACCGCGTTTGCCAAAATCGGCGTTTATATCTGCTATGACCGCCATTTCCCGGAGGGTGCGCGGGTGCTGGGGCTCAAGGGCGCCGAGGTGGTCTTCAACCCGTCGGCCACCGTCGCCGGCTTGTCCCAGTATCTCTGGAAGCTGGAGCAGACGGCCCACGCGGCGGCCAACGGCTACTTCGTGGGCGCCGTCAACCGCGTGGGCGTGGAGGCCCCGTGGAACATCGGCGAGTTCTACGGCACGAGCTACTTCTGCGATCCACGCGGCCAGATCATGGTTGAAGGCAGCCGCGACGAAGATCAGCTCGTGGTGGCCGATCTCGACCTCGACCAGATTGAAGAGGTGCGTCGGATCTGGCAGTTCTATCGTGACAGACGGCCTGAGAGTTACGGCGAACTAGTGGAGCAACTCCCCTGAAGGGTAAAGGTTTTGGCAAATGCATTTCGACATCATCCTCAAAGGCGGCCGGCTTGTAAGCTCCGGCGGTGTGGTGCGCGCGGATCTCGGGATCAGAGGCGAGAAGGTGGCCGCCATTCTGGCCCCCTCCACCAATGACGCCCAAGCACGTGAAGTGATCGATGTCAGCGGGAAGCTTGTGCTGCCGGGCGTGATCGACGTCCACACCCACTTCGAGTTACCGTTCTGCGGTACGGTCAGCGCCGACGACTTCGCGAGCGGCAGCCGCTCGGCGGCGCTCGGCGGGGTCACTTGCTTCATCGACTTCGCCATCCCGGCCAAGACCCAGCCGATTCAGGAGGCGGTGGCCGAGCGTCGCGCGCTCGCCGATCCAAAGGTGGTGGTGGACTACGGCCTGCACGCCGGGATCACTTCTTGGAACCCCGATCGGGCGGCGGAAATCCCAGCCTTGATCGCGGCCGGCCACCCGACCTTCAAAATGTTCATGATCTACCGCGACCAAGGGTTCATGGCCGGCGACGCCGAGATCTTCCAGGCGTTGCGGTTGGCGACACTCCACGGCGGGATGGTGGGTGTTCACGCCGAGAGCAACGATCTCCTCGAGTTGTTGCAAGCCGAATATGCGGCCAACCCCGAACACCCGAACGCTCCCGGCTGCTATGCCCACGCCTTGACCCGGCCCCATTCACCGAGAGTGAGGCCATCGCACGGGCCATCAACCTGGCCGAGGCCGCCGAGGGCAAGCTCTATATCTTCCATATGGCGGTGGCTCGCGGCCCCGAGCTGCTCACCGAAGCGCGCGCGCGCGGTGTGGATGTCCGGGCCGAGACTTGCCCCCAGTACCTGCTGCTCGACGACGAGCTGTTCAAGCGCCCCGACGGGCATCGCTTCGCCACCTGCCCGCCGGTTCGCACCCCTCCGCATCAGGAAGCACTCTGGGCGGCGTTGGCCGACTCGACCCTCGACGTGCTGGCCACCGACACCTGCAGCTTCACAAGCGCCCAAAAGGATCTCTGGGAGGGCGACTACCGCAAGATCCCGTTCGGGATGCCGGGGATTGAGTTGCTCCTGCCGCTCACGTTTACCACCGGAGTCGGCACGGGACGCTTCAGCCTCGAGCGCATGGTCGAGATCCTCTGCGAGCGACCGGCCCAACTGTTCGGCCTTTGGCCGCGCAAAGGCACCTTGACCGTGGGCAGCGACGCCGACGTGGTGGTCTTCGACCCGGCGGCCGAGGTGACGGTCACCGCAAGCGCGCTTGCCTCACGATGTGACTACAACCCGTATGAAGGGATGGTGATGCGCGGGTGGCCTCTTCACACCTTGGTGCGCGGTCGCTTCGTGGTCCGTGATCGCAATTTGAGCGCCACGCAAGGGACGGGGCGCTTTGTCCCGCGCGGCCCTCTCCGGTAGACTGTCAGGACTTGGGGTGGCACCTTCTTGCCACTCTCGTGAGGAACACCATGCGGCCCGGTCACTCTCCGAGTAAGCGGATATTTCTTTGGGCGATGCTTCTGGCTCTTCCGGCGCACCTCGCGGCCTGCGATCCGGAAGAGGAGTTCGAAGGCTGTCGCACCGATGACGACTGCGGGCCGTGCGAGATCTGCGTCGTCTCGGCGTGCGCGACCGATTACACTCAACTGAACGCCTGTGGCTTCTGCGGCCCCGAGCCGGAAGAGATCTGCGGCACCGGCCTCGACGACAACTGCAGCGGGATCACCGACGAAGGTTGCGAAGGGGTGCTCTGCGGCAACGGAGTCATCGACTGGGGCGAGACCTGCGACGGCGACTGCCCCACTGAATGCCACGACGATGGCCTGCTGTGTACCGAGGTGGTGCTCGAGGGGGACGCCTCGATCTGCACCGCCAAATGCGTCTCCCACCCGATCACCGAGTGCATCGACGGCGACGGCTGCTGCCCGCCGGGCTGTACCCCGGAGACCGACTCCGACTGCTCGCCCACCTGTGGCGACGGAATAGTCGATCCGGGCGAGGTCTGCGACGGAGATTGCCCAACCGAATGCGACGACGGCAACCCCTGCACTCGCGGCATCTTGGTGGGCTGTCCCGACAACTGCAGCGCCCAGTGTTTGTTCGTTGAGATTCGGACATGCTGGTTCGGCGACGGCTGCTGCCCGCCGGGCTGTAACCCCAACAACGACGACGACTGCTCGCCCACCTGCGGCGACGGCGTGCTCGATCCCGGCGAGCTGTGCGACGGCGACTGTCCCACCGACTGCGACGACGGCGACCCCTGCACCTTCAACTATCGCATCGGCAGCCCGGACAACTGCTCGGCCCAGTGTCTCAAGAACGTGATCACCTACTGCCGTGACGACGACGGCTGCTGCCCACCGGGCTGCAACGCCAACACCGACTCCGACTGCGAGCCGGTCTGCGGCAACGGTGTCATCGAGCCTGGCGAGACCTGCGACGGCGACTGCCCCACCGACTGCGACGACGGCGACCCCTGTACCATCGGCACCATGACCGGCAGCCCCGAGACCTGCGACGTGGTCTGCCACTTTGAGCCCGTCACCGCGTGCATCGACGACGACGGCTGCTGCCCCACCGGCTGCCTTGCCGAGCTCGACAACGACTGCGACGAATGTGAGCGCGGCCAATACCCTTGCGAGTCGGGATGCTGCACTTGGCGCCAGACGACACTCGACGACGGCGCCGACGGTCGATTCCTGGCGATGAAGCCGGGTGATGATGGCACGCTGCACCTGGCCTACACGCTCGTGGGCGATCCCGGTGGGGGAGGGATCGGCTACGCCTCTAGCGGGCCCCAAGGCGACACGGCGGAGACCGTCTACGACGACACCGACGCGGCTTTCCCGGCGCTGGCGCTGGCCCCGGGCGGCGCTCCTCACCTGGCGTTCCAAACACGACCGCAAACAGCGCTCATGTTCGCCTCTCGTAACGCACCAACCTGGGCGGTCGAGACAGTGACCACCGGCGAAACGCGAGGCGCGTACGCGTCACTGATCTTCGGCGCCGACGGCAACCCGCTCATCACCCACTATGACCATGAGGCTTTCGAGCTCCAGCTCCGCCGTCTCGACGGCGAGATCTGGCGCTCGGAGGCCATCTCTTCCGGCCAGGCGCGCTATGGCAAACTCGCCGCTCACCCGGAGAGAGGCGCCGCCATCGTATTCGCCGACGGCCCGGTGGGACGAGCCAATGGGCTCGTCTATGCCCGCCAAACCCACGACGGTGGCTGGCTTCGGGAGCCCGTCATCAATTGGGGGGCGGGGGAGAACATTGAAGTGGTCGCCCTCGATCTTGCTTTTTGCCATGAGGGCAACCCTCATGTGGCGGCGGTCTTCATGAAAGATTTTCGCGCCCACGTCCTCCACGCCTGGAAGGGCCAGGTCTGGGTCCGCTCTGAGCCACTAAAGAGCTTTGAAGGCGGCCAAGGACACTCTGTCTCCTTCGCGCTGGACGACGGCGGCCGCGCCCATCTGGCCTACTTCGGCGACTCTGGCGACGCGTACTACAAGGGCCTGCTGTACCTGCGCTGGGCCGGAGCGCGGTGGACCCTCCAGACCATCCACCACTCGATGACCGACCAGCCGGCGTCCGTCGCTCTGACGCTCCGCGAAGGGCGCCACCCCCAGTTTGCGCTCGCCGATCCCACCACCAATCAGATCCTCTTGTTTCGGCACTAAATTGAGCCGGGCCCGGCACTGTGTTATTGAATTGGCCAAGGCGATGCGGCTGCGGAGCCGGATTGGTGAGGCATGATTCAATTCTACAACGTCTCCAAACGCTATCCGAACGGAGTCGATGCCCTCCAGGACGTCACGTTCGAGCTCCAAGAGGGCGAGTTCGCGTTCCTCTCGGGTGCCAGCGGAGCGGGCAAGACCACCCTGATCCGCCTGATCCTGTGCAGCGAGAAGGTCTCGGACGGCCGGATATTGGTCGCCGGGCGTAACACCCAACTCCTGCGCAAGGCCAGCATTCCCTACTTACGGCGTAATATCGGGGTGGTCCACCAGGACTTCAAACTACTGGCCAACCGCACAGTGTTCGACAATATCGCCATCGCGCTCGAGATAATCGGCTTGCCGCGCCGCGAGATTCGCGCGCGGGTCCACCAGATGCTCGAGCTTTTGCACCTCGAGAACTATCCCAATGAGCTGCCCCCAGTGCTCTCCGGCGGCGAACAGCAGCGGGTCGCCATCGCCCGCGCGCTGGTCAACGAACCGGCCATCTTGCTGGCCGACGAGCCCACCGGTAACCTCGACCCCGAGCTGTCGGTCGATATCATGAACTTGCTGCAGGACGTGCAACGCAAAGGGACCACCGTCTTGGTGGCGACGCACGACCGGGCATTAATCGAGCGCTACAGTCAACGCCTGCTGGTGTTGGACCGCGGCGCGCTCGTCGCCGACGAGAAGGAGCGGCTGCCGGCCTGACCTCCGGCGGCGAAAGAGGCGGTAATGGCTCTCTTCTTCTATCGAATCCTCTACTTCTTGCGCGAGTCGTTCAAGAACGTCCGCTACTCGCTGTTTTTGAACATCGTCTCGGTCTTCACCATCGCGGTGAGTTTGGTGTTGGTGGGCTTCTTCGCCTTCCTGCTCTTGAATGCCGGGCGCTTTCTGGATGAGGTCGCCCAGGATCTCCGCATCAGCGTTTATTTGAATGACGACATCACCCCGGAGCAGATCGACGCTTTGGCCCTCGAGCTGCGCCGCAAGCCGGAGGTCGAGGAGATCGAGGTCGTCACCCGCGCCGAGGATCGCCGCCGGAGCATGGCGCTGCTCAGCCCGATGCTGCTCGAAGGACTCGACGAGCAAAGTATTCCCGCCCAAGCGAGCATCGAGATCGGGCTCAAGAAGCGCTCACTGCGACGCGCCGACATCGAGGAGGTCGATCAGTGGCTGCGGCAGATAACGGAGGTCGACGCCGTCGATGACGCCCTGTTTGGGGCCGATCAGCTACGCGTCCTCCACGCCGGGATCGATCTCATCCAAACCGCCGGACTGATAGTCTCAATGATAATCCTCCTGGCAGCCGTCTTTTTCACGTTTAGTACGATCAAGTTGGCGGTCTACGCGCGCCAACAGGAGATTGAGATCCTGCGACTGGTGGGGGCCACCCACCGATTCATCCGCGTCCCCTTCTATCTCGAAGGGATCTTGCAAGGGCTCGTCGGTTCGCTGGTTGCGCTCGCCATCCTGGCCACGATGCGCAATCAGGTCAACTCGTTCGTGCGCGAAGTCCACCTCCTGAACCTGGAGTTCGAGCTACTTCCCTCCCACACCTTGCTGCTCTTCGTCGCGGGGGGAGTGCTGCTCGGCTTCCTCGGTAGCGCGCTGTCAATCAGCCGCTACCTGCGCGCGTGAGGTGCCACGTGAGGCTTCTTCGCGCCTTCATCGGTTGCGCCTTGGTCACGCTTCTGGCGGCCGCCTCTCCGCCCGCCCGAGCGACCGGCGATGAGGCCGCGAAGCTCCCACCGATGTTGGAGGGCGTGCTCCCCGAGCCGCTGCCCGACGGCTCACGGCCACGTATCCCGCAGCGCGACCTCAGTCGCCTCCTCGACGCCGGGCAATCGATCATCGACACTCTGGAGAGCCTCTCGTTCGGCATCACCAAGAAAGAGTACGAGCTCGAGCAGGTGCAAGAGCAACGCGAGGAGGTCGAGGCGCGCCTGGGAGAACTCGAGGAGCTGTTTCGCGAGGAGCGAGAGGCTCTCGACAAGCATCAAGTGCGGATTCGCAACCGCCTCCGGGCCATCCGCCACGCCGGGCGCATGGAGGGGTTGCTGCTCCTGTTCGCCGCCGACGACTTCACCGACTATTTGCGCCGCGAACGCCTGCTTGGGCGACTCCTCGAGCAAGACCGGGAGCGGCTCCTGGAATATCGCGACGCCATCGCTCGCTTTCGTCTCTCACGGACCGCGCTTCAGAAGAAACGCGACGAGCTGGCCCGCCTCGAGACCGAAATAGCGACCACCAAGGCCGAGATCCAACAGGATCTGGCCGATCACGAAGAGTTGCTGCGGCTGGTGGAGGTCGAGCGCGCCTACTATGAGCGCTATCACCACGAGCTGAGACGGCGGAGCAGGTATATCGCCCGCCGGGTGGAGATGCTCGAGCGCTGGCAGGGGCCGGCGTGGTTCGAGGCCCACCGCGGCCGCCTGACCCCACCGATCCCCCCCTCCCGGGTGCGAATCCCTTACGGCTACCGAACCCACCCCCGCTTCAAGACCCGAGTGCTCCACCGCGGCCTGGCCATCGAGCCCACCCGGCTCCCGGATGAAGCCAACCCCCGAGCCGCGGTGCGCGCCGTTTACACGGGCAAGGTGGTCTATGCGGACTGGCTGTCGGGATACGGCCGCACCGTCATAATCGACCACGCGCGCGGCTACTACACCCTCTACGCGCGACTCGCGCTCTTGAATGTCGAAGAGGGAGACGTGGTGGCGACTCGCGACCGAATCGGTTTCGTCGGAGGCCCGGGGCAACCCCGCCCCGGGCTCTACTTCGAGCTCCGTCACGACGGCGAGCCAATCGATCCGAGCCCCTGGTTCCGCTAGTGGCCGGCGGAGCGGATGACGAAGCGGCGGTAAGCGCCCGAGCCGACCGACTCGGTGCGGACATCGTGTCTGTTGGCCAGCGCCCCGTGGATGAGGCGGCGGTCAGACGACGGCAGGGTGTCGACGGCCACGGCACCACCGAGCGCCACCGCAAAATCGGCGACTCTCTGCGCCATGGCGTGAAGCGCGGTCTCCCGCGCCGCCAGCCGACCCTGGACATCCATCAAGATCGCCGCGCCGCCTTGCCTCTGCTGATGGACCATGCGGTTGACGAGGTGGCGGAGTGAATCGAGCAGCCGGCCATCCTGTCCCAGCAGCACCTCGGCATGTGCTTCATCGAGCTGCACATGCACATCGCCGTCGCGCTCGGTGACCTCGAACGAGCCCTCCAAGCCGAGGCGGCCCAGGATCTCGCGCAACACCTCCCGGACAACTTGGAGATAGGGTAGCTCCGCGGACACCTTGGGCACCTCCCCGGCAGGACGACGCTTCGGCGCCGCCTTTTTGGCGGCTTCGCCGCCCTGCGGCGCAAACACCGGCATCACCGGGGCCACCTCGATCATCGGCGCGTTCAACACCTCGACCATGACAAAGCCTTCATCTACTGTGGTGGCACGATACTCGAGGCTGCCCGGCTCCTGATTGAGCTTGGACGCCGCCTCCCACAGCGCTTGATCGAGATTGCGGCCATAAAATGTAGGATGGAAGCTCACTGCATCCCCCTTATCCACCGGTTGACTCTCGCAACCGTTCACCTGATGGGGATCTCAAGATGCCGCGTCTGCGGCATCCGACCCCTCGAGATCACCCTCGCGCCGCTCCTGCTGCGGCCGGCTCGGTCGCACCCTTGCGCTTGATATAATACTGTTGAGCCATCCCGAGCAGAGTGTTGACGAAAATATAGAGCACCAGGCCGGCGGGCAAAAAGAGCATGAAAACGGTGAACATGATGGGCATCATGTACATCATGATTCGCGCCTGCTGCGCGTCCATCGCCGGCGGCATCAGCCGTTGCTGCAAAAACATCGAGAGCCCCATGACGAGCGGGAGCACGTAATAGGGATCGGGCGCCGACATGTCCTGAATCCAGCCGAACAACGGCGCCTGGTAAAGTTCCACCGACGCATAGATTGATCGATAGAGCGCAATCCACACCGGCATTTGAAGCAGCATGGGGAGGCAACCGCCCAAGGGGTTGACCTTGTGCCGCTTGTAGAGCGCCATCATCTCTTCGTTGAGCTTCTGGCGATCATTGCTGTACTTGGCCCTCAGCTCGTCCATGTGGGGCTTGAGCTTCTGCATCGCATGCATCGACTTGAAGCTCTTGTGCGTGAAATAAAGCAGCGCCACTTTGACGAGCAGGGTCAACAGGACAATGGCGACCCCCCAGTTGGGGATCCAGCCGTGAAACATCTTGAGCATGTGGACCATCGGTTTGGCGATGATCCCGACCACCCAAAAGTCGATGCTGTCCTCCAGGCCGGCGTCCTGAGCCTGAAGTTCGGCCAGATCCTTGGGGCCGGCATACAGCAGATAACGATGCAAGGTGGCCCGCCGGCCCATGAGCGCATCGCGCGCCTCGCGCGCCTCCTCGAGCTTGGCGCCGTCGAGTGTCCGTCGCACCTCATCGTAGGTGTCGTCGATGACGCGGTTGGTGGTGTCGCCCTCGAGACCCAACCGCGCCAGCATGGTCTCACAGTGCTCGAAGCCGGGACGGCGCGGCATCCAGGAGGGCAGGCAGGTGGTCTTGGCCGGCGGAATGACCCAACTCTTGGTCCGCCCGACCCCCGCCGTGGCGACCCCCTCCGGGGGTTCGCTCCGAAACGCCTGCATGAAGCATTGGCTGTTACTCAAATTGAGCGGCACGGCCGCCAGCAAGAAGTAGCGGCTCTCGATCCCTACCCAGGAGACGTCGCCGGAAGGGCTCCAGTCGGGATCCCGCGGCTTGGCGAGCAAGTCCGCGAGTGAAGCGCGGTGAGCCTTGCCCCCCGCGTGACACATGGCCGAGCGCTGATCGGGTGGCGGCCCCGAAAAGATCCCGCCCGAGCGCACCGGTGGTTGAAACCCACGCACCAGCATGGTGATGCGTCCCGTCACCTCCTGGTCGCCGAAGTTGTGAAGCACGATATCCAGCTCGTGGTCGTAGGGCCCGGTCAGGCGCAGCTCGCGCTCGATGAACAGGTCACTCGTGTCGCTCTCGGGGTTCGGCCACACGAACACGAGGCGCTGCTCGTCCCGGGAGACCAGGGTGTACCTTGCGTCGCGGTGATAGATGGTCTGAAAAGGGCCCTCGGCCAGCACCCGGTAACTCACCACCTCATCGTCGGCAAGCTCCGGCAACCTCGGGGAGACGACCAGCCGCCGCTTGCGCACCTCTTCGATGGTGTGGAGGCTTGGCTCGCCGCTCCGGCCGGTGACCGTCAGTTCGATTTGATCGCCCCGCTGCACTTCGGGGTAGGTGGTGGTGAATTGAACCTCCGACTCGGCGATGCGGAAGACAGAGCGGTCGGTGGGATCGATCTGCCCATCCTCGGCCGGCCCTCGCAGGACGCGGCGCACCTCGCCGTTGTGTTGGAGCGCATCAAAACGAATACGAAACGGGTAGCTCTCCGGATCCCACGCCCAGACGAGCTCCAACAGCGAGTTCTCGTAAAAGCGCTCGGGGATCCGACCGCGCAACACCTCCGGCAGCGGATTCAGCCGCTCCTCGTTGGCCGCCTGGCGGTATTGCTCCTTGAGCATCTGGACGCTCGAGAAGGTCGCTCCAATGCTGGAGAGCACCCCCAGATAGCCGTCATCATCGTCGATCCGGTTCTTGACCTTCCAGGTCTCCTCCAGCGCGTGGCGCTGTGAGGAGGTCCCGGAGGCGCCGCCTTGGGCTTCGCGAGGGGCCTCGGAGTCGCGCTCTCCGGGGGACATGGTCCCCGGTCGTTCACCTTGGGCTTGGTCGCCGTCGGATTCGTCAGGGCGAGAAGACTCATTGATCGCAAAGAGCACCAGGAAAGCAAATCCCGCCGCAAGCATAACGAACAACGGCAGCCGTCTGGTCATCGTCTATCTCCGGCTGTCGGCACTGGATCGACACCGCCAGGGTGAAAGGGGTGGCAGCGCAACAAGCGCCAAACTGCGAGCGCCCCGCCTCTCAAGAGGCCGTGGCGGCGCAAGGCGAGGATGGCGTAGTCACTACACGTAGGATAAAACCGGCAAGCTCCCGGCAGTAGCGGGCGCAGCAAACGCTGATACAACAGCACCAAAAGGACCGGGAGCGCGATCGTGAGCCACCGGGGCCAAACCACTAGAGCACCCAACAACTTTTCTGCCCGCGACTCGGACTGCATATCACTTCACCGTTCAGCCAAGCAGCGCCCCAGCACCTCTTGCAGCTCGCGCACCACTTGCCCCAGCCCTTCCGGGGAGCGCCCCCGCTTGACTATCACCAACAGATCAACCGGCCTGTCGAACCACTCCGGGTGTAGCCGAAAAGCCTCACGCACGAGCCGTTTGAAGCGGTTGCGCGTTACAGCGTTGCCGATCTTTCTGGTCACCGTGATACCCAACCGGGTGTGAGGACCAGAGTTCGGATTGGCGTACAGAATAAAGCTCGGCGAAAAAAACCTCCGCCCGAACTTCATGGTTCTGAGGAAATGGCCCCGTTTGCGCAAACGAAGCGCCGGTGGATATCCGAAATCAGTCACCGTTTTGGGCCCCAAAACCTACTTCTTGGGCGTCCCCACGGCCAACTGTTTGCGTCCCTTGCGGCGCCGAGCGTTTAATACCGCCCGCCCCCCGCGAGTGCTCATCCGCTCGCGAAAGCCATGGGTCCTGCGTCGTTTCAAATTGCTGGGTTGATATGTGCGCTTCACAGTCTATCTCCAAAGTTGCGCGATGAATGCGGTTCTCCTGCTTCCCCGCGAATAATGGCGGGGTCGCTTGGCGCGTCGAGGGGTTGGTCGTGCAAAAAAAACCCCGAATCTCCCGCCGCCCGCAGGAGGCCGTATGACTCACTGGCCTAGTTGGCCCAAAAAGTCAACTCTAGGTGTGCTGGAGAATTAAAGTGCGGGCCTCGCCGGGCTCAGGACTCGAGCTGGCGGGACAAGACCTCAACGGCGCGCTTGGTCTCCATGTCCTCCTGATCAATCAGGGTCTCCACCTTCCGCACAGCGCTCATGACAGTGGTGTGATCGCGGTTGCCGAAGCGCGCTCCAATCTCGGGGAACGACAATGTCGTAAACCGGCGCGTCAGGTACATGGCCACCTGGCGCGGACGGGTCACCTGTCTCTGTCGCCCTTGGCCTTTCATGTCCTGGGGCTTGATGTGGTAGTGGGTCGCCACCAGCTTGATTATCTGCTCGGCCGTCACCGGCCGTTCTTCGCCGGGGAGGAACTCCCTGAGCGCCTTCTTCGCGACCTCTTTGTTGATGGGCACGTTGTGCAGCGATGTATAAGCCGCAAGGCTGGTCAGCGCCCCTTCGAGGCGACGTACGTTGGAGCGAATTCGGCTGGCAATGAAGAACGCCACGTCATCGGGCAAGTCGAGTCCGCGCAGCTCGGCCTTCTTGGCCAAAATGGCGATCCTGGTCTCGATGACCGGCGGCTTGATGTCGGTGGTCAGCCCCCACTGAAAGCGGCTCCGCAGGCGCTCCTCGAGGTTCTCGATCTCCTCGGGGAAGCGGTCGCTCGTGAACACGATCTGCTTGTTGGCGGCGTGCAGCGCGTTGAAGGTGTGAAAGAACTCGTCCTGGGTGTGCCCCTTGCGGGCAAAGAACTGCACGTCATCGATCAGCAGGGCGTCGCAGGCGTCCCGGTAGCGCTCCCGAAACACATGCATCCGATTGCGCCGGATCGACTCGACCAGATCGTTGAAAAAGATCTCGCTCGTGACGTACAAGACCCGCATTTGCGGGTTGCGCGCCATCATCTCATTGCCGATGGCGTGCAGCAGGTGGGTCTTGCCAAGCCCGGCGCCCCCATAGACGAACAGCGGGTTGTAGGTCTTGCCCGGTTTATCGGCCACCGCGGCGCTGGCGGCATAAGCCAGCTTGTTGCTGTCTCCCTTGACGAAGCTCTCGAAGCGGTAATCTTCGATGAAGCTGACTCCCGATCCGGGAGAGGCGAGAGATGGGCGCGGGGACTGCTTGGATGAGCCTGTCGGCGCCAGCTCGAACTCGAGCTGGCCCTCGTTGGAATCCTCGTGAGTCTCGCCGTTCGCGCCGAGCACTTTGTAGTCAAACGCAAAGTCCAAGCCCGTCACCTCGTGCAAACTCTCGCGCAAGATCTTGGCGTAGCCTTCGCTCTCAAACCACTCGGCGAACAGCGCGTCGGAGACTCCAAGCTCGATGGTGCCGTTGCTTCGCGAGCAGATCTCGAGGGGGGTGATCCAGTGGCCATATTGCAGGTCGTTAGAGATTTTGTTGCGAACCAGGGCGAGCGCCTCTTCCCATTGATCATCAAACGTAGCGCGCATGACAGCTTCCACCCATAGTGATGCCGAGACCTTGCCAGGACCTCCCCAACGCGGTCCTTTTTGTTACCACGAAGGTCGAACGATTCGCAACCCGAATAAACCTCTCTTTTTGCCCTCTCAAACCGACCACCGAGGATCTCGGTGCAGTTGCATGTACGCGGAATGAAAGCGCATCTACCGGAGGGCAGAAGCGAGCCCGCTGCCAATTCTTTGCTGGTCGTCGTGGACCTTACGCCTCAAATCGGCGAGGATTGGGCGGGGGAGGTCCGCGCGAGTTTTCTGCCGCGGGCCCCTTCCACGATGACGACGACTCGCGCACCACCACCAGGAGGCGGCATGGGAGTGGCCCGGCTGGCTGTCGCGCTCACGCTCGCGGTGCTGACACTCACCACTTTGATCGCTCCGCCGGCCATCGCTGAGCCGGTTGCGGCAGTGGGCGAAGCCGGGCCCCCCGACGGAATCGAGGCCGGCTCGGAGAAGCCCAACGATGGGCTGCGAATCGCCCTCGGGGCCATCTTCGCGCTCCTGCTGGTGCTCCTGTCGGCCAAGATGGTAAGTCGCGAGAGGGGCGCCGCCGCCCTCTCTCCCCGGGTCAAACTTGCGCTGGCGCTGCTCCTTTTTCTGGCCGCGCTGCTCCGAGGCGTTGTCGTCCCTCACGCCCCCATCAAGGAGAACGATCACGGGCCACACGAGATCGCGGCATACTTGGACGGCCACATGTACACAGGCTACTTTCGCCTTCAAGGAGAGGCGGCGCGGGTCTTTTTTTGGATCATGAGCCGCCCTCTGCCACGCCCAACCACCGTCCTCTTCATCAACGCGCTTCTGGGCGCGCTGCTGGTGCCGCTGGCCTTCGCGCTCATCTGGGCCCTGACGGAGCGCGCCGGCGCGGCGCTGTTTGCCGCCTCGGCGGTGGCGTTTTCCCCCTGGCTTGCTCGAGTGGCGGGCAGCGAGAGCCCCTATGTGCTCTTCTGTGTCCTATTGAGCCTCGCCCTGTTCAGCGCGATCCGGTTCGTTCAGTACGGGCGGGTGCTCGATCTCGCGCTCGCTACGGTCGCCACCGTGCCGGCCATGAACATCCGCGCCGAGACGCTACCGCTGCTTCTGCTCCTGCCGATGACTCTGGCTCTAGTGGGCCGCCGCACACGCCGGCCGCTGCCCTGGGGCGCCACTGGGCTGTTCGTCGTGGCCGGCGGCGCGGCCCTTCTGCCGCGAATCGTGACTATCTGGCAAAGCCTCACGACCCAGGCGATGGCGCCCAAGGGAGATCACTTCATGGAGGCGCTGAGCGCGCTCACGAGCGCCTCGTCCTGCCTCCTCTGGGATCCCAAACTTCTTTTGCCGCTCGTCCCGGCGTCGGCGGCGTTAGGTTTCGTCGCGCTGCTGGTGACGCGTCCCCGCGAGTCGGCTCTCCTGCCGGCGTGGTTTTTAATCGGCGCGCTCATCTGGCTGCCATACCACAACTCGACGACGGAGGCGTTTCGACTGCAAGCCAACATGCTGCTGCCACTGCTCTTGCTCACCGGTGTCGCGCTCGAGGGGGTGAGGCGCGCGGTGGCGCCCGGTCGCCCGCGTCAAGCGGTGACGGTCTTGTTCGTCCTCGTCCTGGCCGCACAACCGCTCCTGGCGTTCGATTCGCTCGAGTGGCGGCGCGATCCGCAGGTGGCATGGGAGCAGTCCAGACACGCCGCCCGGCGGCTCGCCGAAGATCCGCCAGGCCTCCCCATTCTCCTCGCTCACCTCGACTCCCCCGCCGGGCAGGGGCGCATCATCACCGCGCCACCGACCAACCTGTTTGAAGCCGCCGGGCTCATCGTCGCGCCTATGCCGGCAAGCGAATTACTCGCCCTCCAGGCGCTCCCGGATGACAAGATTACGCTCTTCTACCGCGGCGCCTCCTGCTATCGGTTCGATCGAGAGCCGCCTCCCGAGGTGGTCGAGCGAGATCTGTGTCGTGATGTGCTGAGCCGCTTCAAAGCCACCCCGATCGCCGCGACGACCGTCGAGAGCCGCCCTGACGGACGCTTTTTGGTCCCGGCAGACACAGTCACGATGGGAGTCTACCGCCTCTCACCACGCTGAATGAGCAGCCGAATGCCGGTGCAGGTGGGGGGGTGGGGGGCGCAGGGGTTCACTGATCGACGTTGTCGCCCTCGTAGATGTGGAAGTACATGGCCATATAGCGCCAGTCCAAGCCCAGCCGGAGGCCGCGCGCCATGTAACGCGCCAGCGCCGTCGTGTACGCGGGCAGCCCACGGCGGCGAATCATGCGCACCCACCGGCGCCCAAAAGTCAGCCCGTAGGCCGCGAGCTGCCAGGCTTCGAGAGACCGGGGCCCCCAGCCTTTCCCAGAGGTCGCGCCACCCCAGGCGATATTGTCGGCGGCCGCGTAGCGCACCGAGTCGATACCGCCGCCGGCGGCCTCGATCTGGGCGCGCCCTTCGGCGGTGAACGGCTTGTAGACGAAGAACCCCGAGCGCGCGGCGTCCAGCTCCCACGCCAGCCGCGTGGTCTTGAAGAATGACGTGTGCGTCTCCTGTGGCCCTCCGAAAATAAAAAACGCTGTGAAGTCCAGCCCCTGACGTTTGGCAGCGGCAAAGATCCGCCGAATCGTCGCGCTGCCGATCTTCTTTTTGTAGACCTCCATGCGAATGTGATCGTCGCCCGCCTCGATACCGACCCGCAATAGCGCGCAACCGGAGCGGGCAAGCAGCGCGACTTTCTCCTCGGAGAGATGGTCGATCCGCGAGAAGGCCGAGTAGCGCATCCGCTCATGGAGCCCGCGCCGGCGGTACTCGGCGGAGAAACGAGTGAGCCAGTCGTCGTCCATCGTGAAGACGGGATCGAAGAGCTGGAACAGCCGGGCGCCCCTATGGTGATAGCGGTGATAGTAATGCTCGAGTTCGGCGACGAACGCCTCGGGATCGCGCAGACGGAAGTAGCTGCCGGTGCCCCGCAGCGCCCGCGCGTAGCCCTGAGCGTCGCAGAACGTGCAGCGGTAGGGGCACCCGCGGCTGCCCTGCGCGTAAATCATCCCCAAAAAATAAAAATAGCGATCGAGGTCGTCCCAGAGATCCCACTCGAGATAGGGGAGCTGATCGATGTCCTCGAGGAAGGCGCCGCCTTCATTGCGCACCTCGCGCCCAAGGGGGCCGCGCTCACGGACCCACAGCCCGGGGACGCCCTCGAAGTTGCCGCCTTCACTCAACCGATCCAGGTAGCCTTGGAGCGGCAGCTCTCCGTCGCCGATGACGACCGCGTCGACACCGGGGAGCGCAAAAACCTCGGCCGGCTCGATGCTCGCGTGGTGCCCCCCCAAAACGATCGGGAGCGTATGCCGTCGCCGCACCTCGGCGACGATACGCCGGACGTACTTCATGTACATCGTGTTGCACGAGAGCGCGATCACGTCGGGTCGCTTGCGTTCAATCTCGCGATGCAGATGCCGCTGCCAATGCCTGGAATGGAAGACGAGATCGGCGATGGCCGCCCGATGGCGGGTTTTCTGGTTCAGCCATGAGGCGAGCACGGTGACGCCGATGTCCAGCGCACTAAAATCACCGCCCAGCAGTCCGTTGACAAAGAGGACTCGAAGACCGGAGCCTTTGACTGGAGCCATAACGGCGCTTCCACCACCGGGAAAGCTCGCAAAAAAGCGCTCCCCCGGCACGAGAGCGGCTCGAGCCCGAAACGCACCACACCAGGGGCAACCACCCGTTTTCACCCTACCACCCCCCCGCCCAGCGGCTCAAGGTCATAATCGTCGGCCCATCTGCGGCGTCACCTGCAGAATAATTAGTGCTCGACGTAGGCTCTGCGTTGGACTGCGCCTGAGAACGGCTTGTTTCCGTGCACATGCACGCGCCTCCACTTGGCGGGTCTCCTCAGAACGAACCGACGATTATGGATTATATGATCAAGGCATTGTGCGCACTTGGCCCGTTTGCTACCTTCGCGCTCAGGCGCGCACGTCGGGGTCGCGGTACCCCCTTAAGGCCGCCGTCCAGAGAGGCTCAATGGCCCATCGAGTCGTATTGGTTTTCCCCCGCTCAACCTATCGCACCGGCGATCCGCCGCTCGGCGTCGCCTACCTCGCCGCGGCGCTGCGCAAGGCGCGGCCCGCGCTCGACATCCGGATCGTGGACGGCACCTTCCTCGGCGGTGAAAAGAAGCTGCTTCAAGCCGTACGGGCCGCCCGCGGCGATGTCGTCGGAGTCTATGTGGACTCGCTGATGCCGTTAGTCGCGTCACGGGTGGCGGAAGCGGCGCGCGAGGGCGGCGCCTCGGTGGTGGCCGGAGGCCCCCACGCCACGGTGGCCGCCGAAACACTGCTGCCCGCCTTCGACGCCATAGTCCTTGGGGAGGGCGAGCCCATCATCGCCGACGTGGTCGACCGCGCCATCGCGCGCGCGCCCTTTGGGGACGTGCCGAACGTCGTGTGGCGCGAGAGCGCCGGCGGCCCCCCGAAGAGATCGTGCGCGCCGTACCGGCCGCCGGACCTCGACGCGCTCCCATTCCCCGCCTGGGATCTCCTCCCAATGGAGCGCTACCTCCACCGCTGGCCTTATTTGGACACCCTGGACGTCGCCACCGTGGGGACCAATATAGTCGCGTCCCGTGGCTGCGCCGAACAATGTGCCTACTGCCAACCGACACTGGACTCGCTCTTCGGGCGCGGCCCAAGACGCCGCAGCCCCGCGAGCATCGTCGCCGAGGTGGAAGCTCTCCAACAGCGCTACGGTGTCCGCGGGATTTTCTTTCACGACGACACCCTGACGACGCGGCGGCGCTGGCTCTTGGAGCTATGCGAAGCGCTGCTGCAAATGCGGCGGCCGATTCTATGGGGCTGCAACTCGCGTGTCGATTGCCTCGACCATGAGCTCGTCGACGCAATGGTCGCGAGCGGAATGCGAAGCATCCATCTGGGGATCGAGGCCGGGAGCCGTCGAATTCGGGAGGAAGTGCTCCACAAACGAGTCGATCTGGACCGGCTCGAGTCGCTGCTCGCGCACCTGCGACATCGCGGCGCCCATGCGCTGGGGTTTTTCATGCTCGGCTCACCGACCGAGGATCTCAGAGAGATGTTGGCGACCGTCAAGCTCGCCACGCGGCTGGATCTGACGGAGGCGACGTTCTCCCTGACGTCCGTCCTCCCCGGAACACACATCGCCACTCAAATGAGCGCCGACAACCGCTTCGCCCTCTGCAACGACGCCAACACCGGCATCGACTATTACAACGCGCGCAACTTCAGTGATCGAGCGAGTCTCATCGGAGCGGGCACACTGCGCGCGATTCAGCTCGGAGCGCTGGCGGCATTTTACGGCCACCCTCGCCGCCTGGGCTATGTCGCGCGGCACCTCCTGACACGCCGCGGGATGATGAAGCTCGGGATGAAGATGGGTCGTTTCCTGAAACTCTAGGGGAAAAGTGCTAGCGTGGTGGTCAAGATGCTCTGTATGGTCACGCTCGGCGACAGTCGACAGGGTGCCGAACGCGGCCGCTCTTCTCGGGAGGTAACGCATGCGTGTGATGGTGACGGGCGGTAGTGGTTTCATCGGTCGAGCGCTGGTGGAGCAACTGTGTGCCGGAGGGCACTCGGTGGTCGTATTGAGCCGCGACGCGGGCAAGACCCGCGCTCAGCTCCCGGGGGTCGACGACGTATACTCGTGGCGCGACTGCGCCGCACCGCCGCCTCGCCAAGCGTTGCTCGGGTGCGAGGGGATAGTCAACCTGGCCGGAGAGACCGTCCGTGGGCGCTGGACTTCGGCCAAACGGCGCGGCATCAAGGAGAGTCGGATAGTCGGGACCAAGAGCTTGGTGACGGCTGTGGCCGAGCTCCCGGCGAGCGAGAGGCCGAGCGTGCTCGTCTCCGGTAGCGCCACCGGCTACTACGGATCGCGCGGTGACGAGCTGCTCGACGAAACTTCGCCCCCCGACGACTCTTTCCTTGCGGAGGTCTGTCGCGAGTGGGAGGCCGCCGCCACCTCGATGGAGGCGCTTGGAGTCCGCGTGACCCTTTTGCGCACGGGGATTGTCCTGCACCCCAAAGGCGGCGCGTTGGCGGCCATGCTCCCCTTGTTCCGTTATGGGCTGGGAGGACCGTTGGGAGGCGGGCGGCAGTGGTGGTCCTGGATCCATCGCGACGACGTGGTGGGCATGATTGCGCTGGCGCTCGAGGCGCCGGAGCTAAGCGGCCCCATGAACGTGGTCGCCCCGAACTCCGTGCGCCAGGGCGAGTTTGCCCGCAGGCTAGGGCGGGCGCTAGGGCGCCCTTCTGTTCTCCCAACCCCCGCGCCGGCATTGCGGCTGGCGCTTGGGGGCTTCGCCGGCGAGCTTTTGGCGAGCCGCCGGGTCGTGCCTCAACGCGCCACCGACTTTGGTTACTCGTTTCGCCACCCCACGCTGGACTCCGTCCCACTCACCCCCTAGCGGACCTTGTTCCGGCGCTCCGCGTCTCGACCTTCAATGCCCGCGGATCCCACGAGTTAGATCTCACCGATGTTCTCCGCGGGGACGAACCCCTCGCGACCGCCGGCGAGGCGCACTCGCAACAAGCCGTCGTCCGGCTCGCCCGAGATGGCCACCTCCAGCCCCTCGGGCAAGGTTACGCGCGGTGAGTGGGGCAATCGCGTGGCCCGGAGCGGGGTGTCCGCCACGAGGACGATCCCCGACCGCACGCTCTCGGTAGTGGCGATGTTGCCGGCCAGCCACCCTCCGGTGATGAGCAGAAGGAATAGCAAGGTCAGGGCGAGCGGCTTGGTGGCGCGCTTGAGACCGTAGGCAGGCAGGTGGCGCAGCAGCAGCACCGCCACCAGAGAGAAAAAGAGCGCCAGGAAGATCACCGCGAGAGTGGGCTCGGAGAGCAACTGAAAGAGCGCGTAGAAGACCCCGTGGCCCTCGGCGAACAACGCCCGCTGTGGCCTGATGTGCTTCTGGTGGGCGGCGGCAAGAGCGGCGCGGGTGCGCTCCAGGTTGGCCGTGGCCGCCACTCTGGTCTCGGGACCGGGCGACGCCGCCAGAGCGCGGTTGTAATACAGCACCGCCACGCCGAGCTGTCCGGTCTTTGCGTAACTGTTGGCGAGGTTGTGGTACAGCTCGGGGTTCTCGATCCGATAGCGCTCCGCCAGATCTTGGTAGAGCTCCTGCGCGGCCTCGTACTCACCATCCCAGTAGTGCTGGTTGGCGCGATTGAACTGCTCTTGCAGGGTGGCCGCCCCCGCCGGGAGCGCGCTCAGCACGAGCAGAAGCAGAGACAGGACACCGGACGTCACGCGCAGAGTTCTCTTGGGGCTATTCATCGCCGTCGGCCCTCCTCGGCAACCGGTTGAGCGACGCCACCAGCCGCCACGAGCGCTCCAGGGAGCCGCGCATCTCGTCATCGCGCATGTTCACGGGCGCATAGCGCGCGAAGTCGGTGTTCTCGAGCTCCGCCACCACCGCCTCGGCGAACTCCGGATCGGCGCCGAGTTCGACCAACCGGCGACGGAGCTGGCCGTGCGTCAGTCCTCGCACCGAGAGTCCGAAGCGGTTGTAACAAAACTCCCTGAGCGCTGTCCCGATGATCTCAAAGAAAGCGCGCGAGTCGCCGGCGCGGAGCTTTCGTCGCGCCGCCTTGAGGGCGCGCCGGAAAACGGCCGCGGCGCGACGCATCCGGCGCCGGGGCTCCGTGCGCGCCTTGTATCGCTTCAACCAAACGACGAATTCCACCGCCAGGAGGAGCGCCGCCGGGACTGCCAGAAGCGTCCAGAACCACCACGCGCGGTGGGGCCGCACCGGAGGACGGCGCGAGGTGAGATCGCTCTCGGCGCGAATGTCCCTGAGCCCGAGAAGGAATGACTCCTCGTCGACTTCGGCCGTGAGGGCCGCCGCGCGCGTCGGCGGTGCCTCCCCGGTGACCTCGAGATCCATCGGCGCGCTCGTCACCACGCGATAGCGCGCTCGCTCGGGGTCGAAGTAAGCCAGACGGATTGGCGGGATCGTGAGCTTGCCCGGCTCATGCGGCACGAGAACATAGCGGAAGACGCGGGTCCCCTCGACCCCCGCCGCGCTCCTCTCAATCCGATCGCCATCGCCGGTGGGCAGAAGCTCGGCGCCGAGCGCCTCCGGCAATCGGGGCGGCCGCACGCTCTCCAACGCGCCCCGGCCGGTGACTCGCAGAGTCAACACCGCGCGTTCCCCGGCGCCGACCGTCGTCGGGTGCAAGTCGGTCTCGAGTTCAAAGCGGCCGATGTTGCCTGATTGAAACTCTGGTGGTCGACCCTCGGCCGGCAGCGGCCTTATGTCCAGTTCGAACGAAGGCGCCCGCACTGTGTAGCGCCGGCGCTGAAAAAAATCGCCGGCGACAACGTCCAAAACCGCTCCCTCCACCCTGCCCGACTCGGCCGAGAGCGGCACCGCTAGATACTGGAGCTGCAAGGAGACGTTATAGGTATAACGCCCGATGGTGCGCCGCTGTGAGCGCCGCCGTTGCGAGCGGAGCAGGTTCTCAACCGAAAAGGCGGCAAGCTCCGGCACCTCGCGCCAGGAGGCATTCGTCACCGGCGAGTCGGCGCGCGTATAAAGCTTGTAACTGAGCACGAACGGTTCACCCACATAGAGCGGGCGCTCAGGAAACACCGGCACCAGGAAATAGCGCTCGCCGGCCCGCGATTCAAGCTCGCCGGCCTGCTCCGGCGACACCGTCACCTGCGGTACGTCCTTGACGGTCACGAAGACGGGCTCGGAGCGCGCCACCTCCCGGCCTCCACTGCGAACACTCGCCGGGCCCAGGCGATGGCGGCCGGGGGAGGTCGGGACCAGAGTCAAACGGAGGACATGCGACTGGACGGTGCCGGAAGGCCCCATCGAGATCTCGGAGGAGCGCGAGGTGCCTCCCACCTCAAAGCCCGGGGTCTCCGGCTGCACCAGCTCATCGAAGGCGCCCGTGGCGCGCACCTCGACCTGTAGGTCCTCGTCCATGGAGAGCACCCGCCGGTCGACCGACAGCTCGACCTCCTGTGCCGGCGCCGACCGGGCCACGAAGACCGACAGCACAACGACTCCGACTGCTATGGCAACCCGCCCTCTCATCAACTCCTGCTTAGCCTTCCCCGTCGCTCTTGCCCTCCGGTGCTTCTACCACGGCTTTGTCGGGCGTGCATTGCCAAGCGGCGAGGTGCGTCGCGCCCGCTCCGCTTCGAGATTCCGTGGGTTGCGATCGAGCTTCTCCATCTCCTCTCGCATCGCATCCAACTCGTCCTGTTCGTCCCGCTCGTCCCGTTCGTCCTGCCGGTCCTGTTCGTCCCGCTCGTCCCGTTCGTCTTGCCGGTCCTGTTCGTCCCGCTCGTCCTGTTCGTCTTGTTCGTCCCGCTCGTCATCAGGCGCGTCCGGATCGGCGTCCGGAGCGCGCAATTCGAGCAGATAGAAGTTGCTCTCGTTCACGTGCGAGGTGACTCGCACATAATACGGCACCTCATCCTCCTCGGGCACCTCGGGTAACACGAGCGCCTCACCGCCCATTTGAGCGCTGCTCTGATCGCTCTCGCCCACGAGTTGCTGCTTGGAATCGTAGAGCTCGAGCGCCAAATCGCCGCTCTCGTGATCGAACAGGGCGGTCACCACGCGTCGCTCGTCGCCGCTCGCCATCACCTCGAACCAGTCGTCGTTGTCGGGGCACCGGCGGAGCAACATCGGCTCCCCCTCGGGAAACGGCTTGGCCTCCCCGAACTCGTCGTTGGGCTCCATGTGATCGTCCCCCTCCGGACAAGGGGGGACCACCTGGAGAGTCAACCCATAGGCCGCCTCGACGTCCAGGGTGCCGGTCACCTTCAAGCGGTAGCGACCGGGAGGAGGTTCGAGCAAGCTCAACATCAAAGGCGCGCTGTCATCAACCTGCGCTTCCTCACTCGAAAACGAGCGCCGCATGAGTTCATTTTGCTGCTCGTCGAAGATCGCAAGCTCGGGGAGGCCCTGCTTGATGTCGAACTCACCGATGACCATCAAGCTCCACTCGTCGGGCACATCGATCTTGAACCAGTCGTCGTTCCCGGGGCACAACCTGAGCGCCGCGAGCCTCTCCCGATCTTCGTCGGTCACCAGCCGCGCCTCCTCGAAGCTGTCGTTGGGCTCGAACGAATCGTCCAGCCGCTCGCAGGCCGGCAGGACTCGGAGTTTCAAGCGATAGTCGCTCTCCTCCTCGGTCGGATCAAAGACGTGCAGCCTCACCGGCCCCGCGAGCGCCCCCTCCTGATAGCTCAGCTCCGAGATCGTTCTCTCACTGCCGGCAGGAGGGCGCACCCTGACGCCGTCCGGCGCATAGAGCGCGACGCGGAGCTCGGCGGCGCGGTTATCGGTCTTGACGGAGGCGAAAATCCGGTCCCCGGGCTCGGTCTCGAACGTGAACCAGTCGTCCTCCCCGGGACACAGCACGAGCGGAAACATTTGCTCCTCTTGCAGATCTTCCACCTCGAGCGCCGCCGCGGAGTCGAACGTGTCGTTGGGGGCGTATTCATCGTTGCGAAGATGACATGGCGGATCCACCCGCAGCAGGGCAAGCTCGAGGTTGAGGAGCGCCCCCTCGTGACCCGGCTCGAATCTCAGGGCGCGCTCGAGGAAATGAACCGCTCGCTCGAACCGCTCGATGGCCTTGGTCCGGGCGTCCTGCCGCGGCTCCGGTCCCTCCTCTTCTTCGGGGGCAGCCCGCCCTAGAGCCCGCGCCTCGGCTCGTTCGCCCCATGCGGCATAGGTCGTCCCGAGGGCAAACAGCACGGCGAACCTTAGCTCGCGCGTCTCCTCGGCGACACCGAGATCCGGGAGCCGCTCGAGCGCCCGCTCAAGTGCCCGCACCGCCATGTCATATTCTCCGAGTTCGTGCCGCGCGACCCCAATGGCGTAGTGCAACTCGGCCTGTTCGGGCAAGACCTCCCGCGCCCGCTCATAAGCCTCGAGCGCCTCGCGTGGGCTCCCGGACCGAAGCAGAGCGTTCCCGGCCTCGACGTCGCTCTGCCGGGTCTTGAAGAGATCCCAGGCGACGGCCTGGGGACCGGCAAGCAGCACCAGCGCCATAACCAGCGCGCCAAGGCGGCGTCTCCCGCGCTTTCCCTGCCGCCGCTTGTCATCGGTGGCTCTCCTGCGCCGCAAGCGATCAGACATGAGCCCCTCGACCATCAGCAGTATCAGCGCCGGAAGCAACAGGAATTGGTAGCGATCCTCTCCAAGATCGCGGGTCTGAGCTTCGAACTCCTTCTTTTCGAGCTTCTCGATCTCGGCCAAAAGCTCGTCGGCCACCGAGCGGCCCGAGAAGTTGAAATAGGCGCCGCCGGTGCGCTCGGCCAGCCCGCCCAGCAGCTCCTCGTTGAGCGCCGAGAAGATTGGGTGGCCATCCTCGCCTTTGAGCACTCCGGTCACCTCGCCGTCCTCTTGCACGATGGGCACCGCGTGACCGGCCCGTGTCCCGACCCCGACGGAGAAGATCCGGATACCGGCGGACTCCGCCACCGTGTAGATTTCCTCGGGGAGATCCTCGTGCTCCTCGCCGTCGGTGAATAGCAGAATCGCCTTGTAGCGGCTGCCGTCCATCGCGCTCACGTCGTGGTCCTCGTCCAAATCCGGGACGACGCCCGCCCCGGCCTCGGAGAGCAACTCCCGATCCTGGGCCAACAACCCTACGGCGGCCATCAGCGCGCGGCCGATACTTGTCCCGCGCATCTCGGGTTCGGCGATGTCATCGAGCCTCAGATCACGCAAGTAGACCTGCAACGCGTCAAAGTCGGAGGTGAGCGGAGACTGCACGAAGGGGATGAAATAAAATGGAATGAGCGCCACCCGGCCACCACTCAAGCCCTCGAGCACCCGGCTTATCTCCTGCCGGGCGGCCACGAACCTGTCGGGCACCACATCCCGCACCAGCATACTCTGGCTGGCGTCGAGCAACACGGCGATGTCGATCCCGACGTTTCTCACCTCGGTCTCGCGCACCCCGTACTGGGGCCGGAGCGCCGCGAGCAGCAGCAACGCCACGGCGACGGTCATGATGACCGCCTTGAGCACCTGCCGGGGGCGGCTCAAGGTCTCCACCAAACGTTCGCGGAGGGCCGGGTCGGCGATCCGTTCGAGCATCCTCTGTCGCCAGAGAAAAACGAGCAGGAAGCCGAGCGCGACGACCCCCACCCCGACAGGCACGACCCACCACAAGTGACCATTTTGCCAAGTGAGTTCAGACCAGTTCATCGTCCTTCATCCCGCCCTCACGGAAATTTTCGAAGCGGCCCGACCCGCAGCCACCACTCGAGCAGTAGCACTCCAAGCCCCACCAGCAGCCACGGCAAGAACAAATCCCGCTTACGGGTCCGAGTGGTGGTGCGAAACTCGGTCCCGGCGAGCACCTCGAACTGCTCGCGAAACTGGCGCTCATCAAAGGCCTCGAAGTACTCCCCGCCGGTCAGGCGCGCGATCTCTTGCATGAGCTGCGGATCGGTGGCAAACGGCTCCGGCGAGCGCTCATAGATCACTCGCCCACGCTCGTCGCGGGCCACCACCAGATCATACCCCCCGCGCCTCCGGTCGACTTGGCGGATGTAGCGCGGTACGAGGGTGGTCATGGCGGTGGGGGACCCCACCAGGAATGTGTAGACCCGCATCTGCTCCTGATCCGCTTGGTCGGCCATGTAGGTCGCGACCATGCGCGGGCAGAGCTTACCGCCCTCGCGCTCGCCGTCCGTGATGAGCACAATCGCGCGGGTCGCCGCCTCGGAGTGCCTGAGCCGCCGATAGGCGCGCGCCAGGGCATCGCCGAGCGCCGTCCCCGCGCCGCTGATGGTGCATTGGTTGGTGCACTCCCCATCGGAAGTGCGAATCCCATTGTCGAGCACAAGCGAGTCGAGCTGCGCCACAATCATTCGGTAGTCCAGTGTCAGCGGAAACTTCAAATACACTTCCGGCCCGAAGATGATGAGGCCTATCCGATCCCCCCGGCGGCCGGCGATGAATTGCTTCAAGATATCGCGCGCCACCTCAAAGCGATTCATCGGGTCCTGCCCGCGCGCCTGCAACAGAGCCAACTCCTCCATGCTCATGTCGACGGCGTTCATCGAACCTGACATGTCGAGCGCGATCATGATGTCGGCGCCCTCGCCGGTGAGCTCCGTCAGCGAGTCGCTCTGGGGACGGGCCAGCGCGACCACGAGGAGCGCGAGCGCCGCCAGCCTCAACAGATCCGGCAAACGCCAGAAACGCGCGCGGCCGGCGCGCGCGACGTGACGAACCGCGGATCCATCCGACACCCGTAGGCCGGCGGTCGGCCGCCGCAGGACATACCAAGCGGCCAAAAGCGTCGCGACACTGCCGACAATCAAAAATTCCAGATTCGCGAAGCTCATCCGCCTCGCCTCCTTCGCCCCTAAAGCGCTACGAGCGGCATTACCAACGCCGCCAACGCCAACAAAGTCGTCACCATCGCGCCGAGCAACAAGCCGACCTCACCCCCCCGCTTGCGCTCCACCGCTCGAATATCCAGCACCGCCGTTCCGGCGAGGCGATCCCCCAGTCGTCGGCTGTCGGGGTCATGGGCCAAAACCACGAACTCCACCGCCTGACCCACGAACGGGACCAGCTGTGCCAGGTTACGCCGGACGCGGGCGCCGCCGCCGGGGAGCCTCCCCTCCTGGGGGACCAGCCGCCGGGTCTTGGGATCCTGGGCCGGTGGCCGATAACCGGCCAGGCGCAGGCCGGTGATGGCCTTGCCGAGGCTCCCCGCCGACGGCAAATCGCGCAGCAACAGCCCAAGCAGCACCAACAGAACGGCGGCGGCCACAAACACCGATTCGGCCTCGATGAGCCGCCCGAGCACCAGGAGGCCGCCGGCCGGCAATGCGAACGAGGCCAGATCGAGCGACCACGCGAAGGCCCGCGCCGATGGGCGGGCGGGATGATCGGCCGCCTGCGGGCGCGCGGCCTCCTGCTCTTCGGGAGTGACGACCTGCATCGTGTCGCGCACCAACCCATAGGCGGTGGCGAGCAGCCACTCGATCTCCTCGGGGGACGGTGCGAAGTTGGCGAACTTGACCAGATCGCACTCTTCCAAGAAAGCGCGCACCCGGCTATGCGGGACCCCTCTGAGATCGGCCGATTCGAGCGACCGGAGTAATTCGCCTGTGGTCATCATCAGGCCGTCGACGCGGTAGCGCGCTCCGAGATACTCACGCACCGCCTCGCTGACCCGCACATAGTAGTCCATCAAGGCGCCGCTCTCCGGCAGCCGCTCACGCTCGATTTGGGCCAGCTTGATCAGCGCCGTCTCGTGGGGCGGGCGCGGCGGCGGCGGCGGTGGCGGGCGCATCAGACGGCCGCCAAACAGCCATAGCGCCAGAACAGTCAGGACCACGGCGCCAAGCACGCTGCCAAGGATGACGGCCCCCCAGACGAGCGTCCAGTTGGTGGCGATGACCGAGCGCGGCGGCGGCGGGTTCGCCAGCGCCGGCAAATCGTCCACCGCCACCCGGGCCACTACCTCGACCCGCCGGCGCGGCAAATCCACCACGCCGGTCTCCCCCTCGGGCCCCAAAAAGGCCACCTCGACGGCCGGGATCCACCGCACCCCGAGACGGTAGCTCCTGAGGCGTAGCTCGACTACGGTGTTCACGAGGCCCAGGTCGGGGCCTTCTCCGGGCTCGCGGCGGGTGACCAGGCTGCCCGGGACGAGCACGAACGGCTGAAGCGCCGGCGGCGAGGGGAAGTAGAAACGATAGTCCTCGGGGGCCGTGAACACCACGCGATAGAGGACCTCGGCGCCAAGCTCGATCTGCTCGGGCGCCACGTTGAGCTCGAAGCGCGGCGGCGACTCCTCGCGGGGGAGCGTTGCTTGCGGCCGTTCGGGAGCGTCGGACACGTCGGAGGCCCAAAGCGGCCCCGCTCCGGTGCCGGCTTGAAGCAGCAGGAGCGCCGTCACCCATAAGCAGCAGACGTTGTGACGAGATGGCCTGACCACGGTCTCCCTCGTTTTTACGGGCTCATTGCCGTTTGGCCCGGAGGCGGAAATAGTTGATAATCGCCTTCGTGTAACGGGAAGCGCGGCTCTCCAGATCCTCCGTCACTCCCGTCGGCAAGACAATCGGCGCCATCCCGTAGCGCGCGAAGGTCTGTTGTAGCTCCGCGCGTCGCCGCGCCTCAGCGGCGGCGAAACGCCGCCGCGCGCGCCCGCCGACCCAGCCCGGGAAAAGCTCGCCGGTCTCGGGATCTTCGAAAAAGGTCAGGCCGGCGCCGATGAGTGTCTCTTCTCCGGGATCGCTCGTCACGATGGGGATCAAGTCGTGACGCTGGGAGGTCACCCCAAGCGCCTGGGTGAACCCGTGGGCGCGGAAGTCGGAGATCAAGAACGCCACCACCCGCCGCCTGGTGACGCGGTTCAAGTACCCAAGGGCGGTCTCGAGGCGGGTCTGCACATCGGGCCTCGCGCGCTCACGGCGCTCCGCTATCCGCGCCTCGGCCCAATCTTCGACCGCCATCACATCGCGCACCAACCGCAAGCAGTGCGAACGCCCTTTTTTGGGGGGAATGAAAAGCAGCGCCTCGTCTTCCGGCGTGTCCTCGGCCTGCTCCACGAAGGCGATTAGCCCCACCCGGTCATTGTTGCGAATGGCCGAGAACCCGAGAAGGGCCGAAAGCCAGGCGGCGTCGGAGATCTTGGTCTGTTCACGGGTGCCGAAACTCTGCGAGGCGCTGGCGTCCACCACCAGCAGGATGGTCAACTCCCGCTCCTCGACGAACTGCTTGACATAGATGTCCCCGGTGCGCGCCGAGACGTTCCAGTCAATCTGGCGGATCTCATCCCCCGGTTGATAAGGGCGCACCTCGTCGAAGCTCATCCCACGCCCCTTGAAAACACTCTGGTACTGCCCGGCGAGTTGATCGCTGACGAGCCGGTTCGTGATGATCTCGATCTTGCGGATCCGCCGTAGCACCTCGCGGCTCACCGGTCGCAAAGCGACCTCTTCGCGTGCCGTCCGTCGTGGCGCCGCCGTTTGATTCGGCGCCCACTTTGTGGGGGTAGGCGATGACCGCATCACGGCACCTCGACCTTGTCCAAGATTTGCTGGACGAGATCCTCGGAGGTCAACTCCTCGGCTTCCGCCTCATAGGTCGGGATCACGCGGTGGCGCAACACATCGAGGGCCACACTCTTGATGTCTTCGGGGTCCACATAGCCGTGGTGCCGCAGGAAGGCGTGGGCGCGCGCCGCCAGGTTCAAGTAGATGCTGGCGCGTGGCGAGGCTCCCCAGCCGATGAGCCCCTCGAGGCGCGACAGGCCGTAGGCTTGCGGCTCTCGCGTCGCGAACACGAGATCGACGATATAGCGCTTGATCTTATCGTCCAGAATTATGTGCGGCAGCGTCGCGCGCGCCGCCAAGAGCTCGGCCGAGGTCATCACCGGACGGACCGCCTGCAGCTTTTCTATCCCGGTCGCGCGCTCCATGATGATTAGCTCCTCTTCGCGCCCGGGGTAGCCCACGTGCACTTTCAACATGAAGCGATCCACTTGTGCTTCGGGCAGAGGGTAGGTGCCCTCTTGCTCGATCGGGTTCTGGGTCGCCATGACCAGGAACGGCTCCTCCAAAATGTGAGTGTTCTCGCCGATGGTCACCTGCTTCTCCTGCATGGCCTCGAGCAGCGCGCTTTGCACCTTGGCCGGCGCGCGGTTGATCTCGTCGGCCAACACCAGGTTGGCGAAGATCGGGCCCTTGCGGGTCGAGAACGAAGAGTCGTGCTGGTTGTAGATCATGGTGCCGATGAGATCGGCCGGCAGCAGGTCGGGCGTGAACTGAATGCGCTGAAAGCGCGAGTTCATGGTCTCCGCGACAGTGCGGACAGTGAGGGTTTTGGCCAGCCCCGGCACCCCCTCGAGCAAAATATGCCCACCGGTGAGCAACCCAATGAGCAGCCGCTCCACCATCACCTGCTGGCCAACGATTACTTTGTCGACCTCTTCCCGGACTCGGTCGACGAACGCGCTCTCGCGCCGGACCATCTCCGTAATCGCCTTGACTCCGGTCTCCATATGGTCTCCTTTCAGCGAAGGCCTGCACCCCAAAACGGCGCAAGCGCCACCCGCGGTTTCTCCCCGACGAGCATCAACACAAAGACGCCGACCAATATTCCCACCCAATACTCCCGCCGTACACGCCGGAATCTAGACACTAGCGCCCGGCGAAAGTCTCGTGGCGACGCAGACCCTTTTCAATTTTGGACTTGAGGGCTTGTTCGATTTGCCGCACCCGCTCGCGGGAGATACTGAACCGCTCTCCTATCTCTTGCAGCGTCTCGGGTTCGTCGGCGAGCATCCGGTGAGCCAAAATATAGCGCTCCTTGGGGTTGAAGGAGCCGTCCATTTCTCGCAAGGTCTCGGTCACCAGCGTCCGATCCTCGGTCTGCCCCATCGCCTCGTCGGGCGCGGGAGACGGCGAAGGGATCGCGTCTAGGAAGCTGCGCTTGCCGTCCTCGTCTTGCATCGCATCGAGCGAGAAGTCACGCAACGCGCGCCGCACCTCGGGCTTCGCGGCGGGCTCCTCCGTCGGCTTCGACGCCCCGGGCAGCAGCAGTTTCTCCTCTTGAGATGGCTGAGCGCGAAAGAAGAGGCTGCGGCCACGCCCTCCGGAGCGCATCTTCACCACGCTCCAGTTGCGGATGATGTAGTCCTGCATGTACGCCCGGATCCACCACACCGCGTATGAGATCAGGCGATAGCCCCGATCGGGATCAAACTTCGAGACCGCGCGCATCAGCCCGATGTTGCCCTCCTGGATCAAATCGGAGAGCTTGATGTCGTAGCGACGATACTCGTAAGCCATCTTGACTACGAAACGCAGGTTGGCCGTCACGAGCCGCTGCGCGGCCTTGAGATCGCCGTGGTCGCGATAGGTCCGCGCCAGACGCTCCTCCTCCTCGCGAGTGAGAAGCTCGAAGCGATTGATCTCTTCGAGGTATTGATCAAACGAGGAGCGTGGGACGGGCAGCGTCGATGTGTCTTTCTGCTTGCTCATGCGCGCCTTTTAGCGCTTCCGCCGTAGCGGCCGGACGAAGCGCGCCCGCGCGATCGCCTCTCCATCGCGGAGGGGAGAGTCCCTACGCGCTCACCTGCCGATGGAGATCCAGCAGGCGCTTGACGGAGAGCTTCGAGATCTTCTCGATAAAGAGTTTCTCGGGCTGCCCACGTTCGGCGAATTTCTTTTTCGCGATCTCGGCGACGAGATTTTGCTTGCTCTGGAAGCGTGTCCGCACTTCACTGGCGGCACGAT
Source organism: Bradymonadales bacterium (assembly GCA_003559575.1). GTDB lineage: Bacteria > Myxococcota_A > UBA9042 > PWKZ01 > PWKZ01 > PWKZ01. The sequence goes on along the minus strand of PWKZ01000147.1, from coordinate 37,193 downwards.
GCAGCGCAAGCAATTTCTCGTTAGTGGCTCCCCTGAGCCGTCGCTGGACATCAGCGCTGTCGTCTTCGAGCAACGGCAGAAGGGCCGAGACGAGCTGCTCGCGGCCGCCAAATTGTTGCTGAACTATCTGCTTTGGTGTGCGCTTAGGCATCGTGATTGCTCCCGTAATGACGCACGACAACTCATGTGTGGTGCGATCCAGGGCATCAGCTGCCCCGGAGTTTGGTCAAGCCGGCCGACCGGCATTCCGCGTCGACCCTGCGCGCGCCTATCTACTCCGCGATGCCCTGCCAGTCAAGCCCCTCAATCACCGATTCCTGCTCCTGCTTCTCGACGGCCGGCAGCTCCGCTAGCCAGTTTTCGATCCGTTGGCGCCTCCGGCCATCCGGCACAACCGCCAGATAGCGGTCAAGGGCGCTCTCGAGACCCTCGCGGTCCTCTGAGCGACTGTACGCGCGCGCCAGACGGAAAAGGTTCTCTTCCGTCTTGGCGCGCTTGGGAAATCGTTGCATGGCGGCTTCGAGTCGGAGCGCCACCCCACGCGGCTTCTTGCGTTTTTCGTAGAATCGCGCGGCGTACATCTCGTGCCCGAAGAGGCGGTCAGCGCAGAAATCTCGCACCTCGCGCACCTGAGGGGCAAAACGATGGCGCGGATAGCGGGCCAAGAACCGCTCGGCCGCCTCGTAGGCGCTCCGAACAGAGGTCAGCTCACGCTCGTAGGCCGGCGGCATGAAAAACCAATCGCCCGGAATACGGCGGTAATGGGCCAGCACAATTCGGGCCTCGGCGTACGGGACGTTGGGGTTGCCGGCGAACTGCTTTAAAAAACCGCGATAGGCGTCGATCGCTTGCGGATAGAAGCCCTGATAAAAGAGGGTGTCCGCCGCGCGCAGCGCCGCCAACGAGGTGAACCTGAGATAGCGTGGGCTGGTGGCCACGGTCTGAAAATGGCGCAGCGCCTCGCTGTAGTCCCCCGACTGGAGCGCCACCAGACCATCCAAATAGGTCTGCGCGGCCTGGACTTCGACCCCCTCGCCACGCATCTGCGGCTTGCGGGCACAGCCGATTGTCGCCACCATGAGCGCCACGAGCACGCACCGGGCCAATCCGCTCATGTCAGCCGTTCTCATCCAGACACTCCACCTCCGGGATTGTATCTTCGCTCTCAATGATATCGACCTCAGCTTCGTCGTCGGATTCGTCATAATCGGCGTCAAACGCCTTGCCGCTGGAATCGGGCGCCGCGACCGTCACACGCGCCGGTCGCAACAGCCGCTGATGATAGAGATAGCCGGTCTGAAGCTCCCGAACAACACAGCCGGACGGCATCTCCGCGGTCTCCACACGCTGCATCGCGTCGTGAACCGCCGGGTCGAAAAGCACCCCTTCGTCGGCGTGGATCGGTTCAACGCCGTAGCGCCTCAACAACCCTTGGAGCGCCTCGACGACCATTGTCACCCCCTCGTGCAACACCTCGAAACTCGTCTTTTCGGGCGCCACGGTAACCGCCCGCGAGAGATCGTCGATGATGGGCAGGAGATCTCGCAGCAACCCCTCGTTCGCGTAGCGCAATCCCTCTTCCTGATTGCGCCGCAGCCGCTTGCGGTAGTTGTCGTAGTCAGCGGTATTGCGCACCAAGCGATTGCGAACCTCGGCCAGCTCCGCCTCGAGCGACGCCAAGTCGTTCCGTTCGCCATCGCCCTCTTCGTCCGGCGGGTAGACGACCTCCTCTTCGGTGATCTCCTGAAATCCAGCCCCCTCCCCTCGAGAGGGTGTCTCACCGTCATAGGGCGCCTCACCGTCATAGGGCGCCTCACCGTCGACATCGGCCGCCGGATCGTACCCCCGAGAGGGCGCCTCACTGTCGACATCGGCCGCCGGATCGTAGTTTCGCCTGGATTGGGTCTCGTAGTCGGAATCATCCAGCCGCATTCCAGCAGGTTGACGCATTTCCGTCTCTCCCATCAATCTCCCTCTTCACCCCGGTGCGTCTGGGGGGCCGTGTGGAGTCAGCGGGCCCTCTTCGATCCCCAGCCCGGCGTCTATCTCTAAAAGCCTCCCCGGCTTCAGAGGTCGCCAGAGAGAGACTTTCTCGTCGGGCGCGGCCGGCGCCGGATCGGCCACCAGAATCGCTTTGAGGTGCTCATGCGCGACACTTCCGGCCGCGTCGCTTCCAGGCCGGCGTCCCGCGCCGCACAATCGACAATCCGCGAGCCCCTCCAATCGCCGCACGAAAAGTTGGCGTCCGACCCCGACCCCCAAGAGCATCTCGCCGTTGGTGGTGAGGATCGAGTAGCTGGGGGAGGCGCCGGATCCGGCCGCCACATAGCGTGCGGCCAAGATTGAGATCGCCGAGGAGAGCGCCCGCCGCGTACCCATCCGATCCCAGTGAAATGTCTCCAGAGTCGCTGTGCGATGCAGAAAAGCCAAGAAGAGGTGAAACGCGACCTCGGCTGGTCGCCACGTCCGCATGTTGCCCCGAATATACGGGGGGATGGCCAACGATTGGTGATCGAAGTCCGGGCGCTCCTCGAGATCGCCGGACATCACCCACAACCAATCGCGAAACCGGAAGGGTTGCACCTCGTTCGGTTGAAACGCTCGCGCTGAGCGACGCATCGCGTGGGCCAAAGTGCAAGTCGAGCGCCCGGCACAAAACAGCGCGCCAAAGGCATCTTCGTGCGGTTCCCTCGCCGGGTCGCCGGTTGTCAGCGGGCGCCGGGTCAACAGCGCCTCACCCTCGTGATAGTGCCCGACTCCAAGGTCCAGCTCCGAGGGCGCCGGATCTAGTCCGTCCGGGGCGTCCACTTGAGCTGCGCATTGCCGCAGCGACGCGAGCTCGTCACCAACCTCGCGGCATACACAGGGCTGGAGCAAACGGTCATTGACCAACATTGCAATCGAGAGCGACATCTCGCAAAAACCCTTCTTTGTCCCCTCCACGGAAAGGCATGAGCATAGCCCAACCGCCACAGGGGTCAAGAGGGTATCACCGCCCCCAAGTAACCGTCAAACCGCATAATCGTCGGCCAATCGTCGGCCCATCCTGGGATTCGCGCGCGGATTCACGCACGCACACCTGAAGCTGACGCCGCAGATTACTCCGAGGCGGCCCAAGCTAGTGTCGGTGCAGATGGGGAATTAGGAGCACCTCGGCATTATTCCCATACCGCAGTGACGAAAGGCCGCCCGGGCCAAGAATGTCAGAAGCAGCAGCACCAACACCTTGGGTGCACGACCACCGGCGCTGGGCGCAGCGGTGGCGCACCCCCCCGAGGTCGCCCGCTCGGTCCCGGGAGTGACCGTGTCGGCCCCCTCAAAAGAGGTGTCGCCGCAGGGTACGGCGGCCACATCATCATCCGCCCAAGGATCTTCGCCTCGCGAATCAGGCGAGGGCTGTGGGAGTGGCCCGGACAGGTCATTGCGCGAGACGTCGGGAGTGACAACGTCCGGCGTCACTACCGGCTCGGCGACCGGCTCGGCGACCGGCTCGGCGACCGGTACCTCCACCACCTCTCCCTCGTCCACCGGTCTGGACTTCGGTGCCGGGAGGGGCAAAAAGAGCGCCGCCGGCTTCTCCGGACCGGTCAGGACATGAACTGTCGTCGCCGCGCCCGGTGAGCCATCCTCACCGAGATGTGCCGGGTTGATCTCGAAGCGCGGGTAGTTGCCGGCGGTGAGCACCACCCGAATGCGGTGGCCTCGGTTCCAGATATAGCTCGTGTTGAAGAGAGGGATCTCAAGCTCATAGAACTCGCCCGGGGTGACCTCGAGCGCTCCGCGGCAACCTCCCCGACGGCTCAGGCGCATTATCCCGTCGCCCACCAGCATCGAGCGACCGTCCGGGTAGACATCGGTCACTCGCACGGCTAGATCGGCGTCTCTGTCCGGAGTCGCCGCCGCCAGAGTCATCGAGAGGAGCCCGGTGGCCTCGAGCGGCTCCTCCAAGGGCGCCGTGGTGAACACCACGGCGTCGGCCCGCTCCTCCACCGCCTGCTGATCGCAGGGCCCGGAGGCGAGCGACAGATTGCGGCCGCAGCGGGTGGGAGAGGGATCGGCCGGATCGAAGGCAATCTCGAGCTTGAGCGGCTCGCGCGGTGGCTGCCACGCGAGCGCACCATCGGCCGCCACATACAGCGGAGTCGCGACGGTGTCGAACGGCGGCCAGTCGTCGGCCTCGCGCCACTCGTTGCCGGGCGCGTCGTCGGACTCGACACTGCCCATCGTGTAATAACGCACCCGCGGCCAGCTCATCCCTTGCGCGGGACCACCGGACTTGCACCACCGCAGCCAGGGCAAGAAGAGGGCGACCAGATCATAACCCGCGTCAGGCGGAAAACGAAGCTCACCGGCGCGCGCGCTCCCGAGCTTGTTGTGTTCCCAGGGGCCCATCACCAGATACTGGTGCCTGGCCGCCCAAGGGCAGTCCGATTCGCCGTACATCTTGAACGCCGCGAGAGTGCCCTCCGCGAAGAGATCATACCAGCCGCCCACATGAAGCGCCGCCGTACGCACATCGGCGCCCAGATGATCGATGATCACAGACTCCCAAAACTCATCGCAATCACGCTGATAGGGTATTTCAGCCATCACCGCGGGCCGGCCGAGCCACCGGCCCCAGCGCTCGACGTCGTGTTGCTTGAACACCCCGCCCTGAAAGGCGGCCCCAAAGACATCCGGCGTCGCTATCAGAACCGTCTGGCAGCTCATCTCCTCGGGGGCCGTGGGGGATAGCAGGTAAGCGGGGATCCCGAGCGCCGAAGCCCCAAAAACAAACACCCGCCCGTCACACCACTCCTGATCGAGAAGCCACTCGACCGTCTCTCTTCCATCGCTCTGATCATGGAGAAATGGTGTCGGCTCCCCCTCCGAGCCGCCGAAGCCGCGGGTGTACTGGAGCACTGCGGCGAAACCGACAAGACCGATAAAAGGCAGGATCTCCGTCAAGAAGAGATCGTCGTCGCCGATATTCTCGTAGGGCGAGCGCGCCAACAGCACGGGCCACGGCCCGACACCGTGGCCGGGCAAGAAGACGATGGTATGCAACGCGACACCGTCCGACATCTTGACCCATTGAACGTCGCCTCTGTCGGCGAAGGCCGGAGGCGACAACGGAGTTGTCAAAACAAACAAGAGAGAACAAAAAACGATTGATTTTCCGAGTTTCATCGACAGCCAGCGTCTCCTTCGGTTCGTCCCGCCCCGCCCCGCCCCACCGAGCAGGGGAACGCGAGAATATAGCAGAACCGGCGGCCTCATGCGCAACACCGTATTGGAGACCATAATCGCCGGTTCGTTCTGAGGAGCCCCGCTAAGTGGAGTCGCGTGCATGTGCAAGGAAACAAGCCGTTCTTAGGCGGAGGCCAACGCAGAGCTTAAGTCGAGCACTAATTCTTCTGCAGGTGACGCCGCAGATGTGCGTGAATCCGTCCGCGAATCCCAGGATGGACCGACGATTATGGGTTTGCGGTTGACCCCACTGCCAGAGAGACGCACCATTGACGGGGAAGACTGCGCTGGGTGGTTTCAGGGTTGAGGTACGAATTGGACAAGCGCTCCCCCGAGTTCACGCCAAAGGCCGGATTTGGCACGCTCGAAGCCCATCCCACGGTGACGAGGCTTAGAAAATGCACGCTCCTGCATGCGCATGAAAACGGCTCTTCCACCGAGTACGTCTTCGATCAGCCTACAATCCGCATCGGTGCCATGAGCGACAACGACGTGGTGCTGCAAGACGACAGCGCGTCGCGCTCCCACGCCGAGATAACGCTCTGCGGCGACCACTACCGGATCCGCGATCTGGGCAGCACCAACGGTACTTTCGTCAACGGTGTCCGCGTCATCGAGGCATATCTCAAGCCGGGCTGCATGCTCTCGTTCGGTCGCAGCGTGCTCAATTTCCAATCCCTGGATGAGCGGGTCGAGGTGGCCCTGAGCGAGCGCGAGTCGTTTGGCGAGATCGTCGGCAAGAGCCCGCGGATGCGTGAGATCTTCGCCATCCTGGAGAAAACCGCCGCCACCGACGTGACGGTGGTGATTGAGGGCGAGACCGGCACCGGCAAGGAGGTGGTGGCGCGCGGCCTTCACTCGAGTAGTCGACGGGCCAGGCAGCCGTTTGTCGTGGTTGACTGCGGCGCCGTCCCCGAAGCGCTCATCGAGAGCGAGTTGTTCGGCCACGAGAAGGGATCGTTCACCGGCGCCGTCGCCGGCCGGCGGGGGCTCTTCCGGGTGGCCGACGGAGGCACCATCTTTCTCGACGAGATAGGCGAGCTGACCATCGAGCTCCAACCAAAGTTACTGCGCGCTCTCGAGCAGGGCGAGATTCGTCCGGTGGGGGCCAACCACACCGAGCGGGTCGATGTCCGGGTGCTGGCGGCGACCCACCGCAACCTCGAGGAGATGGTCCTCCGAGGAGAGTTCCGCGAAGATCTGTTCTATCGCCTCTCGGTGGTGCGGCTTCGCGTCCCTCCGCTCAGGGAGCGACGCGAGGACATCCCGCTACTGGCCAGACACTTCCTCCGCACCATGCCCTTCAACCGCGACCCTGCAGGCGCAACCAAGGTCAAGGGAGTGGGTCGCGAGGCGCTCGATCTGTTGCTGACCTACCACTGGCCCGGCAACGTGCGTGAGCTAGCCAACGTCATCGAGCGCGCGTGCTCGTTTGCGGAGCAGGAGACGATTCAGACCGAGGATTTGCCGGCCCATCTGGTCGACACGCCGCCCCCATTGCCGCGCGCCACCGAGGAGGCGCCCACGCTGCCCGGGAAGCTCGATCTCGCCGTCCGCGCGACATTCAAGAACGCCAAGGAAGGCTGGGTCTCGACTTTTGAGCGCGACTACATCCTCACCCTGCTGCGCCGCAACCAAGGCAACATCTCACACGCCGCCAAAGAGGCCGAAATCGACCGCAAGTACTTTCGCAAGCTGATGAAGAAGCATGAAATCGAAAATTGAGGACCGGGGTACCTATCCTTGAGTTCCCACCCTGAACAACCTCAATCGTCCACCGAGTCCCGGATGAAGTGGAGGATTGAGGAAAACGTCTAGGGCTCGAGGGTGGCCTCGAGGAACCAGGAGTGCAGGGTTCCGGCGGCGAACTTGCCGGGGTTGTCCACCTGCAACATCCAGGCGCCGTCCAGAGGAAAACCGGCGAACTCGGGCAGATCGAACTCGGCCACGACATTGGGATAGCACTGAGCGTCGTGCTCGAAGAGATTGAGGGGGTTGCCGGTGGGAGCGATGAGCGAGAGCCTCAAGTCGCCACGGTAGGGGTGGGTCAGATGGATCCCGATCCTGAGGTTCGCAATCGATCCTATCTCATCGAACTCCAACCGGCTCACGAGCGCCGCGGGATCGTCGGCGCCGAATGGCGACTCGCCGTCGGACTCCATCCGCACCCGCCGCCCACCGCGGCAAAGTGGATGCTCGGCACAGTCGGGTGTCGCACAGTCGGGATCCTCGTAGTCGCATAACTCCGACAGCCAGTTGTCGTCGTTGATGATCTCGAGCGACCAGCGCGTGAGCTTCCCGCTGTCGCACGGGGCCATGTCGGCCACCTCGATTTGCCAGGGGCCCTTGGTGCGGACGCCCCGCAGGCCTTCAACGCGATGCACGGCGGGAAACGGGTCGCCGCTCCTGCCGGCGCGGTCGTGGATCATCGCGCGTTGGCCCCCCGGAGCCACGAGCGACACCACGAGATCACTGATGTCGCTGTGCTGGATGTTCATCGTCACAAACAGGTCGGCCACATACCCCGACTCGTGCACATCGACGGTCGTCTCGCCCATCGGCCCCAGCTCGGGGATGGCGCGCGCCCGCCGGCTCGTGACGACGCTCCCGCGCCGGCGGCAGACTCTGTGTTCGGAGCAATCAGGATCGTCGCAGTCGGTCAAGCCGTTACCCGTGTTGTCGAGTCCGTCAAGGCAGTCTTCGACCACCTCGAAGACCGGCTGTTCGACCGTCAATATCAACGCGAACTCTTCGAGATAGCGCTGCGAGATCCACCCGTAGCCCGGCCCGAACTCGTTCCTGATCCCAAACCCCTCGGTCCCCCAAGAGTTTTTGAACAGGAAAAACCCCCGCTCGGTAATCAGCTCTCCCTCATGGTCTCGCATCAGCCGCCCCCGCTCGTCGCGAACGGGCACCTCCAGCTCATCGTCCCACCCGACCAACAGCACCGAGTGCCCGGCGCGGCGGCGTGAGCTGCGCTCGATGTCCGCGTTATTTGGATAGGGCACATAGCCTTCGCTGAAGTTTATCCGGCTGACGGGAAGCTCGGAGTCGGCGTGGTTCCAGGCCTGAAAAAAGAAATCCATCGTGGCGACGACGGCCGCACCGCGATCTCGCATATACGCCTTGATGGACCGTGGCGTGCTGCTGATGAAGCGCCCCCGCGGGAGCGAGTGACGTGGCGCCTGCAGCGCACTCTCGGGGGGCTCGCCGAGGGTGCGACAGATGAGCGGGACGGGCTCCGCGAAGCACTCGGGGGCCTCGTCCCTGCCCCACGGCGCGGGCACATAGGGCCAAAACTCTTCCAACACGAGACCGTGGCGGTGGATGGTCTCGACGGCAAGCGCCGCGCTGGCGGCCTCGCTGTCGGGAGAGGCCGCCAACTCCACCTTGGTCGACCACTGCAGAAACTGGGCCGAGAAGCTCGGCTCTGGGAGGCTGTTCTCGAGGAGATAGAGGTGCTCCATGAGCCCCACGACGGCAAAAACCGCCCCGAGCGGGCGTTGCCCTTGATTACGCACCGGCGATTGACTGTCGGCCAGGTCGAATCTCGTGGGGTAATCGCTCTTCTCTTTGCCGATTGTGACTAGTGAATCCTTGTGGGGCGCGCCGGCCAGAAGCTCGTCGCGACTCGCGAGAGTCGGTCGCATCTCCTCGCGGGGCGCGAGCGGCCCACCGCCGTCGATCTCATCGGGGGCGGAGTCGTCGCACCCCACCAACGCCAGGATCAACAATGGAATCGAGAGCTGACGAACCAGAGCCTTCATGCAACGCAACAGGCGCGCCTCCCGCGGCGGCATGCCGCTGCCCTGACCGGTCTTGAAGAATCTGTGCTGTGCGACTTTCACAAAAAACCTCCTCTCGGTCCGAGAGGCCGAGCCGTCCCGGCAACCTCATTTCTCCAGCAACCATGACCGAGGATAGAATAACAGGCTTGATTTGCGAAGCCATATTGAGGAAACATCCCCGAAATGTATTGTCGCCTCTTCTCGAGCGTCGGGTAAGCGGCAACGACCGCTTCAGACCGATCACCTAGGGTGTCGAGGCAACTTATGCTCAAAATCGCTTTGTCGCTTTGTGCCGCGACGCTGTTGGTGATAATCGCGCCGACCTCCCGTCTGGCGGCGCGCGAGCATCCCGGCCCACTTGCGCCTGAAGATTGGTATTGGCAGCCGGGAGAGGCGCAACAGCATACCGTCTTCTGGACCGCTGTCCTGCAGGACGACACAGGCTTCATCATCTATGTGAGCTTGCTTCGCACCAATATGGGGCTCGGTGGAGGCGGCAACACCGGGGTCGCGATCTCGGTGACGGCCCCGGACGGCACGGTAACTCGGCTCAAGCGACAATATCCCGCCACGCGGTTCAGTGAGCACTACGAGCCCAGTGACGGGACGGGTGAGATCTCAATCGCCGACGAGCAGAAGCTCACTTTCGGCGGCGACACCCACCGCCTCCAGGCGACCCTGGACGGCCTCGAGCTGGACGTCACCCTCACACCGTGGCTACCGGGGTACAAGTTCGGTGACGGCCGCATCGAGGTCGATCCGGAAGCGGGCCACTTCATGAAGTACTTCTTCCTCGTGCCGCGGGCCGACATCAAAGGAACGCTTTCTAACGGCGATGAGCGCCATGAACTCGCGGGGGCGGGCTATCTCGAGCTGATGGCGTCCAACCGCGCGATTACCCTCTGGGCACGCCGTGTCTACGTGATGAACCTCTTTGCCGACGATCTGACCGTCCACTTCATGGCCGGGTATCCGCTCGCGAGCCATGCCCACTTGCACGACCAGCTCAGCTACCTGGTGGTGAGCGACCGCTCAGGGATCCGGCTGGCTTCGCGCTCCCCCCAGTTGACTTTCCGGGACCGGACGGAGGGCCCGGAGGGCTGCCGCTGGCCCGAGGTGCTGCGTCTTCGCGGCGGCGGCGGCGACGTGCCGGCGGTCGAGATTCGTATGGAAACAGAGGCGCCGCATGATGCCTATATTGTCCTCGAGCAGCTGGGCTGGGCGCTGCGGAGGCTGGTCGGCCGAATCATGGGCAACCCGGTCTTCCTCCGCTTCCAAAACCGTTACGAGCTGCGCCTCGGCGTTGAAGGTGGACAACGTGCCGGCACGGGCCGGGCACTCCACCAGGTGGTCTGTCTCCGCTGAGACCGCTCAGTGCCGGCGGAGGACGCGCTCGAGCCGCGAGTTCAAGGGGTCGTCGGCGATCAGTCGCTCCAGGCCGAAAGGCAACCTCCAGGTCCAGTTGTGAGAGCCGACCGTCCCGGGCACGTTGATTCTGTCATCGTCGGGGTCGGCGCAGAGCAGCCCAAAGGGCGACAGCAGATCTTGCAACAGATGAATCACGAACAACGAGCCCCCCTGTGCCGTTTGCGCGAGGCACTCGAGCTGGATCTCTCGCGACATCACTTCCGGCGCCCGTCCCGTGCCGCCGAGGGACTCCCAAAATAGCTGCCGATCATCGGGATGGTGCTTCCACCAACCCCGCAGGGTCTCGGTGTCGTGGGTCGAGAGCGTGGTCAACGACAGTGGGTGAAACTCGCTCGGGGGGATGAAGCCGCCGTCACCATGCCAACGGCGCTCCCAGCGCACCACCTTGGTGCCGCAAATCCCGAGCTCACGCAGAGTCGCGCGACAAACGTCGGGGATCGTTCCAAGATCCTCGGCCAACGGCAACATCGTGGACGCCTCCAACATCATGGTCAGGATGCGCTGCCCGTGATCTCCCCAGCGCTCCTCATCGCTAGGTACGAACATTCCGTCGCGCCCGTGGCGCGCGCCGCGGGGCACGGTCCAGATCCGAAAGAGGCCCACCACATGGTCGACGCGATAGAGATCAAAAAAGCGCTCGGCGTGGGCCAAGCGCCACCGCCAGAAGCGACAGTCATCCTCCCAAAGCGCTCCCCAATCGTAGGTGGGGAACCCCCAAACTTGTCCGTCGCGCGAATAGTAGTCGGGCGGCGCGCCCGCCTCGGTGTCCAACCGAAAGAGCTGCGGCCGACACCACACGTCGGCGCTGTCGCGCCCCACCAGGATCGGGATATCCCCCTTGAGCAGCACACCGCGTTGTGCGGCGTAGTCTCTTGCCGCCATGAGCTGGCCGTCCAGGAGCCACTGGTGGTAGCGATGAAAGTCCAGCCTGGCGGCGTGCTTGGAACTAAACGCGCGGCGGGCGGAGGGGCTCTCGAAGCCCGCCCCCCAGTCCTCCCACGACCGCCAGTGGTGGTGTTCGCGAAGCGTCCGAAAGAGCGCATAATCGTCGAGCCAGTGAGCTTGTTCGGTCACATAGGCCTGATAATCGGGCGCCTCGGCCAAACGCTCGCGATCGAGTTCAAAGGCCGCTTCCAAAATGGCCATCTTGGCCGCGCGGACCTGCGGGTACGGGATCCGTGCGGCGCCTTCGAGCGCGCTCCGCGCGGCGGCGAGTTCGGCCTTGAGTTCTCGGCTCGCGCGCACCGCAGGGACCCTGTCGAGGGCGATGTAGACCGGATCGTTTGCAAACGCCGAGATCGCTCCGTACGGCGCGGAGTCGGGGCCAAGATCGAACAACGGGAGGAGCTGCACCACCGTCGCGCCGATCTCGACGCACCAGTCGACAAGCCTCTCCAAGTCCGCCACATCGCCGATCCCGACACTGGTCTCGCTTCTGAGGGAAAAGAGCGGCGCCAGCACCCCATGCCGGCGCTGCATACCGACGCGCTCCCAGTGGGCCGCGGTGGCCGGTGTGGGCTCCAAACGTTTGTCGAACTGCATCGGCGATCTCCAGGCGCGCGCTCTGCGGGTGATGGGTGCGCGAGACCCGCACCAGCGAAGCTTGACCAATGGCCAATCAAGGGTCAAGGTCTCCTCTTTGGTTTGTTTGGTTTGGTCTGGTGGGGAGGTGCGGTTGAATGCGCGGCGATGGCGAGCGACGAGGTATGTGGCGGGTAATTGTTCGGCTGCGTGCCCTTGAACGCAAGAACCGCCTCCGGGTCGCAGGCCGCGGCCTGTTGCCCTGGCTACTCGTGCCCGGGCTCGGGGGCCTTGGGGCGGCGCTGTTCATGCTGGGCCAAACGACTCTGCCGCCGGCCGACTTGCCCCCGGAGGCGCTGGCCGAAGCGCTGGCCGAGCGCGGCTATCTGCTGCGCGCCGCGATGTGCTTCCTCATTGGGGCCGGCAGCTTCGAAGTGCTCTACCGCGCCCGCGGCGCCACCAACCTCGCCGCGCTGCCCTTCGACTCCCGGAGCCTCTTCATCGACCGTCTGGGGGCACTCTATCTCGCCCACCTGCCGCTCCTCGCGGCGCTCGCGCTGCTCCAGGCGCCACTCATTGAGGTGGCGCCGCGCGCGTTGGCGGTCGAGTTCGCCATCGACTCACTTGTATGGCTGCTGACGCCGGCGGCAGGGCTGTGGTTGCACACCTTGGCCGGAGTGAGCCTGCTGCGTGGCACCTCACTCATCAAAGAGTTCTTCGGCGCCGGGATGCGAGTCGACTCGGCGGCGCTGATGCTCTACTCGCCGGCGGCGGTGTTCGCAGTCGGCCTGAGCGCCGCCATTCTGCTCGCGCAGGCCTTTCGACCACTGCTCTCTTCGAGCGGCCAAGCGGGGCCGGCGTTGGTGGGTACGCTCCTGGTCTTTACTGCCATCGCAGGCTTCGTGCTGCACTCGGCCGCGCTGTTCAAGAGGAGTTGGCGCGCCATTCGGGCGCGCTTCCGCGAGGCTGAGATGCTGCCGCCGTGGCGCGAAGGGCCACTGCCTGTGAGAGTCTACGCGCAATCGCCGGCGCGCCTTTTCAGCCCACCGCTGCGGGGGCTCTATCTTGCCATGCTGCTCAATTTGCGTCGCCGCCACCGCTTGGATTTGATGTTTACAGTGCTGGCGAGCGGCGCCCTCTTCTGGTTCAACCTCGCCACCACACTGCCCCTTGATGCGCTCTTGGCCTGGAACGCGATGCTGCTCTTGCTTGCCGTCGCCGTGGTGCTGACTCCGATCTACCGCCTGACCGGCCGGGAGTTGTCTCCCCCGGGCTGCGACGCCCTTTTCAGGCCCCCGGCGGCGGCGCTCACCACGGCGCGCGTGCTCATCGCGTTGACCCACCAGCTCCCGATCACGATCAGCGTGGCCGCCGGTTATGGGATCAAGACCGCCCAACCGGTCGGTGTGCTGCTGCTCTTGATGATCGGAGTCGGCGCGGGGCTGCTGGCTTCGCTCCTCTATCTATGGATCCGCGGCCGTCGCAGCGGCGCCTGGTTGCCGTGGGCCAACCGCGGCGCCTGGCTGCTTGTGGCGCTCACGTTGGTCTTGATTGGAAGTTAGGATGACTCCTCTGCTTGAAGTCCTCGATGTCACAAAGCGGTTCGGCCGGTTGAAAGCCCTCGACGGTATCTCATTCCAAGCAAGGCCGGGCGAGATCGTGGGGCTCATCGGCCCCAATGGAGCGGGTAAATCGACCGCCCAGGCGATTATCTGCGGTGAGCTGTTGGCTGATCGAGGCCGGGTGCGAATCGCCGGCTCTGAGGTAAGCGCGGCAAACATGAAGGCTCACCGGCAGGTGGGCCATGTCCCCCAAAGAATCGTCTTGTTTCCGTTTCTGACGGCCAATGAGATTCTGGCGCTGGCCGCCGAGCTGAGTGGGCTCACGCCCGCCGCCGGGCGCGAGCGCGCAGCAAAGCTCCTCGACGCGCTTGAGCTCTCCGAACACAGCGATCGGCTGGCGCGGGAGTACTCCGAGGGAATGGCGCGCAAGCTGGCCATCGCCGTGGCACTCGTCGGCGCGCCGCCGCTGCTGTTGCTCGACGAGTCGTTGAACGGGCTCGACCCCCAATCCTCGGCCACGGTCCAGCGGATGATCGAGGATCACGCCGCCCAGGGAAACGCCGTCATTCTCACGAGTCACCTGCTTTGGACGATGGAGCGGCTCTGCACGAAGATCCTGCTACTGCACCAAGGACGGCTGGTGGACTCGCTCGACCGCGACGCGCTCAATGGGTTGCGCACCGAAGGGCGAACACTCGAGGATTACTACCTGACCACACTCAAATCCGCTCGTTGACCTCGTTTGGGGGAGGGATTGAGGGCATTAGGGCGACGGCGCGTCCTCTGCCGCCACCGGCGCGAGCCGGACGAAGATCTCGCGATTACCTTTCGGCCCGGCGACGGCTGAATCCACCTGCCCGAGACAGCGGTAGCCCAAAGTCTTGGCCGCCGCGAGGACCTCATCGACGGCGCTTTGCCGGAGCGCCTCGTCACGGACCACTCCCCCTTTGCCGACTCTCTCCCGGCCCACCTCGAACTGCGGCTTGACCAACGCCAAGACCTCGGCGCAGGGCACAAGCGCCACAAGATTGGGCAGAAGCAAGCGCAGCGAGATGAACGACGCGTCGATGACCAACAAATCGGGTCTTTCAGTGAGCTCGGCGCCGTCCCAGGTGCGCGCGTTGGTGCGCTCGATGGCCACCACCCGAGGGTCCCCGGCGATCTTCCACGCCAACAATCCACGGCCCACATCGAGCGCGTAAACGCGCCGCGCGCCGTGCTGGAGCAGGCAGTCGGTGAACCCCCCGGTCGAAGCCCCCACGTCCAGGCAGACCCGCCCTTCGACGTTGATCGCGAACGACTCGAGCGCCCCTTTCAGTTTCAAGCCCCCGCGCGAAACGTAGGGGTTGTGGCTGCCTTTGAGCCGCACCGGCGCATCCGGCGCCACCTTGGTCCCGGGCTTGTCGATCCGCCGCTCGTCCACCAGCACCAGCCCGGCCATGACGAGCGCCGCCGCGCGCTCACGGCTCTCTGCGAAGCCGCGCTGAACCAGCAGCCGATCAATACGCTCAGAGGTCATCATCTGTCGGGACGGAGTCGACATCCGGGTATTGCTCGGCAAATGGACGCACCCCAAGCTCCCCCGAAGCACCTTTGACGAGCACCTCGATGCGCTCCTCGGCCTTGTCGAGCCGCTCCTCGGCGATGCGCGCCAACTCGATGCCACGCTCGAACGCCGCGAGCGACTCGGTGAGCGGCTGTTGGCCGGTCTCGAGGCGTTCGACTATCTCCTCGAGTTCCGTCAGCACCAACTCGAACGCCGGCTCGGCCCCCTCGCTCGCACTCTTACCCACATCGGGTTCCTTGTCTGGCTTCTGGTTGTCCAAGGCTCAACTCACTTTCGAATAAGTCCCCTCCAACCCGGGCTTGGAGCGGGGGACTTTGCAATGATCCCGAACTGCCACGGTCGCTCGGTGAGAGCCGTTTCTCAAAACAGCACACTAGCAAAGCGCATGATCATCGATCAACTTCGCAGTATGTCTTTCGTAAGGTTTTGGGTTAGCGTTGGAGGGGTGGGGCGCTCTTAGTCCCCAGGGCGGCGCAGAGATGAGGCATGGTGCAAGCTGAAACCCAAAGCCCCCGCGTGGTGGTCGTGGTGGGCGATCTCGAGGGGTTTGCGGCCGCCCTGCGGGCCGGGGCCGACGAGCTTCGGTTGCGCCTCAAAGTGACCGAGGGGTCTTCAAGCCCGTTTTCGACCGACCTGCTCCCGCGGCTCCTGGGCGCCGCCGAGGCGCGCGGAGTCTCGCTCTCGGTGACGCTCGACGAGCACATCCCCCAGCAAGATTTGGCGACGGCGGCCCATACTCTTTGGAATTATCTGCTGAGCGGGATCGAGGCGATCGAGGTCCTCGATCTGGGGCTCGTGGGACTGTTGCGCCAAGAGCTGCCGGAGGTCCCGCTCTACTTGAGCCCCAAGGCGGGGGTGACATGCCGCGAGGCGCTCGCGCTCGTGGCGGGGCTTGGGCTCGCCCGTGTCGCCCTCTCGCCCGACCTCACTGAAGAGGAGAGAGCCACGCTCATCGAGGGCTCCCCGATCTCGCTCGAGGTCCCGCCGAGACCTTCGCTCGAAAGCCGTGGCGCTGAAGCGCCACCGCCGGCCGCCATTCGGATCGATCACGACGCACAATCCGGCGAGATTGATCTTCTGGTGGAGACCGCTCACGCACTGCATGGGCGCCCGCCGACGCAGCGAGACACTATCCCGCCCTCCGAAGCGGCGGATGAGCCTGACCCGGCGCCGCTCGCGCTCGACGGCCCGGCCCGATCGATGGCCGTCTCGCTCGAGGTCGACAACGACCGCCGCGGCCGCGAGCTCGTGGTTCGTGCCCGGTCGGTGTGCGGACCTCTGGTGGAGGCCCGCTGGCCGTTCGATCACTCGATCACCGACACGCCCGCCCTCTGGCGGAAAATCAGAGATCTGCCATGGGATAACGCGCAAGGACACGCAAAAATCCGCGCGGTGTCCTTGCGGGGAGGGCCGCTGGCCCCTGTCGCCGACGTGGACGCAAAAGTCTCGGCGCTGTGGGACGCGATCCGCAAGGCGACCAAAGAGCGCTGGGCCGCAATCATGGAGCGCCTCAGTGCTTGCGAAACCGGCGGAGCCACACCGAGCGCCCCAACCACCGAGGTGGTCTGTCTCGTTCGCGACCACAGCGCCGCGCGCCGGCTGTTGGCCCACGACCCGAATATCGTCGCCGCGTTTCCGGCCGGGCCGGATCCACACGCTTGGCAAGCACTGCAGGACAGCTATCCGGCAGACGCGGATCAGGCGCGCCTGCGTGTCACTCTCCCCCTCGCCACCTACCCGCGTGACACGGCCGCGTTGCAGCGCCTGCTCCAGACTCTCACTGGACGTGGCCTGCGGGCGGTCGAGGTGGAGGACCTCGGCCAGCTCGCAATCGCCGCCAAACTCGGCCTGGCGCCAATCGCCGGAGATCGTCTGTCTGCCTGGAATCGCGAGGCGGTGGCGTTGCTGGCGCGGCTCGGCGTCACTCGGGCGCGCCTCCCTCACAAAGAGCCCCTCGAGGCCTGGCTGGCGCTGCTGAGCGCGCTGCCGGCGCTACCGTTGGAGCTCGACGTCTGGGGTTGGTGGCCGCAGACGGTCGCTCGCGTGAGCGCGCGTGTGACGCCCTCGGGGAGGCGCAAATACGCCGACGATGGCAGGGCGCTTCGTGAAGTAATTGAGGGCCCCAACGTGTGCACGCTCCTGAACCGGCCGGTGTCGCGGGAGTTGGCCTACGAGCGGCTGGCGCGGGCGGGCCTCACCGCCGGGCGGCTCGACGTTCGGCGCGCACCGCTCGAAGATCCCGACAGCGACAATGCTTCACTGCTGCGGCGGGTAGTGGCGCTCCGCGCACCAGGAGGCCCCCGAGCCCGCGATGCCGCCCGCGGCGAGAGCGAGCCCCTCCGCGAGCGCCCTGACGACGAGTCGCGAACGGCGCTGCGGCTGATGCGAATCTATGGCGCCGCCGAGCGGCTGACCAGATCTTTCAGGGAGCGACACGGTGTGGCCTGCTCGCCGCGCTGCGCGCGCTGTTGCGCCCAGTTCGTACCGGTCTGGCCGGTGGAGGGGGTGGCGCTGGCGCGCGGGGTGCGCGCGCTGCTTGCGACGGATGAAGACCGGCGGCGTCTGCGGACCCGCGCCCTTGAACAACTTGGCCGGCAAGAGGCACTCCTCGAGCAACTGGGAGTTCCGCGTCATGACAGCGAGATGGACATCTGGCGCGCCTCGCCGGCCCAGCTCGGCGTACTGATGGAGCGGCCGTCGAGCCCGTGTGTCCTGCTCGCCGAGGGCCGCTGCGAGGTCTATGAGATGCGACCGCTGCTCTGTCGTATCTACGGCTATCCCACCGCGGCGATCCCCGGCAACCTCTGTCGAAGATTGAGCGCTCCCCTGATGGCCCGCAGCGACAAGCGCCCGATGCCCTCGATCCCGGCGCGACACATTCGCTCGCTGGGTGAGGCGATCCGTAATCTCCAGGGGCTACGCGAGGGGGTTATCGATATGACGACGGTGGCGGCGGTGGTCGCGCATGTCTTGCGCCATGTGCCCGCCCCTGATGGACCGACGCTTATGGATTGAGCGCGTCGCGCGCGCGCTGGAGGTACATGCCGATCGCTCGGTTGGAGGGATCGAGCTCGGCGGCGCGCTCGAAATGGCGGACCGCCAGACTGAATTGCTCCTGTTGATAGGCCTCCATCCCGAGCCGCATGAAGCGCCGCGCCTCGATCTGTGGGTCGTCGCCGGGAGCGGTAGTCGACTCGGGCTCCGCCATGGCTTCGGGAGTCTGAGCGGGCTCGGGAGCGGGGGAACGCGGTGGGCGTGGCGCCGGCGGAGCCTGCCGTGGAGGGCGTGACCGCGTGGCGCTACGTCGTATCGCCTCGGAGCGACGCTCTTCTTCCTCCTCCTCGGCCCGGCGCTCCTCCTCGGCCCGGCGCTCCTCCTCGGCCCGGCGCTCCTCCTCGGCCCGGCGCTCCTCCTCGGCCTGACGCTCCTCCTCGGCCCGGCGCTCCTCCTCGGCTCGGCGCTCCTCGGTGATTTTTTTCATCAGGGCGGCCCGCTGCCGCGCTGCGCGTTGGTCCCCGGGCGGCGCCAAATCGCTCGCTTCCACCGCCGCTATCAGCGCCAAGTCGAGGTGGCCGTCACGCTCCGCCGCTTTGCTTCGTTCGAGCAATCCCTCGTACTCCGCGATAACCTCCGCCGAAGGGGCCACCTCCTCGGGGGGCGGCACCACCTCGTGATGTTCTCGCGACGCGGCGTCCATGAAGAACCAGATGGCAAACGCGATGACACCCACCGCGACGACCGCGAGCAAGATCCAATACCAGACGCCGGAGCGACGCTCGGCGAGATAATCGAGGTCCGGTCTCCGGCGAGCCGCTTGTTCGGAGGGGTTCGAGAACCAGTCGTTCGCTCTCGGGCTCTCACCGCGCTCCTCTTGCATCCCGACCGGCGGTGCGGAGGGGACGGTGGGGGTCGCCGAGCGATCAGGTGGCGAGGCCTGCGCCTGTTGGGTTGAATCGGCACCCTCGGGGGCGGGCATCGGCCCGAGCGCCGGATCCGGGGCAGGAGCCACGACCGGCGGCTCGGGCTCGGGCTCAGGCTCGGGTTCCGGCTCGGGTGCCGGCTCGGGCTCGGGCTCGGGCTCAGCCGCCACCTGCTCGAGCTCCTTGGCCGAGAGCCCCCCGAAAATGAGAGTCTGATGCTTGGGGGCCGGGCTGCTGCCGGGCTGTCGCGTCTCGGACAACTTCGGAGTCGCCGCCGGCCCCACGAGTTCGCTGATCCGCTGCTCGGGCACAAACTCGGCGCGGAACACTTCCAGCGCTTGCCGAAGCTCTCCGATTGTCTCGTAGCGTTGCGCCGGCAACTTATGAAGCGCCTTGAGGACTATCTTCTCGAACTCATGGACGTGCTCCATGCGGGACTTGATCAGATGGAGCGGTAGCGGCTTCTCGTAGATTTGACGCTTGAGAGCGGTGGTGGCGTTGACCGACTGGAACGGCGGTTTGCCCACCGCCATCTCATACATCAGAGTGCCGAGGGCGTACACCTCGCTCCGTTCATCGCGGCCCTTGCCGCTGCAGGTCTCGGGGGCCAAATACTCGGCGAACCCATAGTGAGGCCCTTTCTTGTCGCGAGGAGAGTACTCGGGCAGTAGATCCGAGAACCCAAAGCGCAACACCCGTACCACGTCGCTCTGGCCTCCCTCATCGTTTAGACGGATGAGCTCCGATGACCAGCCGTGATGGTAAACCGACACCTCGGCCGCAGCGGCCGCCGCCCGGGCGATCTGAGTGGCGATATTGACTATCCGAGAGGTCTCGAGCCCACGCTCCCGTTTGACCACTTCGCGCAGCGAGAGACCTTCCGGGAAAGGCATCACGAGAAACTGGTTTTCGCCCGCCAGACCGCTCCCGTTGACGAACACGATGTGTCCGCTCGACAACGCCTGGAGCCGCTCGGCCTGAGACAAAAGATTTTGGACGGAGTCGGATCGGTCCCCGGCGACTTCGGATAAAATGAGCAGCAGCACCTTGCCGCCCTCGCTCGTGCGCGCGACATAAGTAGTCCCGAGGGCGTCCTTGAAGTAAGGGGAGACGATCTCGTATCTGCCGCCAACGACCTGTCCTATCATCACTCCACCTCATTCGCGAAATACAGCCCGGCAAGGCACAACAAGCGACTTTTAGAGTGTAAGCCAAGGAGTAGGGCGTTGCAATCGTCCATAATCGTCGGCCCATCCTGGGATTCGCGCGCGGATCCGCGCTCATTGGCGGCGTCACCTGCAGACGAATTAGTGCTCGACGTAGCAGCGCTACGTCGAGCATCGATTTGGTGAAGGTGACGCCGCACTTGTGCCCGAATCGCTTCCCGAATCCCGGAAGGGGTGGAGGATTGAGGATAGGGCGATTGTGACCCAAAACCGAGGGTGATTGAGGAGTCCTAGAGGTCGGCGCAACAACGAAAACCGGTGAAGCGTTCACCCAAGCTGGGGGTGAAACCATCGGTCACGTCGCACCGCGAGTACTCGTTGTACGAGCGATAGGAGCCTCCGAAGACGACGCACTTGCGGGGCGTACAGGTGGCGCTCCACTCCCAGACGTTGCCGCTCATGTCGTACAGCCCGTCGAGCGCCCCGACGCAATCTTCGAGGCTACCCACCGGGACGGTCTTGAGGCGCCCGCTCTCGAAACCGTTGCACGCCTTGGGGTCGAACTCATTGCCGTACGGAAACCTTGATCGGTTCGGCCCCTCGCAGGCGGCGCGCCACTCGGCGACGGTGCACAGCCGGCGCCCGATCCTCTCGCAAGCCGCCTTGGCGCCCTGCCAGGTAACGGTTACGACGGGATGGTTCTCGTAGCCGGGCTTGACGGTCCACTGACGGGCGCCATCCTTCTCTCGCTTGACTACCCTCGCCCCCTCCTCCTCGGGATCGAGACACGAGACGCCGTCGCACTCGCCACCGTTTGCTCGCAAGAACGCCGCGTAACGAGCGTTGGTAAATTGTAGTGCGTCGATACAGACCTTCGAAGTCCCGATCCGCAGACACTCGGGAGCCTCGGGATCGACCGCCGAAGCGGGCGGCGGCGACGCTTCCGCCTCGTCCTCGCGAGAATCGTCCGCCCAAAGCGAAGAGGTCAGCCACAAAAGCGCCCCACACGCCAAAAGAATCACTCGAATTGGCATAAGCTCACAGCTCCAGGGCGGCGTCCGGCGCCGCCTTGACGCGTTTCAGGAACCCGCCGGGGAAGAAGGTCACCAAAAATTTCTCCCGCGCAGGATCGCGCTCGAACTCGTCGTTGCCCTCCAAAAACTTTTCGACCGCCTCAAACGGACCGGGGCCGTAGGCCGAAGCCACCGGATTACCGTTCAAGTTGGTGTCCTGGACCACCACATAGCTTCCGAGACTCACCAACGGCGCCAACCCGTGGAGTTCGGCGAGGACGTGCTCCTTGCTGTGATCCGAGTCCATCGTCACCATCACGGTCTTACCGGCAACTCGCTCGCGCACTTGAGCCAGCACCTCGGGATCAGTCGAGCTGCCGGTTATCACTTCGACCCGCTCGCGAAACACCGGATATTGGGATGCCTCCCTGATCCGCGGCTCGATGTCGATCGTGATGACCTTGCCCTCTCCCCCCAGGATCTCGAGCACCGAGGCGTAAAAGAGCGCCGAGCCGCCATGAAATGTTCCGGTCTCGACGATGAAGTCGGGCCGGACATCATAGATAATCTCCTGCATCACCCACATGTCGGGCGGATACTGCAGGGTCCGCACACCCATCCACTCCATCCGCTGCCAGACGTTGCTGTCGTAAATGAGCTTGTGAAACTCGGTGATGAGCTGTTGCGGTGAGAGCCTCGCCGGTGTCGGCGCGACCACCGGCGGACAGTCGTCTTCGGCAACCTGCACCGGGCTGTCTCCCACCGCGCCGGTCGTCATCAGCGAGAGCGCGTAGACTATCATCGCGACCCCGACGCCCAGACAGGTGAGCGAAATACCGGCCAACAACACGTGCAGACGAAGAGACCGCCTCTCATGCTTGTCTTGCATCCTAATAAAACTCCTCGGTTGAGCGGCCGCTGTGCGGCCTCGTCCGTACCCTAACCAACCCCAACTACCCTGGCAAATCAATATTGCCGGCCGCCCGCGGTCAGCTGTATGTGAGCGAACCGCGCCGGGGATTGACGTTCCGACGGCGCTTGGCTGAAGATGCTTGGTGGGAGGTGCGATTGGCGGGTAAGGCCGACATCAAGCTTGGGTACACCTGCAACAACCACTGCGTGCATTGCGTGATAACCGACCAGCGCGATCACGCGCGGCGGATTCGCGGCGACTCGGATCGCGGCACCGCCGAGGTGCTGCGTGAGCTGGCCGACGCCCACCACCGCGGCTACTCCGACGTCGTCGTGACCGGCGGCGAGCCCACCATCCGCAAGGATCTTCCCGTCATCTTGGAGCGCGCCCGAGATCTGGGGTTCCGGCTCCATATTCAGACCAACGGCCGCATGCTGGCCCACCGGCCGCTGGCCGAGCGGCTGGCCCCAATTCGTGCCGTCTATGCGGTCGCTTTACACGGCCCCACGGCCCAAATCCACGACCGGGTGACCGAAACTCCGGGCTCGTTCGAGCAGACGGTGGCCGGCATTCGCAACCTGCGCGCGCTCGAGCAACGGGTGATCGGCAAGATGGTGCTGTCGCGCTATAACGCCGACGCCCAAACGGCCACAATCGGCCTCCTGTTGTCGCTCGGAGTCGACACCATCAACGTCGCCTTTCCCCACGCCCTTGGGACCGCGCGGGAACGTTTTGACGAGGTGGTGCCCCGCTACCGTGACATTCTGCCGGATGCCCACCGCGCGCTCACGCGCTATGGTCAGCAAGCGACCCTGTTTTACGAGGCGGTGCCGCTGTGTCTGATGGGCGGGTTTGAACACCATGTGGCCGAATACGCATGCAAGCCGCTGCAGGGCCGGGCGGTTCACAAACAGTTGGACATGGAGACCCGCGACTGGCGCCGCGCGCGCAGCGAGCAGAAGTGCAAGTTTGAGGGCTGCGCCCGGTGCCGCTTCGATCCGGTCTGCGAAGGACCGTGGCGCGAGTACCCCGAGCACTTCGGCGACGAGGAGTTCGTGCCGGTCCCGCCGGTCATACGATGAACGAGACAGAGTGGAGAGGTGAACATGAAGGTGACGGCGATAAACGGCAGCCCCCGGGCCAACGGCAACACCAATTTCTTGCTCGCGACATTGCTGGCCGAGCTCGACTCCCGCGGGGTCGAGACCGAGCTTTACCAGCTCGCCGGGCGCGCCATCCGCGGCTGTACCGCCTGCTTCAAGTGCAAGCACAAGCAGGACGGCGCTTGCCACGGGCCGGATAACGACTTCGTCAACGAGATCCTGGCCAAGATGGTCGCCTCGGACGGCATCGTACTCGCCTCGCCCACCTACTTCGCCGACGTGAGCGCGGAGATCAAAGCGCTCATCGACCGCACCGGGCTCGTCTCGCGCGCAAACGGCGACCTCTTGCGGCGCAAGGCGGGTGCCGCCGTGGTGGCGGTCCGGCGTGCCGGCGCGGTGCACGCCCTCGATACACTCAACCACTTCTTCACCATCGGCCAGATGGTGATTGTCGGCTCCTCTTACTGGAACCTCGGCATGGGAGGAGCCGCCGGTGAAGTGGCCCATGACGAGGAGGGCCTCGCGACAATGCGCACGCTGGGGGAAAACATGGCCTGGTTGCTCGCCAAGCTAGCCCAATGACGGCGACATCACCACGAGAGCGGCCGCTCGTCCTGGCCTCCACCTCCCGCTATCGGCGCGCGCTCCTCGATCGCCTCGGGGTGCCGTTCGAGGTCGCCGCGCCCGACTTCCAAGAAGAGGACGCTCCGGCGCTGGCGCTGGATGAGCTGGTGGTCTACCTGGCGCGGGCCAAGGCTCAAAGCTTGAGCACCAGGTTTCCCGAGGCGCTGATAATCGGCGCGGACCAGATCCCCGAGCTCGACGGGGCGATGCTCTTGAAACCGGGGACGCCCGAGGCGGCCTGCGCGCAGCTAACGCGCCTCGCGGGCCGCCGTCACCGGCTCCTGACCGCGGTGGCACTGCACGAACCCCGTTCGGGGCGCACACGTACCGCGCTCGACG
Organism: Bradymonadales bacterium; assembly: GCA_003559575.1. Classification (GTDB taxonomy): domain Bacteria; phylum Myxococcota_A; class UBA9042; order PWKZ01; family PWKZ01; genus PWKZ01. The sequence goes on along the minus strand of PWKZ01000147.1, from coordinate 13,020 downwards.
TGCACCACATGACCATGCGGCCGCTCTCCGATGACAGGATCAGGCGCTATGTCGCCCATGATGAGCCTCTCGACTGCGCCGGCAGTTACAAGGTCGAGGCGCGCGGGGTAACGCTCTTCAGCGCCATGGAGGGCCGCGACCACACGGCGATAGTGGGGCTGCCGCTGACCATTGTGGTGACACTGCTGGAGGAGTTCGGCGTCACGCTGTAGCTGATCATCTGCTTGTCCCGGCGGAACTCACCCGTTCGAGCGCGCCGCTGCCGTGAGTGCGCAGGTAGGCGACGCTTGCTCCCGGGCAGGCGGGGCGCGCTCCGCAGCCTTCACAGGCCGGCAGGTGGCGGTAGGGCCACGGGCCGGGCCGCAGTGTCCAGCGCAGATTCAACCACTTCAACCCGGTGGCGCAGGCGGGCAAATCGACCATCTCCAGCGGCGCGGGGAGGCGCGCGGCGGCGTGGGCGAGCGTGGCGCGGATCCGCGCCACATCGGGCGCCCAACGCGCATAGCGATCCTCTTGGCCGGGGTCGGCCACCAGCCCCTCGAGGCGCTCGAGACTAAACCCCGAGTCGGCGGCCAGGTCCGCGATGGCGGCCAGATCGTCCAACACCGGCAACACCAGCGCCGTGTGGACCACCACCAACACACCGGCGCGCTCGAGCTGTCCGAGCCCACGCTGGAGCCTCGCGAAACTGCCCGGCGTGCGCGTCACGGCGTCGTGGCGCGCGGCCGTGGCGCCGTAGAGCGGGATCTCGACACGGTCGAGCCCGGCGTCCGCAAGCTCGACCGCCTTCGATGAGTCGCCGAGACGCGCGCCGGGCGTCAGGATCGCGATGTCCTCGAAGCCGCGCGCGCATGCGGCCCGCACCAGGCCGACAATCCCCTCCCATCCGAGCGGATCCTCACCTTCGATGAGCAGCCGCCGGCCGGGCGCGAGTGTCGCGAGGCGCCGGTGTGGACTGTCCCGCTCCCCTCGAGAACGCCTGCCGCCGGAGGCTGGGTCGCGACAAAAGAGACAAGCCTGGCCGCAATCTCCGGGGGTGCGGAGGACCGCCGGCGGAGTGGTGTCGAACGCTGCCTCGAGCGCGCGGGGTTCCAGCCTGGGCGCCGCCTGGGGCGCCGCCTGATCCCAGGGCGGCGAGATCGGGCGCGCTCCGGGCGCACTCGCGGGATCCCCGGCGCGGAGCGGTAAGAACAGAAAGTGCTCGCTGCCGAACCCCTCGCGCGGAATCGGGCGGCCCCGGCGCGGTACGGCCCGCAGCGGCCGCCCGTCGAACCCCGTCCGCAGCAGCACATCCTGGCTTCTCACCAGCACATCGCGCGAGCCCGGGCACGGCGGAGCGCCCAACGCCGACAGGGCCCGAAAATGATCTTTGATAATGAGGCGAGCCTCCCGCGCGCGCATCTCAAACCCCGAACAGCGCGCGGGTGTTGGCCCGGATTGTCTGACACACCTCGTCTCGCGAGAGATTTTTGATCTCGGCGATCGCCTCGGCCACCAGCGAAAGGTTGGCCGGCTCGTTGCGCTGGCCGGCGTCCGGGCCGAGCACCGGCGCGTCGCTCTCGAGCAAAAGCCTCTCGAGCGGCACCCGGCGGATCAGCTTCTGTTTTTGCGGCGAGCGCACCACACTGGGGGGGATCGAGAGGTAGTACCCGGCCTCCGCCGCCTCGGCGGCGTAGCCCGCCTTGCCGTCGAAAGCGTGCAGGCAGACCCGCCGTGCGCCATTGTCTTTGAGCAACCTGAGGGCGTGATGACCGGCAGAGCGTGAGTGAACCGAGAGCGGCAAATCGAGCTCCAGCGACACCTCGATCAAGCGCTTGAAAATTTCGTGTTGTCGGCCCCGCTCTTCGGGATCCGCGGCGAGACGGTGATCGATGCCCACCTCGCCGAGCGCCACCACCTCGTGCACGTGCGCCCTCAGCAGCGCCAAGGTCTCCTCGACCATCGACTCGTCCAGATGGGCCGGATAGTGTCCGAACCCCGCCAGGAGCTCGGGGTGGGCGCGGCTAAGCGCCAGCACTTCGAGGTTGTCGGCGGGAGTCTCCCCCATGCAAATGAGGCGTGTCACTCCGGCCTCGCGCGCGCGACCGAGAACGGCCGGCAAATCGCGTGCAAAAGCCTCGTGAGTCAGGTGGCAGTGTACGTCGACGAGATCATGCATAAGGGCATAAGTCTTTTTAAAAAGGCCGTTGAGGAGCCAAGACTCTCCCCGCCGGCGCGAGGAGTATCGGCTGAGTTTAACGCAGCCAACCCAATCAAGCCATCCGTGCTTAGGCGCAGTCCAGCGCAGCGCCTATGTCGAACACCAATTCGGTGCCGGTGACGCCGCAGATGTGCGTCAATCCGCGCGCGAATCGCCAGGATGGACCGCCGATTATGGCGCTTGCCTGGAACCCTGTCCGGCTGTTATCCCTTTGGCGCTGCGCGGTGCGGCCAAGCCATCTCGAGGCGCCATGAAACACACAACTGCCCGCCCATCATCATTGCTCCCGTTGCTCCTGGTTTGCGTCCTCCTCGCGCCGCCTCTCGCCGCGACCGCCGGGGAGACCTCGCCGAAACACCTCGACGCGCTGCTGCGCGGGTCTCCGGAGGAGGCCGCCGACGCTCCGCGCGACCGGGAGGAGGACGCGCCCGCCGACGCACCGCGCGACCGGGAGGAGGCCGCGCCCGCAGGCGCTCCGCGCGACCGGGAGGAGGACGCGCCCGCCGACGCACCGCGTGACCGGCCGGACTGCCCCCCACCGTCGGACACCGGCCGCTGCCTCGGCGAGAGGCTGCGCCGGCTCGCCTCCGCGCCTGCGCTGCGCGAGGCCCGCCTGGGGGCCCTTGTGGGGCGGCTCGACGACGGCGCGGTGCTGTTCTCCGAGCGCGCCGGCGAGAGTTTCTTGCCGGCCTCCACCACCAAACTGCTCGTGGCCGCCGCCGCCCTGCACCACCTCGGCCCCGAGCACCGTTTCCGAACCGAGGTGCTGAGCGACTCCCAAGAGGGGGATCGCATCCGGGGCAATCTCTATGTGAGAGGCTGGGGCGACCCCTCCATCGACGCGGCGACACTCCTCTCACTCGCCGAAGCGCTGCGCGAGCGTGGGATCGGCGCGATCGAGGGGCGGGTGATTGTCGACGGCGCCGCTTTTGACGACGAGCGGCTGCCGCCCGGCTTCGCGCGCCGCACCACCGACGCCGCCTATCGGGCCGCGGTGGGCGCTTTTGCGGCCTATTCCGGCGCGGTGCGGGTCGCCATCTACCCGGGCCCCGCGCCCGGCGCCCCCTGTCGCGTCGATCTCGGGCTTGGCGGACGTTACTTTGAGCTCTCCAACGGCTGCCGGACGGTGGCCGGCAAGGCCTCCAAGCCGACTTTGGCCACCGAGCGCGTGGGGGATCGCATGCGCCTGGTGGTCGCAGGCCAGATGGGATCGGGCGCGCCGCGAGTGGTGACCCGGCGGCGCACCGAACACCCGGAGTTGCACGCCGCCTATGCCTTCAGCGAAGCCCTCACCCGCCTCGACATCACCCTCGGTGGCGGCCCACGCTTGGGCGCCACGCCGAGCGAACGCCAACTGCGCATCACGCATCATTCCGCACCGCTGAGTGTTTTGCTGCGGCCGCTCAACAAGGACAGCGACAACTTCTACGCCGAGATGATCTTGAAAGCCCTCGGCGGCGAGGTCTTTGGCCACCCGGCCACCTGGGAGCAGGGCCAGCGCGCCGTCATGCGCTATCTCGACGAGGTGGGCGCCGCGATGGTCAAAGAATACGCCCACGCGGCCGGCGACGAGGACCTCTTCCCGCCGGCGCTGTTCGCCGCCGCGCTGCTTGACCGTGACGCCTACCTGTTTTCGAACGGCTCCGGGCTATATGACGCCACCCGCGTCTCGCCGGCGCTCCTGTTCCACGTCCTGCGTGCCGCGGCGCGCGATCCTCTGAGCGGCGCCGATTTTGTGCAGTCGCTGCCAATCGCCGGACGAGACGGGACGCTCCGGCGCCGCATGCGCGATACTCCGGCGGCGGGCCGCGCGCGCGGCAAGACCGGGACGCTCAACCGCGTCAACACCCTGGCCGGATTGGTGCAGTCCATGGACGGCGCGCGCTACGTCTTTGTCCTGCTCGCCAACGAAACCACGAAGGCCCACGCCGATGTGCGCCAGGCGCTCGACCGGATGGTGGCGGCAATAAGCCGGGGTTGTGGGCCTTGATAACAAGGCTGACTCTGTTCCGGCGCTCCGCGCCTCAGGACGGTCACGGTCACGGCCCACTGCGCCATTTTCGGCTTTGATTTCAGATCCCTAGTCCATGAATCATGGACCCCGTGACTCCCGGGCGCTAGCCTTGGCTGCAAAACGGCTGCGACCACCCGCGGAGTGGTCGCAGCCCGCCGTTCAAGAAGTCCACAACCGGGAGAGGAGTCAACGATGAGCCTGGAATCGCGTGAGGGACAAAGAGTACCGGAGGTCACATTCCACTGCCGGGCTAACAACAACTGGAACGTCATCCGCACGGACGATGTCTTCAAGGGGCGCAACGTGGTGGTGTTTTCGCTGCCGGGGGCGTTTACCCCCACCTGCTCGTCGGCTCACGTGCCGCGCTACAACGAGCTGGCGCCCGTGTTCAAGGAGCACGGGATCGACGAGATCGTCTGTGTCTCGGTCAACGACGGTTTCGTCATGGAGGCCTGGCAGGCCTCGCAAGGGGCCGATCAACTCACCTTCCTGGCCGACGGCAACGGCGAGTTCACTGAAGGGATGGGGATGCTGGTGGATAAGAGCGTCGTGGGGTTTGGGAAGCGCTCGTGGCGTTACTCGATGCTGGTCCGTGACGGAGTCATCGAGAAACAGTTCATCGAGCCGGACAAACCGGGCGATCCGTTCGAAGTCTCGGATGCCGACACCATGCTCGGGTACATCGCCCCCAAGGCGCGGCGGCCGTTGGATGTGCTTCTGTTCACCAAGCCGGGCTGCCCGTTTTGCAAAGCTGCGAAGGAGAAGCTGGCCGACGCCGGGTTGGAGTTCGAAGAGATCGTGGTGGGCGAGGAGACCAGTTTGCGCGGCCTGCGCGCCACTAGCGGCGCCGACACCGTGCCGCAGGTCTTCGTCGACGGGAAACTCATCGGCAGCTCGGTCGACCTCGAGAATTGGCTCGCGCGCCGGTGACGAGAAAAGGCCCCAGCGCCAGCGCGTCGAGCCGCCCGGCGGCAAAGGAGCGCAGGGCGTCGTTCGGCGTGCAGACTATCGGCTCCCCGTGCATGTTGAACGAGGTGTTGATTATACTCGGCACTCCGGTTCGCTCGTGGACGAGCCTCAGAATGCGATGGAACCCCGGAGTAAACTCTTCGTGCACCACCTGAGGCCGCGCGGTTCCATCCAAATGCACCACCGCCGGTGACAAACGTCGCATCGCCTCGGCACACCGCAGCGTAATGGTCATGAAGCGCGCGGTGTGGGCCACCCCCGGGCCGTAGTCGGTGAAGCATCGCGGCGCGTACTCGGCCAGGACCGCCGGCGCGAACGGCATGAACTCCGAGCGCCGTAAGCGCCGGTTGAGCCAGTCATTTACGCTCGGATCGCCCGTGTGATAGAGAATGCTGCGGTGCCCGAGCGCGCGCGGGCCGTACTCCATTCTCCCGGTGAAGCGCGCCACCACCTTCCCCTCGGCTATCAACTCGGCCACCCGCAGGTCGATGTCGCGACAGAGGGTGGCGCGAGCTCCCGCCTCCTCCACCGCCCGGCCGATCTCCTCCTCGTCGTAACCGGGGCCCAGGTAGACGTCGGCGATGGCCCGTGGCGCGAGCGGCATACATGCGCTCAAGTGTGTCAACGCGGCCCCCACCGCCATCCCCTGATCGCTCATGGCGGGGTGGACGAACAACCCCTCGACCTCCGGCAGGCTCCAGAGGCGATGATTGACCAACACGTTGGCAAAGACGCCGCCGGCCAACACCACGTGCGAGAGCTTGGTCTCTTTCAGCCCCCGCCGAACATAAGCCACCAGGACATCCTCCAGGCGCTGTTGCGCCGCGGCCGAGACGTCCTCCCGGGACGCGGCCGCGAGCTCGGCAAACAGCGGCGCCGAGCGCCGACGTTGGAGGCCCGGCAAGAGCCGGAAATCGGTCTCGTCGCGTTCGAGGGCGAAGAGACGCTCCATGAGAGGGTAGAGCTTGCGCGCATCGCCGCGCGCCGCCAGTCCGGTCACCTTGCCGGCCATGAGCACGTGAAACCCCAGTAATTGGGAGATCTCACCGTAGAACTGGCCGGGGGAGTTCTGCGCGCGCGATCCCCACAGCAGCTCACAGCGGCCTCCTCGGCAGGCAAACGTCTTGGCGGCAAACCCGTCTCCCAGGTTGTCCACCGAGACCGCCAGCGCCTCCGGAAAGCCGGAGGTCAGGTAGGCCGAGTAGGCGTGCGCCGTGTGATGATCGATGAGATCCACCGGGCGCGCGAAACGCCGCGCCAGCAAGCGCTCGTTCAGGTGCTCCATGCACCGCGCGGCCACTCCTCCACCGCCGAGGTGGTCTTGGAGCGCGAGCCACCCGCGGTGCAGCGGCCCAAACAGATCGTGCTCACCCTCGATGGGCGCGCGCCCCGCCAGCCTTGGCAGGAAGTGGTAGCGGTTGGCGGCCACCACCGCGTCGAGTTCGGCCGCCGAGACTCCGCCCAGGCGCAGTACCTCGGCCACCGCGCGGGCCGGGAAACCGCCTTGAAACTTTGTCCGGGTCAGCCGCTCTTCGGCCACCGCCGCCTCGATGGTGCCCCCGCAGAGCAGCGCCGCGTTGGCGTTGGTGTCCTCATGGATGCCGAGGACCAGCGGCCCTTTTGTGGGATCAATCGTCATACGGTCGGGCTCGAGGCCACAGTCGCGCGGCCGTTGCGTTTGCGATAAAAGAGCGCGCCTCCGGCGGCGGCGTTCACCAGTGTCGCCGCCCCGATCACGACGAGCGGGGTGATGCTGGTCGCCAACCACCAGGCCAGCACGAAGGAGAGCATCGGGGTAACCAGGAGGCCGACGAAGACACCGACCGCCAGCCGCACGGGGCGGCTCCAATCGGCCGCGACGTGCCACGCGATGAGCACACCGGGTAACACGAACCCGTAGAGCAAGGCGACGACCTGCAAGAGAGGCTGCCACAACGAAATCATGGCTCCCTCCTATCGCCCTCGCTCTGCCCCGCCAAGAGCCCCGCCAGCCCCAACATGACGGTGCGCATGAGCGGGCGCAGCTCGCTGCGCCCACCCAATACCAAACGACCAAATTTGATTGCCGTCCGCGGTCGCAGATAGAAGCGGCGCATCTGCTGCGAATAGATTCGCTCGAGCTTCGCCGGCGGCAGCCCGCCGTGATCGAGGACGATGTCGCGCAAGAACAGATAACGCGACCAGTCGTCGGTGGTGATCCAGCCGCGCCGCTCCGCCTCGGCGCGCAACGCCGTGCCGGGGTAGGGGGTCAGAAAGGAGACCTGGAGGAAGTCGGGATCGGCACGGCGGGCGAGCTCGAACGAACTCACGATGTCGGCCTCGGTCTCACCCGGGATGTTCAGGATCAGGAACCCCATTGTCGAGAGTCCCACCGCGCGGGCATCACGAAACGCGGCCAACACCTTCTCCTCGCTCTGCCCCTTGTCGAGAAACGCGACGCCGGCGGCGGAGGCGCTCTCGATCCCGAACTCGATGCGCAAGCAGCCCGCGCGGCGCATGGCCGCGAGGAGCGCGCGATCCACCATGTCGGCCCGCGTCAGGCAGGTCCAGCGAACCCGGCGCGCCACTCCCGAGGTTTGCGCATGATCGCTGAACTCCTCGACCCACTCGCGGCGAGTCGTGAAGGTGTCGTCGACGAACGAGACCAGCGTGACCCCATGACGCGCGTGGACCTCGTCCATCTCGGCCACCACCGCCGCCGGAGAGCGATACCGCATCCGGCGGCCGAACAGCTCGGGGACGTAACAGTAGACGCAACTACAAGGGCAGCCGCGCATCGCCAGCATTGTGGTGAAGCGGTCCGAATCGACGGTCCGATAGCGCCGCATCGGCAACAGATCGCGGGCCGGCAAGGGGAGGCGGTCGAGACAGTCGAGCCGCGCCGCGGCCCCGGTGTCCACGACGCTCCCGCCTTCTTCGCGAAGAACGAACCCCGGCACGTCGGTGAGCGCCCGCCGCGAAGCGCCCCGGTCGAGGGCCGCGAGGAGCGCGGGCAGGGAGCCCTCGGCCTCCCCCCGCGCGACGATGTCGACGGCGGGAAACTCGGCCAGCGTGCGCGCGGGCAAGGCGGTGGCGTGGGGTCCGCCGACGATCGTGGTGATACCGGGGTCGAGAGCTTTCAGGTGGCCGGCTATCTCGCCCGCGCGGGCGATGGTCGGGGTCGCCGCCGTGATGCCGACCACGTCAGGTTGCAAGTCAAACGCCGCGGCGGCCGCGCGCGCTTCGCTCAGACCAAAGACGTTGGCGTCGACGACGCGCACCTCGAAGCCTTTGGCGCGCACCGCGGCGGCCAGATAGGCCAACCCGAGCGGTGGCCCGACGCTGGTCTGGGCGATACGCCGCACCCGGGTCTGAAAGCTCGGATTGACGAGCACGAGCCGCAAACGTTACTCCAACATGCCGTCGACCTTGGCGACGGTCTCCAGCAAGACCTCCACCTCGGCTTCGGTGTTGTAAACCGCGAAGGAGGCCCGCACCGACTCCTCCACCCCGAGAGCATTGTACCACGCGTGCCCACAGTGTTTGCCGTGCCGAACCATCACGCCGGCGCGCTCGTCCAGGAGACGCGCCAGGCTGTGGCTGCCGACACCGTCCATCGTGAAGTTGACGATCGCGCCGCGCTCGGCCGGCGCCGGGGGGCCGAGCACGCGGACACGAGGGATGCGCCGCAACCCCTCGGTGGCGATCTCGTTGAGCGCTACCACATGGCTGTGAATGTGTCGCCGCTCGAGCTGCAACAGGTAATCGACGGCCGCCTCAACCCCCGCGGCGGCGTCGAGGTTGGCCACACCGGCCTCCAACCGCGCGGGCAGCGGCGCGAAGGTGCAGTCGCCGTAGGTCGCATCCGTCACGGTGTCGCCCCCCACGATGAGCGGCTCCAGGCGCTCGAGGAGCGCGGCGCGGCCCCACAACACCCCGAGCCCCGTCGGCCCCATCATCTTGTGCAGCGAGAAAACAAAGAAGTCGGCCCCCATGGAGGCCAGATCAATCTCGTGGGTCATGACGCTCTGCGCCCCATCGATGAGGACGAGCGATTTGTGACGACGCGCCTCGTGACAGATCTCGGCCACCGGCAGGGTCGCCCCGGTCAAGTTCGAGGTGTGAAATACGCTGACGAGCCGGACCCCCCGGCGAAGCCGCCGCCGGAACTCGGCCATGTCGAAGCCGGAGCCAAGCGGCATGATCTCGTGGCGAATGCGATGGCTGCGGGTCAACCGCTGCCAGGGGATGAGGTTGGCGTTGTGCTCCTGGTCGGTGGTCAGAACCACGTCGCCGGGCCCCAACCCGAGCGAACGCGCCACCATGTTGAGCCCCTCCGTCGCGCTGCGGACGAAGATGACCTCCTCCGGCCGCTCGGCCCCGATCAGGCGCAAAACGGCGTGCCGCGCCCGGGCCAGAGTGTCGGTCGCGGCGCGCCCGAGGCGGTGGTAGGAGCGACCGTGGCAAGCGGCGCCGGTGCGCACCTGATCGGCTATCGCGGCGGCCACCGACTCGGGTCGCAGTGTCGTACAGGCGTTGTCGAAATAGATCACCGGCTTGCCTCGTGGCCTGGCGGCGAGCGCCGGGAAATCGGCTCTGATTCGCAAAAGCTCCGGGTGGAGCGCCGGATCGGTCACTTGGGAAGCTCACAGTCCGGGTTGGGGGCCCGCTCTCCGGCCAAGAGAATGCGCTCGCGCTTGAGGATGCCTGAGATTGTGGCGCGCGTATAGGCCCGATAGAAGGGCAACACTCGCCGGCAGCGCGGCGAGAGATAGGCCCCGGCGCTCAAAAGCGCGAAGACTCCGCCGTGGACGGCGATAATGACACCGGCTCCCGCCAGATAGCGGAGTCGCCCGATGGGCCGGCCGGTGAGTTCTTTGTTGCAGCATCCCATGGCGAGAGGTCCCTTTCAGCACTCCTGCGCCGACACGCCGCGCGCGCGACACCACTCCTCAATGAGCACGTGGGCGCGCGCGGTCTTCTCCTCGATAAAGTTCGCGATCTGTTCGTCATCGTGCTTGGGCGGCTGATTCAGCAGCAGAAACGGCAGGTAATACAACTCGCCCGGGCGGCACTTGGGTTGGATGCCCAAAAAGCGGCTGCCTACCCTGAACCCCAGCCGAAACCCCTTGGCCTTGAGGAGCGCTATCTCCTTCTCCCGCGACATGGTGTAGACCGGGGTACGATACCTTATCCCATAGCGCGAGTAGAAATCGCGAATCATGAATGTGCTGAGCAACATCTGCTCGACCATCTCGCCGGTGGAGCGCGACGAGCCGTCGGCGATCTCCTTGATGTCGTGCTCGAGGTTGTACAGTACGCTGCGGGTGTGCATCGCGATCTTGCAGCCCAAACACCAGATGAACCCGGAGCGATACCGGTCGAACTCTTCCTCGGGGGCGGGCATCAAGTCCGCGAAGAGATCGCTGATGGACTCGAGGGTGTGGACGAACCGGTCGCCGCTGTGGCGTCGCAGCTCGGCGACCCGCCGCCGTGTGCGGCCCAGGCGATAGTGGCCATGACCGTTGCCCCACGTGAGCAGGTGGACGCGATCAAACTGTTCGGCGAGCATCAGGGCGGCGGTGGTGGAGTCGACACCCCCGGAGAACATGAGTGAGGTCTGACGCAATCTCTCGGTCACAAGCTATGCCTTGGCCCTCCCAATCTCAAGCCGGTGTAAAGCCTAGCTCAAGGTCGCTTGACAGTCCAGCACCGCGACTTTACCCTACTTTTCGGCCCACCGCGGTATTCGCGTTTGGATAAGGGGACATGTTCCACCCGGTGATCGAAACAGACCGATGTTCAGCGCGAGACACTTTCTCGAGTGAGCAAACTACAGCAGTGTGGAGGGGACGATGAAAACACGGCGCGCGAAACTATGGCTGCCGACAACGGCCTTGATCCTACTGGCGTTGTCAGCGGGAATGCTGCTGACCCTCTCCACTTGCAAGAAGCGGGAGGAGCCGACCGCCGAGCCAACAGTCGAGCTCGAGGCCGAGGCCCCCGCCCCGGTCGAGCCGGTCGCCGAGAAACCGGCGCCGGTCAAGGCCGGCCCCGCGCCGCCGAGTGTGCTCGAGGTGCCGCCCGACGTCATCCTCCACGGTGGGCTCGCGAGCTTCGGTGGGTTCAGCAAGGCCGCCGGCGAGGTGACGAGCCCATTTTTACCCCTGCCGGTGGGGCTCTTCCTGACCCAGGCGCTCAAGGAGAATCTGGGGCTGCAAACCATGACCTGGCTCGACCGCGACCGCCCGGTGAACTTCTTTGTCATGAACCCCAAGAGCCTCTCACAACCGGCCGTCCTGATGTTCCCGATGACCTCGCAAGAGGCGGCGCGCAATGCCTTACCGAAAACCGCCGAAGAGGGCGACGACAAGAACGACATGGTGTTCTCGGCCTCATTTAGAAACTACTACGCCAACTTCCTCGAGGGGTACATGGTGATCACCTTGGGCGCCGGGGTCTACGCCAAGGCCCGGCCATTCGCCGAGAGTCTGACCGAGGTCGAGCGGACCTCGCCCATCGAGCTGACCTCGGCGATGACCAATGTGAGGCGGATCTTCGCCGACGAGATAGGAGCGCTCGAAGAGGAGGCCAAGAGGCTCGCCACCGAGCCGTCACCTTTTTCACTGCCGTCGCTCGACGACACCATCGAGCGCCAATATGACATCCTGTTCAAGACCCTCCACGAGCTCGAGAGCATCCAGCTGGCCCTCACTACCCCCGAGGAGCGATTGCGCTTGGATCTCTGGTTGACGTCTCAAAAGTCCGGAATGTTTGTCGACCGCTTGGCGAGCATGATCGGCCACAAGAGCGAGCTGGTCGATCTGCTGCCGACCGCCAGCTACCTCATCATGGCCTACGCCGCCGACCCCAAGGGGCTCGAAGACGTGGCGAAAATAGGGATCGATTTCCTCGTCTCGATCCTCGAGTTCGACGAAGAAGAGGCCGAGGATGTGGCCTCCCTGTACAGTCGCCTGTTGCTCCGCCAAACCGGCGACCAGGCGTTTGGGATCTCCCGCGCCAGCGAGTTCGCGGTGGGTCTCGAGTACATCTGCGCCACCGAGGCCGGTGCCGAAGAGACCCGCGAGATCGCACTCGCCTTCTACGACCGGATCTGGGACAAGGTGGCCGCGCTCGTCAAAAAGTCGATTGAGGAAGACGGCGAAAAGCTCCCCGAGGAGCTCGATCTGACGGATCTCGGCTCGGTCATCGCCTCGGCCAACCTGATCCTCGCTCCTCAGGGGGTCTCCATGAGGCTCAAGCAGGAAGAATACAAAGGGGCCACTATCGACTACCTCGACATCACGCTCAACTACGACAAGGCGCCCGAGCTGACCGAGGAGAGACGAAAGCTCCTGGGCGCGCTCGTTGGCGGCAGGATCCAACTGGCGATGGGGTTCGCGCCCAACTGGGTCCACCAGGTGGTGGGGCCGAACGCGGTGGAGCGAATCAAAGAGGCGCTCGACGGCGAGAAACCGCTCCTCGCAAACCCGACGCTGCGCACCGCCCGGGAAGGGATGAAGGCCGGCGGCGGGCTGCTGTATTTTGATCCGATCGCCGCGCTCAAGGCGGTCGGCGACATCCCGCCGTTGGCCGACAAGAGATCCGCCATCGAAGAGCTGGACTCGGCCGGCGGCATCGCGGTGGAGCTGCACGCGGTCGAAGCAAACCAACTGCAGTTCGCCCTCGACATCTCCCTTCGCCCAATCGCCAAGATAGTCAAGCTATTCAACTAATCCCTAATTCCCCACCTGCACCGGCATTCGCGCGTCGCTACGAGGCCATCTGCGGCGTCACCTGCACCGAATTAGTGCTCGACGTAGCGCTGCTACGCCTCCGCCTAATTCGGCTTGTTTCC
>PWKZ01000157.1 GCA_003559575.1 Bradymonadales bacterium | reverse complement strand
GGGTGCGCGGCACCCCCTTGTAATTAATAAATCGCATCGTCGAAGGAGCCTTCGGCTTGGAGAAAGGCGCCTTTTAGGACGAGATAGACTGCGTTCACGCCCGCAATGACGGCGGTCAGCACGAACAACACCTCGAGTAGCGCGGGCGACAGCCAAAAGGGCTCGAACAACATTCGCAAAACCGCCAGGCCCACCACGCCCCCAACCGCCAACGCGCCCACCTTGCCGATGAGCGTCGGGCGCACCCGGTAGGGCCCACGGAAAACATAGACCACCACCCCACCCACGAAGGCCGTCACATAGCGCAGAGCCACCATCACACCGAGCCACCAGGGGATCCCGCCGACACACGCGAGCCCAACGGCGACCGCCGAGTTGAAAAACATGTCGCAAATGGGGTCGTAAATGCGTCCAAAATCCGAGGTGCGCTTTTGTAGCCGCGCGATGAGGCCGTCCAGGATGTCGTTGACCGCAGTCAGAGCGTAAAGCGCGAACGCAAGAATTGCGAGGCCCGGGTTGGCCGGAACCAGCACGAGCGCCCCAACGACCGACGGCAGGTAGAGCAGACGTTGCAGTGTCAGCGCGTTGGCCGGCCCAAAAGTCTCGAATAGAAAGCCCCGCGAGTCGCGCACCAGCCCCAGGTGAGCGTATGGAAACGGCAACACCAGCGCCCCGTAGAGCAGCTGAACGACGATGACTATTCCCGCGGAGCGGGGTGAGGCGTAATGAAGGAGAAGCGCCGCGACCGCCACGAGACCGATCGCCTGGAGAGCCACCACCCGCAGGAACGAGCGCCGCAGAGCAGGGAGCGCCCGCGACTTGCCGGCGCCGAAGCGCAACGACAATCGGATGGCCCGATAGATGGCGAGAGGAGAGAGACGACCGTCGCGCAAAATGCGCGCCACCTCGGTCACGACAACCCCGCCGTCGTCTGCACCCCGGGAAGCCGGAGCCGGCGGTTTCGCCCCGGAATCAACCACCTCAGCGGCGTCGCGTCTCGATGCAGGCTCGCCATTCGGGGTCGCTGTCGGCGTTCTTCAGGCAGTCCACGAGATCCTGGCTACCGCCCTCCATGCATGCCGCGATGCAGCCCTTCGCGATCTCGTTGAAGGCCGGCACTGCTTCGAGCCACCCCTCGCGCCGCTGGTCCTCGGGTAGATCCTGGGTGCGGCTGTCGAACTCCGCTTTGGCAAACGTGCGGATACGATTGCAGGCGACCTCGCAACTCTGACGGCTCGGGCGACTGCACGCAGTGAACGCCAGCATGAGCACCACCGCGAGAAGCGACCAGGCAAATCGATCCATTGTGCCATCCTCCAGATAAGATCCGTCAATTCCCATGAGTCGTCCAGGCCAAGCCCCGGGGCCAATGCGGCAGTCTAAGATCTTTGGAATACCGACGCAAGGGCGGGGTTGCCTCGCTGGGAGGTGGCGCTTAGCATGTGGGCAGTGGCGCGCGGAGATCCCGAGCGCCCTATTTCTAATCCGCTCTCTTCTCCTGTGAGGTGCCCCGTGGACAATCCCACCGAGACCCCTAACAAGCCGAAAAAGCCGGCGCGCAAGCCATCGGCTGCAACCAGTGAGAAAGCCCAACCGACCCGGGAGGCAACCACCAAGGCGCCGCCCAAGGCCGCCCCAAAGAAAGCGGCTCGAAAGAGCCCCACGAAGGCCGAGCCCAAGACCTCAAGGGACAAGGCATCGCCCAAGGCGGCCGGAAGACCGGCCGCGCCGAAATCCCACACCCGTCCCGCCAAGGAGAAACCGGCTCGCCCAAAAGCCGAGGAGCGACCGGGGGGGAGCGACAACACTCCACACGACCCCCATGCGCCAGGGGGCGACAGCTTCACGGAAGCGCTGCGCGCCGCCGCCGCCAAGGTCCTCGAGGCACGCATCAACTCACATACGAACGCCGGGGGCGACAAGACGACACCACGCCTCGACGAGACGACCAAGCAATTTCTCTCCGCGATACTCGACGGCGTCAGGGACGCCGCCAAGACGGCCACGGGGGGCGCCCCCGACCCGCCGGAAGAGCGGGGCGCGGGCGAAAGCTCCTCCACCGGACAAGAGGCTCCAACAGGGCACGGCAGTGATCGTGAGGGTGCCCCCGAAGGGCAAACCGGATCCATTAGCGCACTCGAAGAGCGGATCGCCCGCGCGCTGCGCACCTCGTTTGACGGCTACCTGCGCGAGCAGGTGCTGGAGGAGGAGGATCCCCGTAGCGCCGATGTGACCATCGACACCGAGTTTCTGCGCGACCACGGGCCGGGCCTCGCCCGCTCGGCGATAAGCTCGCTCGTCGACGAGCTGTTACCCAAGGACCTGGTCTTGAACTTCGAGCTGGGCGCCGACTCCTCCAAAGCCCCAACCACCGACCCAACGCCGGAGCCCGACCCAACGCCGGAGCCCGACCCAACGCCGGAGCCCGACTCAACGCCGGCCGAGGGCGAACCGGCTCCAATCACCCTCAAGTTCAACGTGGACCTGGGCGGAATGCTTCGCCGCCTCTTCTCCCCGCCGCCCCCAAAGGGCAAAGAGGACTGAACCACTGGAGGGGAGCGCCCCGGGGGGCCCTCACTCCTCGGGCTCCTCGTAAAACCGGCCCCACTTTTCGTGAGGCGAGTGGGGCGTAAGTAGCGACACCACCACCAGCACGAAAATTGACGCGGTAGTGGCAGGGAGAGCGATATAGGATGAGCTGAGCAAAGGCTCCGGCAGCACCGAGTTAGCCACCGTGATGAACATCGTGATCCCCATGCCGGTGGCAATCGAGGCCACCCCGCCCACCACCGTCACCCGCTTCCACAGGAACGCCGCCAGCAGCGCCGGAGTGATCGCGGCCCCGACCATGGTGTAGGCGGTGAGCGCCATCGCCAGGACTGTCTCGAACTGCGTCAGAGCGAGGTAGGCCACCCCTCCCAAGACGAGCACCGCGACGCGCTGAACCAGCACGATGCGCGCGGGATCCGGGTTGGGGTTGATGAAACGCTGGTAGACATCCCGGGCAATGTTGGTCGACGGGGTCAGCAGGAAGGAGTTCCCGGTCGAGGTGATTATCGCCACCGAGGCGCACAAGAGCAGCAGCCCACCCCAAATCGGCAGTCCCACCTCGGCACCGTGACGCGCGGTGTGCAGGATTATCATCTCCGGCTCGGCCAGTTGGAAGTGGCTGTTTGCAAGAATGGCGAGCGAGGCGAGCGCCGTACCCACGATAATGGTGCCGATGACCCACCACACCACAGCCGCTTTGGCCGCTCTCTCATCCCTGGCCGAGAAGAACTTCTGATACATGTTGGACTCGCCCAACAGCAGGAAGAACGTCGGCAGAAAAATGCCCATCGCCCAAACAAAGTTGCGGGTGCCAAAAGGGGTCAGGAAACTCGGATCGAGTTCGGCCAGTGCGCTCCCCTCCCCGAAGCCCCCGAGGTGCAGGAAGACTATCGGGACCGAGACCACGACCGCCAGGGTGATGACGGCTCCGTTGATGATGTCCACCGCGACGATGGACATCATGCCGGCGAAGGCCGTGAAGATGACGATGAACGCGGCGGTGATGATCACCCCGGTCTCCACCGGCACATCGGCGACGAGATTGAGGACGAACCCTCCGCCGCGAAACTGGTAGCCGACGATGGTGGTGTAGGCGATGACGGTGACAATGGTCCCGAGGATTCGCGCCCATTTGTTGTAACGCAGCTCGAGTATGTCGGGCACAGTGAAGCTCGCGATGCGGCGCACTTTCCCGGCCAAAAAGAAGACAATGACAATCCCGACCCAGGCGCCGGCCGCCATCCACAACGAGGCGAGGCCCACCTCCGCCGCCAGCCCGGCGCCGGCCAAGAGGCTGCCGGATCCGATCCAGGTGCAAAGGAGAGTGCCCACCAGCCGGTAAGTGGGCACCGAACGCCCCGCGACCATGAAGTCGTCCTGCCCCTTGATGAATCGGCTCTTGTAGATGGAGATCCCCATCAACAGCGCCAGGTAACCTACCACCACCCATAAAAACAGCATCGCGAGTAATCCCTTCGTTCCAAAGCGTCTGCGCGACGCGCGGACGCCTTATGTCCCTGATCTCCGTAGTAACCCGGCCGCCGCGGCGGTGGAGTTGATGATGCAGTCGTTGACCCCGATGCCCTTATAGGCGTTGCCCACCAGCACCAGCCCCGGCAGTCGCTTCGCCAGGGTCTGCTCCATGCGCGCGACGCGCGCCGGGTGGCCGGGCGGATAGCTCGGGATCGCCTGCTGATGGCGGAAGACCACCGCCCGCTTCGGTACAGCGTTGATGCCCATCGCATGGCGGATCTCCTCGCGCGTGAGAGCCACGAGCGACTCGTCATCGCGCTCTAGGAGAGGCCCCAGGCGCGCTCCCCCCACCATACAAGTCAGCAACGCCGTGTCGCGCGGCGCGCGCCGGCCGGGGAAAATACTCGAGGTCCACAGCGCTCCCAGCAGCTCGCGCTGCTCCTCGCGCGGGATCAAGAAACCGAAGCCGTCCAGATCGTGGCCGAGAGAGTCCCTGTCGTAACAAAGCGAGACCACCGCCAGAGGTGAATAGGGGATCTCTTCGAGGAGCGCCGCCACCTCTGCGGCCGCGCGCGCCTCGGCCGGGCACGACCCATTTTGGCTGGTGGCGAGCAGCCGGGCGCTCTCGTGGGCCGGGATGGCCAGCGCCACCAGATCGGCGTCCACCGGCGGCCCTTCGGCACAGCGCAACCGAAACGCTCTCGGGTTGCTCGCTCCGCCCGCGGCCCCCCCGCACTCGAGCCCCGTCACGCGGCAGCCGAGCCGCAAGCGATCTCCCAGCGCCCGCGCAAGTGACAACGGCAGCTCGCCGAGCCCGTCCTCGAACGATGTCAGGCGGCCGCCGGGCTGCGGCGAAACCGCCGCCCCACCCTCGCGTCTCCGCTCGCGGCTGATGCGTCTCAACGCCTTGAACAGCCCGCCATACTGCCGCTCGAGTTCGGCTATCCGCGGGAAAGCGGCCGCAAGCGAGAGCGCGCGGGGATCGCCCGCGAAGACCCCGGAGACCATCGGATCGATCAGCCTGGCCGCGGCCTGGCGCCCGAGGCGGCGCCGCGCAAACTCCTCGACAGTCTCGTCGCGGTCCTCGGGGCGGCGGCGGGCCAGCGGCTCCATCAACACCCGCAGCTTGGCCGGCCACGAGAGCAAACCGCTCTTGAGAAAGGCGCCGGGCGACTCCGGCAAGCGGTGGAGCTTACCCCGCGAGAAGACATAACGTTTGCGCGCCGCGCCGTCGCTCGGAAGCAACCGTTGCCTGAGCCCCAGCTCTTGGGCCAGCGCGATGGTCGCCGGCTTGTTGTCGAGAAACCCGTTGGGGCCCCACTCGAGCCGCAGCCCGTCAATCTCGCGGGTGTCGATCTTCCCGCCCGGGCGATCATCGGCTTCCATCACGACGATCTCGGCCGCGGGCGAGAGCTTCAAAAGCTCGTGAGCCAGCACCAGGCCGGAGATACCTCCGCCGACAATCGCAACGGCGGGTGCCCTGCCCTCTCGCCCCGTCATGTGGAGGCGCTCAACCGATGGACCGCGTCCACCATCGCCCGGACGCGCCCGGGATCGATGTCGGGGTGAACGCCGTGGCCCAGGTTGAAGATATGTCCGCGCGCCGTCGCCCCTTCTGCCAACACGTCGGCCACCCGCGACTCGATATATTCCTCGGACGCATAGAGCACCGACGGCTCCAGGTTGCCCTGAAGCACCACGTCGGGCCCGAGCGCCTCGACGACCCGCCGGAGACCTATCCGCCAGTCGATTCCGAGCACATCGGCGCCGAGCCGCCCGAGCTCTGTGAGCAGCGCCGCCGCCCCGTTGGCGTAGTGAATCAGCGGCACCTCGAGATCGCGCAGCGAAGCCAGAATCGCACACGAGAAGGGCATGACGTGCCGGGCGTAGTCCTCGGGCGCGAGGATCCCGGCCCATGTGTCAAAGAGCTGCAAGGCCTGAGCCCCGGCCTCCGCCTGCGCCCGCAAATGGCTGCTGACAGCCCGCGCCAGATGCGCCATCAAGTCCTTGAAAACATCCGGTTGCGCGAACATCATCCGTTTCAGATGCGTGAAGTTTTTGGAGGTGCCCCCCTCGACCGCATAGGCGGCGAGCGTCAGCGGAGCGCCGGCGAAGCCGATGAGAGGCACCTGCCCGTCAAGCTCGCGGCGCACGAGCCGGATCGTTTCGAGAACGTACGGCGTGTGCTCCTCGGGGACGAAGGTCCGCAAGGCCGATATATCCGCCGCACATCGCAGGGGTTTCGAGATGACCGGTCCCTGCCCGGGGACGAACTCGAGCGGGATCCCGAGGCCGTCAAAGATCACCAGAATATCGGAGAACAAAATTGCGGCATCGACTTCCAGCCGCTCGATGGGCTGCAAAGTCACCTCGGCGGCCAAAGCGGGATCGCGGCACAGCTCGAGAAAGGTGCGCCCGGAGCGCAACTTTCGATATTCGGGGAGATAGCGGCCGGCCTGACGCATCAACCAGACCGGAGTACAGTCAACGGGCTCTCCCCGGCAGGCATTCAAGAAACGTGTCGCTCTCATTCGCTCACTCCTCGGCCACGATCACACATCGGATCGGCAGCCAAATAGTCGCCCTCCAGGTGGTAAGCGCGCGCACGGCACCCACCGCAGACGTGCTTGTACCGGCAGGCCCCACAGGCTCCTCGCAAGCGCTCGGGATCACGCAGCGCGAGCAGAAGCGGCGCGTGCTCCCAGATCTCCTTGAGAGGCTGCTCCCGAACATTGCCGGCCGACAGCGGGAAGTAGCTGCACGGGCGCACGTCCCCGTCCACATCGATGAGCGCAATGCGCTGTCCGGCGATGCACCCCTTGCCGCCACCGGTTGAAAACAAGAGACTTTGGCGCTCGTGCGTCCGGCCCTCGGCGCTCGCGCGCTGATGCCAGATGCGGTAGTAGTGCGGCGCGCAAGTGGGGCGCATCAGCATCGCCTCCTCACACTCGCTCTCCTCGCGCTCGGCGTCGTAGTGCCACTGCAACAGCTCTTCATACCGCTCCCGCGACACCAGCTCATCCAGAAGCTCTTGCGCCCGGCCGGTGGGGACTATCAGAAACATGTACCAGGCGACCGCCCCAATCTCTTTCGCCAGCCGCTTGACCGCCGGCGCTTGGCTCTCGTTGTGGCGCGAAAATGAAGAGTTCACCAGGAACGGCTGCCCCCCCTCGCGCAACAACACGGCCGCCCGCAGTGTCGCCTCGAAGGATCCCTCTTGCTGCCTGAAGTCGTCATGGGCGGCGGCATCGGCCCCATCGAGACTCAACGAGACCATTCGAACCCCGCTCGCGCGCATCGCCCGCACGGTCTCGGTGGTAAGGAGCGAGCCGTTGGTGGCGAGGCACATGCGAAGCCCGCGGTCGCTCCCATGCTGTATCAAATCGAACAGATCGTCGCGCAACAACGGCTCCCCGCCCGTCAGGACCACCACCGGATCGCCATACTCCGCGATCTGGTCGAGCAGTCCCTCTCCGTGCGCGGTGGAGAATGGTTGGCGCACGATCTCGCTTTCGGACGAGGAGCGACAGTGGACACAGCGAAGATTGCAGCGCCGCGTAACCTCCATCGCGATCCAGCGTGGCCCCGAGATCAAACGCCCTCCCCTCATTTCACTTGCACGACCTGAAGCAGGGAGGTGATGCTCTGCATGATCTCCCGAATCTCCTTGACCGACAGCGCGTCCTCAGCCCCTTCGGGAAACAACTCAAAGAGCGCCTCAAACAAGTACTCGCCGCCAAAGATGAACATCGCGCCAACCCCCTCACCCGATAGCGGCACCTTGGGGTCAAAGCTCACCACGGTGACGCTGCGACCATCGTAAAACACCCTGTCGTCGTCGTCAGCATAAGACTCGAGCCCGTAAATCCCCAGGCGGCTCACAATGTGTCTATGGACCGCCACGCTGCGATCGCTGAGACTTTGGGCGCGGGTCACCGATTCAGGCATGGGGTGCGCCGTGACGACAACCACTGCCCGCGGCGGCAACCCGGGGCGCGTGGTGCGAACCTGATAGAGGAGCAGATCGTAGTCGAACGGATAGCGGCTCGGCGCCCCGCCGACGCCGGGCACCTCGGGCTGCCACCGCGTCCGATCGCGCGGAGTCAGGGGCATTTCATAGGCCCCGTCACTGCGAACGATGGCCCCTTTGCGCTGGTCGAACCGTAACCGCGGCGCGCAACCGACCACGAGCGCCAGCAGCACGCCGAGGATCAGTGGCCGACGCATTCCCGGCGCGATGCGAAGACATTTGGGGAGAGATGGGGCCTTGGCGCCCACTCAGCCTCGCAGGGCTTCCACCAGGCGCTCGATATCGCGCGAAGTGTGCATCTCGGTCACATTCATGAGGAGCGCCTGATCGAAGTCCTCGAAATAACGCCCGAGCGGGATCCCGGCCGCGATGCCCTGTTCGGCCAACTCGGCCACGATCTCCTCGGCAGATCGAGGCACCTTGAGGACGAACTCGTTGAAGAACGGGGTGCTGGGGAACATCGGCTGATAGCCCTTGATCCGGCATATCTTCTTGCGTGCCCGCGCGGCGTTGACGTGATTGAGCAACCCAAGCTTGCGCAGTCCCTCGGGGCCGAGCAACGACAGGTGAACCGTCGCCGCCAGCGCGCACAGCCCTTCGTTGGTGCAAATGTTGGAGGTCGCCTTTTCACGCCGGATGTGTTGTTCGCGCGTCGAGAGCGTAAGGACATACGCGTCGCGCCCCTCGGTATCGACCGTCCGCCCCACCAGCCTCCCCGGCATCGCTCGCGCGAACTGCCCGCGCGACGCGAACATGCCCAGGTGCGGGCCGCCGAACCCCATCGGGACACCAAAACTGTGTCCTTCACCGGCGACGATGTCGGCGTCAAAGGCGCCGGGCGGCTTGATGAGGCCGAAGGCCAACGCCTCGGAGAACGAGACGACCAGGAGCGCGCCCGCGCAGTGAGCCACCGTGGCGATCTCCTTCAGTGGTTCGAGATTGCCGAAGAAGTTGGGGTACTGGATCACGACCGCCGCGGTCTCGTTATCGATCCGCTGCGAGATCCAGCCTACGTCGACCTGGCCTTCGGCCGTGAACGGTATCTCGGTCAGCCATTCGGGGTGGGCCGACAGGTAGGTGTTGGCCACCTCGCGATATTCGGGGTGGAGGTTGCTCGCCACGAGCAGCTTGTCGCGCCGCGTGACCCTTTGCGCCATGAGCATCGCCTCGGTAGTCCCGGTTGCGCCGTCGTACATCGAGGCGTTGGCGATATCCATCCCAAGGAGCTGGCACACCAGGGTCTGAAACTCGAAGATCGACTGCAAGGTGCCCTGGCTCACCTCCGGCTGATAGGGGGTGTAGGCCGTATAAAATTCGCCGCGCCGCAATATCTCATCGACCGCCGGCGGGACATGGTGGCTGTAGCTGCCGCCCCCCAAAAACGACAGGGCGCGACCGACATCGCGGTTGCGGCCCGCCAGCTCCTCCATGTGTCGCATGAGTTCAAGCTCACACAGGGGCTCGGGGAGATCGAGCAGATTCTCCAGCCGCAAGTTCTCCGGGATCTGATCGAACAGGGCCTCGACCGAGCGCACACCGACCGTGTCGAGGAGAAACTTGATGTCGTCGGGCGTATGTGGAATGTAGCGCATTCAAGAGCCCTTTCCGGTCCCAGGGCGCCTCACGGCGGCCAGATGGACCGATTACTCATTCTCGAGCCCCGCCGTAAAGGCCTCATAGTCCTCGGAGGACATCAGGGAGCTGTAGTCTTCGATGTCCCGCGGCGAAAGCTTCATGAGCCACCCCTCGTCGAACGGATCTTCGCTCACCAACTCGGGATTGTCCTCCAGGCCGTCGTTGACCTCTTCGATCTTCCCGGCGAGGGGGCAAAACAAGTCGGAGACCGCCTTGGTCGATTCGACACTCCCATAGGTCTCATCCGCTTCAACCTCGGTGCCGACCTCGGGCAGCTCGACAAAAACCACGTCGCCGAGCTTCTCGGCCGCATACTGGGTGATCCCAACCGTGACCAGTCCGGCCCCGGCGTCCAGGGCGGCCCACTCATGGTCACGGGTGTAGCGGATGTTCTCGGGAATTTTGCCCATGCTGCAAGTCCTCCGATCCGTGAGCCGCAGAGAGAGTCGCCGCCTGGCGACTCCCAAAAGCGCGGCCCTCATCGTTTTTTTCTAGCGTCTCAGAAACGGCGTCCGAACAATCTTGGCAAGCCGTCGCTTGCCCCGAACGTCAACCAACAGCCGGCGCCCCCGCTTGTGGTGGGGCACTCGCACATAACCGAGGCCGATGCTCTCCCCCAAACTCGGCGAACGGGTCCCGCTTGTAACTTCCCCCACCCGCAGATCCTCATCGTCGGGCGAATATAGCGCGTAACCCTGACGAGGGACCCCACGCTCCACCATCCGGAAGCCCACGAGCCGTCGCGCGACCCCATGCTCGCGCGCCGCCAGCAGCGCCTCACGGCCGATGAAGTGCGGCTTGTCAAACGCCACCGCCCAGGCGATCCCGGCCTCCAGCGGCGTCGTACTCTCGTCGATGTCGTTGCCATAAAGGCAATAGCGCATCTCGAGGCGCAGCGTGTCGCGCGCTCCAAGCCCGATCGGGCGCAGCTCGAAATCGGCGCCCGCGCTCCACAAGGTGCGCCATGCCGTTGCGCATGCCTCGCGCGGAATATAAAACTCGAACCCGCGCTCGCCCGTGTAGCCCGTCGTGGAAATCAAAACGGTATGCCCGCCGACCACCACGCTGTGGTGCCGAAATGGCGCCAGAGACGCTATCTCCGCCCCTTCCCCCGGGAATGCGGCGGCCAAGACCTCCGGTGCGCGCGGCCCCTGCAACGCCAACTGGCCGAACTCGTCACTTCGATCGAGAACCTCGCACTCGCCTCGCGCCTGCTGCCGGATCCACGTGAAATCCTTTTCACGGTTCGAGGCGTTGCAGCAGACGAGCAGCTCGTCGTGCGCGAGGCGGTAGACTATGACATCGTCGACGATGCCGCCGTCGGGCCGGCAGATGGGCGTGTAGCAGGCCTGCCCATCCTCGAGCGCGGCCACCGAGTTGGTGACGACGCGATCAAGCGCCGCCACTGCCTCCGGCCCACGGACGAACACCTCGCCCATGTGACTCACATCGAACAGCCCCACTTTCTCACGGACGTGGCGGTGCTCCTCAATGATGCCGTTGAATTGAACCGGCAGGTTCCAACCGTGAAAATCGACGAAGCGCCCCTCGAGTTGCTTCTGGAGCTCAAAAAACGGGGTCGTCTTGAGATCGCTCATGGTCTCTCGCTCCATCAGGGGGTCGCCCGTCGGGCTGCCTCAGCGCCCCGCCGGCCGACCGCGTGAGATAATCGACGATTCGCGACCACGCGTCAACCCGTGGCTGCGTCCTCAATCCTCCACCCTCTTCCGGGATTCGGGAAGCGAATCGGGCGCAATTGCGGCGTCACCTTCACCAAATCGATGCTCGACGTAGCGCTGCTACGCCTCCGCTCGATTTGGCTTGTTTCCTTGCACTTGCCCCCGCCTCACTCCCCTCGGTCGACGGACGCGGTGGAGGATTGAGGGCGTCTCGCCATAATCGTCGGTTGGTTCTGAGGAGCGAGCGTGTGGAGGCGCGTGCATCAAGACGTTCTTGGGCACAGTCCAACGCAGCGTCTACGTCGAGCGCTGATCCGGCGCAGGTGACGCCGCAGATGGGCGTGAATCCGCGCGCATTCCCTCGGATGGGCCGACGATTATGGAAGAGTCTCGCGCGGTGTCGCGGCAGCCCGGCGGCTCTGCTCATATTCCGCCGACTGGCGGGCGCGCACCAATTCCTGACAAAGCTCGAGCGCGCCCGCGAAGCCGAGACTGGGACGCGGCGCCAGCGCGTGGACCATGTAGGAAGGATAGCCCAGCTCGACGAACCCCATCGCCAGATCGCAGGCGACGTCCAACTCCATGGTGGTCGCCACCAAAACTTGCGGTCGCTCACCCGTCTCCATGCCCGTTATCGCCGCGGCAAGGTCGCTCGGAGTCGCGTCATACAGCAGTGTCCGCTTTTTCGTCGCCTCCGGTGCGCTCTCGAGCCCAATGGTTCGTGCCGCCGACCGGGTCCGCGCGGCCACCACCGAGACCTCGGTCCCGAGATCCGCCGCAAACCGAATGAGCCCCGCGGCGAGGGCCGGATCGGCCGCGATGGCGATCTTCGTGTCTTGCAGAAACCGGTCGGCGGCCCTCTCGATCGCAGGGACACAGAGCGGGATCTCGCGGCGCATCAGCAAATCGGCCTGCCGCTCGCGCCCGGTGGCGCCGGCCACCGCCTCGATGAAGCGGGCGGTGCCCCCTACCCCGACAGGGAGTTCAACCTCGAGCACCTCGGCGCCGCTCTCCGCCGCCACCCGGCGCGCGGTGCTGCCTGCGTATGGAAAAGCGAGCAGCAGGGACGAGTCGAAGAGGCGGCCCAAGTCGCCGAGTGGCGCGCCGCCGGCCAGCACCGTCTGCAGCTCGAGCCCGAGAGCCTCCAACAAACGCCTCAGCTCATCGATGTTGGCGCGGTGATCGGCCTCCAGTCGATCGGCGAGATAGCCGACGATGCTGACCTTGTTCTTTCCCGGCGCTCCTGTCCCTTTATGATCGCCCCCACGGATCGCCGACAGCGCAGCGACGACCGCCTCCCCGAAACGTTCGAAGCCGTCAATCCAATCGCCCTCGAAGGTCTCGCTGGCGATGGGGATCACCGGCACATCGGCGCGCCGCGAGAGGCGCTCGGTGAGCGCCGACATATCCTGGGAAGCCAGCGCCACCGATGAGGCCTGGGCCACAAAGACGGCTCCGGGCAGCCCGCGGGCGGTAAGCTGGTCCATCAACCGCGCGAGGAGCGGCTCGTTGCCCATCGCAAAATCCGAGAATGTGACCCCCGACTGAACGATGCGATGCTCACCCATCGGGTCGAACAACGTGCTGGTGAGATCGTGGTTCAGCGCGATCCGCTCGCACTTGCAGAAGCAGCCCGAGGGACAGTCGATGAGCAGCCAGGCGTCAGGCACCGCGTTGATGCCCAAATAAACGCCGTCCAGGAACGGGGGCACGGTCGAGAGCGCAAACGAACTCATCGTCTCTCCTCATTCGGCACGAGAAACCGTTGATAACGTCTCGTGAGCGGGGGCGCGGCGCGGCGGATCAGGCGCTCGGCGGTGCGGACGGCGCCCGTGAAGCCGGCCTCCAGATCGTTTACACTGAACTGTCCCTTGCCCGCCGCGCGGAGCCGCGGGTCGTCGCGAATCTCGGAGTAGATCAGATGCGGCGCTTCCTCAGCGAGGCGCCGCGGCAAATCCTCCGGCTCTTCGAGCGGCTCCACCGCGAGTTTGCCGGGCAGGCCCGGGAGCGCACTCGCCGCCTTCATGAACTCCTCACGAGAGAGCCGCTCGGGGAGCTCACGGACTCGCGGCGGATCGTAAAACAGGACGCGGATGCGCAAACCCAAGTCAGCCAACATTGGCAACAGGGGCACCCCCAGCAGGCGCTCGGCCTCGAGGAGCCGTTTGCTCTGGGTCGAGACCACGACCACTCCCGCCTCGAGATCCGCCGCGCGCGTCCGGATCTCGGCCAGCCGCGCCCGCGTCTCCTCGCGGGGCGCGAGCTCCTCGGCCCCAGGCGGCTCCCGCCCAAGCGATCCAAGGAGGCTCGTGAGCCAGGCCGCGGTCCCTCGCTCACCGTATGGTGCCGGCGGGACGAATGTCGGGATCTCGGCCCAGCTCGCGATCCCTGAGAAGGCGACGCGCACGTACTCGAACGGGCTGACGACATTGGCCGCCGCGTCGCGAAAACAGAGCGCGTGCTCACGCAAAAGAGTTGGGAAGAGCACCGCGTTGACCGGCACATCGAAGGCCGCGAGGAGCGCCTCGAGTTCGGTGAGAGTCGGATCTCCGGCGCGCCCGTAGCCAACGAGGTTAACACCACGCGCGCGGGATTTCTGAGCCGCCGTGCGGGAGATTAACTCTCTCCAAAACTCGATGATGGGCTGTAATGGCGCGCTCTCATCCATCGCCGTGGCGTCCAGATAGAAGATAGGCTTCGCGACCTCTCGCTCCACCTCGCGGATGCAACGCCGAATGTCGTCTCCCATCACCCGCACGACACATGTATCCTGGACTATCAGCGCCTCTATGTCGGGCCGCGCGGCGACCGCTCTCAGAGCGGCGAGGAGACGATCCTCACCGCCGAGAGCGGAGTCGGCCTCGGTCAAATCGGAGACGAAGACGCGCCCGGACATCCCCGGAGGGGCGGTCACGTGCAGCGGGTGGGGGACGATGTTTTGCATCGGCGCCGGCACATAGGTCGCCATGTGGCTGCACTCGCGCTCCCCGTGATAGAGCAGCCCCACGCGCCACCCCAGCCCGAACGCCGTGTTGAAATTGGCCAGAAAATCAAACCCGGGGTCGGCGAAGAACTGGAGTCGCAGATCGGCGCCCCAGTCCTGCGTCGAACCGACCACGACCCCCTCCGTCCGGTGGCGAAACGCGTAGCGCGCCTCCGGGGGATCCGACAAAGCGAGAAGAAAGGCCAGGTAATGCTCGACCCTGCAGTCGGGATCGTCCGTCTCGGCCGGGGCACGCTCATCTTCCTCCACCGTCAGGGAGAGATGGCGGGTCGAATACGCCGCACCCGACCGCCCGGCGCCCATCTCCAGGCGCAACACCAGGTTGGCGCGCGCGCTCTCAAACCGATAGCGAAGAGCCTCGCCGTCAAACTGCTCGCCGGCGTAGACGAACGGCCCCGAGCGGGTCACCCCAGGCACGAGGAATTGGCCCAATCGCCAGGCGAACAGCCCCGACTCGAACGTAAAGACCTCCGTCGGGGAGTCCAGGCGAAACAGATCGAACAGCGGCACATGGAACTTGGCCGCAATTTGGCCGAGCCGGCTCGCCGCGTAGCGCGCGAGCGGCAGCGCCGCGGGGTGCGCCTCACCGTTGGGGGATATAATCCCATCGAGCACCTCCACGTGAACCCCCGGATTAGTGGAAGCGGCGCGCGGGCCGAGCGCCAGAAGGGCGCTCTCCGAGCGGGAGGCGAGGTCGAGTAGCAAGCGACCGTCGGGGCTGAACCGCACCTGACGACAGCGCACCAGCTTGCTCGTCAGCGCACGTCCGAGCCAGCGGCGAAACAGAGCGGGGTTGAACCCCTCGACGGGTGGTGCGGGCGGTTTCAGTCCGTCTCTAAAAAAAAAAACTTGCTCGCGAATGAACTCTTCGAACCCCAGCTCGCCCATCGCGCGCGGCACGACTCCGGCGTTTGGGTCGAGGGCGGTGACGGCCTCGAACAGCGCGCGATACTCGGCCGTCGCCGGAGATTCGGGGGCGTACTCGACCACGGTGCGACGCTCGCGCTCGGCCCGCAGGATCTCCTCGTCGCGGGGGATGTGATGCAAGACCCGGCTGCCGATGCGCTCCGCGAAAGCCTCGATTATCGCCCGCTCGTCGAGTAACCCGCGGAGGTTGCCTATCACCCCGGCGAGCCGGACACCGTTTCCCTGCAACCGGACAAGCGCGCGACAGATGTTGTTGGCGGCGTAGAGCGCCATGGTCTCGCCCGACGCGACGATGAAAACTTCGGCCGCGTAGCCCCGGCGCATCGGCACCGCGAACCCGCCGCAGACCACATCACCAAGCACGTCATAGATGATTGTGTCGTACTCGCGATCAAGCAGGCCGAGGGTGTCGAACATCTCAAACATCTTCGAGAGCCCGCGCCCCGCGCACCCGACCCCCGGCTCGGGCCCCCCGGCCTCGATACAGGTGACGCCGTGACGGCCCGCCACCAAGAAATCATCCGAGGTCAGGTCGTGGACGTTCTTCTGCTGGAGCGCGCCCAGGACGGTGGGGACCGGGCGGACCTCGGTCACCCGGTAGCTCGTGTCGTGCTTTGGATCGCAGCCCACGAGCAAGACCTTATGGCCCGCCATGCCGTAGAGCACGGCCAGGTTCGCCACCGTCGTGCTCTTCCCGATGCCCCCCTTGCCGTAGACCGCGATCTGGCGCGGCGGCGTGCCTCGCGACGCGCTCTCTTGGCCGCCCGTGGGGAACGCTCCGGATTTACGGCGTCCTCTCATCTCCGGCTCTCGTCTTTCGGTTGACGGCGCGCTCTCGCGCGAGCGCGCGCGATGCGACCCTCGTTATGGGAGATCGCCGCCGCCACCGCGCGCAGCAACCCCTCGACCTCGCGCGACGAGGCGTCGCTCCCGTCATGGAAGAGGTTGAAGTGGCGCGTGTGGGCGAAGCAGGGGCGATCTTCACGGCGTGGTGCCAGCCGCACCGCCACGGTCAAAGAGGATCCGACGTGCTGAAAGAGGTACTTGACGAGCCCGTCCTCACCGCCGGCGGCGGATCGCACCTCTTCAAGCCGCCACCCGCCGCGGCTTTGCTCGAGCCGCCAGGGGAGCAGCAGCTCGTAAAACAGCGGAGGCGCCTCTCGACCGCCCACCCGGCGCACGGGGCTCATTTGGGTGGCGCCCGATGACTCCGGCACTTCGTCTTGCCCGAGGTAGAGATAGTCGCGCCCGTAGCGCTTGAGCACCTCACCAAGCTCGCGCACCCGCCGCAAAACGGTCTCGCGCGAGATGTCGGAGGAGAACCCCACGGGGAGCGGCCCGCACTGACGAACCATCTCGGCCAGACGGGGCGGCAGCGATTCGGGATCGAAGTGGCGAACCTTGACGCCATACTTGGCGGCGTTCAAGTGCGTCTCCGATCCAACCGCGAGGTAGAAAGGGTTGAGCGAAAAATAGACCCCGTCGGTCTCGGCAAAGATCCGCTCGATCATCGCGACGTTGTGTCGGTGGTCGGACTCGGACTCGCCCGGAAAGCAAATCAGCATGTCGTAGTGCATCGAGATGCCGGCGCGCTCGGCGCCGACGATAGCGCTGCGCAAGAGGTCGGCGTCCCTGAGCCGCCTCATCCGACCCAAGGTGTCCTTGGCGAAGCTCTGCACTCCCAGCTTGAGCAACGCGCAGCCGGATCGTCGCATCTTGGTCAGGAGCGCTTCGTCGAGGCCCACCGGGCCGCAAAAACTCTCCCAGCGATAGCGTCCCCCGCGCTCGATGAGCTGATCCAGCAAAGCGTGGAACCAGGCCTGGTGTTCATTGATGGTGTCATCGTGGAAGTGAAAGTTCTCCAACCGGTAGTAATCCGTCGCCCAATCCATCTCCGCCAGCACCTCCGCCGGGGTCCGGCGCCGATTGGTCCAGTGAAACGGCTCGGAACAGTAGGCGCACTTGGCGCGACAGCCGCGCGCCGCCAGAATTGGAATGTAATCGCGGATCGACTCCCGGTCGAACACCGGATAGGGCAGCGCGCCGAGGTCGGGGGCGGCGGCCGGTTTGGCCGTCAGCATCTCGCCGCCGCTCAGGAATGAGACCCCCGGGATGCCGCGCAGGGTCTCTGCTCGCAAGCCGTCGACCAGCTTGGCGATGATGGGCTCACCCTCCCCTACCACCGCCGCCTCGAACGCGCCGCATCTGAGCAGAAGAGCGCGGATGGGATCGAAGCGCACGCTTGGCCCCCCCACCGCGGTCTTTTTCCCCTGGCGCCTGAGACGCAGCGCCATGGCCGCGGCGAAGTAGTATGTAATGATATTGACAGTGAAGAGATAAACGTCGCCGGAGGTGGCGAGGGCCTCCTGGTGGCGGTCGACCTGCCGCAGAATGCTCTCGCTCACGGGGAGCAGTGAGTCGAACTCCTCGGGATAAAGAACCTGCATCAGGAGCAGCGGATCGGGCCCATCCGAGACGTCGCCGACCTTGCTCGAGAGGTGCAAGATGACCTCGTCGTAGACGTCGCTGCCGGCCTGCTCCTCGTGACGCGAGATATCGGCGGTGACCGTGTCATAGCCCGCCGCGCGCAACACGCCGTGGAGATAGCCGAGCCCAACGTGGCGAAACGGCACCTCACCGTGTGGGGGTGAATGTACCAGGACCACCCGGCGGACTCCCCCCAATCCTCCCCCTGCACCAGCGTTCGGGTGCCGATGCAGGCCCACCCGCTGCGTCATCCGCACCGAATTAGTGCTCGACGTAAGCGCTGCGTTGGCCTCCGCAGAATTCGCTTTGCTTGCTTGCACCTACACCTGCCTCGACACCCTCGGTGCGCGGTTTGATGGGGAATCGGGGGATCTGCTCCCCATCGTGGGTCCGGAGACGCGAAGGGCGCGCTCCGGCCACTCGCGACTTTTGTCAAATGATTATCCATCACCATGGGTATTGCAAGGTTCAGAGCCTGCCAGCACAATGCGAATGGGTCGCGCGCGAGCGGCCCCAGGAGGAGGTGGCCTCGATGAGCTCAAAGGCTGTGACAGTGGACCAGGTCTTGATCGACCATGAGCGCTGCAACGCTTGTGGCCGCTGCGTGCGCGACTGCATGTACGGCGTTCTGCGGTTGGAAGAAGACACCGCGCGCGGCAATCAACGGCGCTACCGGGCACGCACGATCCCGGGGGCACCTTGCGCCGAATGCGGCCACTGTGTGGCCGTCTGTCCGCGAGGGGCAATCGAGATCCCTGCCCTCGGCGCGGCCCATCCGGCCCAAGAGTTACCCTCGGCGGAGTCGGTCCGTAACCTGATGCGACTGCGGCGCAGTATCCGCGACTTCACCGACGAGCCGGTGACGCGCGAACAGGTCGACCAGCTCCTCTCCGCCGCCGCCCACGCGCCGAGCGGCTGCAACGCGCGCAGCGCCTCGGTGACGGTAGTGGTCGATCCGTTCGTAATCCAGCAGATCGAGCGCCACACGGCGGCGACACTGCGGCCGCTGGCACGCCTCGTGAAGATGCCGGTGGTGCACGGCGCGCTTTCGCTTCTACCTTTCGCCGGCCTGCGCGGCCTGGTGGATGAGCACATTACGCAGGCCGCCGATCTCGTCATCAGCGGCAAGGCCGGCCGGCGCCAATGGGTGACTCTCGGCGCCCCCGCCCTCTTGCTTTTCCACGCCCTCCCTAGCCGCCCGACCCCGATGGAGGACTGCTGTATCGCCGCCGATCACGTGGCGCTGCTGGCCCTGACCCTCGGCCTCGGGACCTGCTGGAACGGAGTCGTCGCCGGAGCGATCGGCACCCTGCCCCACATCCGGCGCCGCCTGGCCTTGCCGCGCGGCGAGAGGGTCTACGTCGCCTTGTCGCTCGGTCACCCCGCGGTACGGCATTCACGCGCGGCGCCCCGGCGCCCCCTCAAGGTACACTACGTCTGAACCACACGATTGGAGGCACAATGGACTATGTGGGGCAAATCTTTCGCCCACCGAGCGAGGCCGGCAGTCTGCTGATTCAAGTGGCAGTGGGCTGCAGCCATAACCGCTGCACATTCTGCGGCATGTACCGCGCAAAGAAATTCGCCGTCAAACCGCTCGCGACCGTGCTGGCCGATATCGAGGAAGCGCGGGAGACCACCCTCGCCACCGGCGCCCCCCCGGAGTCGGCCTTCGACCGGGTGTTTCTGTGTGACGGTGACGTGTTGACCCTCAGCGTCGCGAGGCTCGTCCCGATCCTGGAGGCAGTGCGCGAGCGCCTGCCGTGGGTCAGGCGGGTTGGAGTCTACGGCGACACCCGTGGCGTCAAGACCAAGACTGTCGCCGATCTCACGAAGCTGCGCGAAGCGGGCCTCGACATCGTCTATCATGGGCTCGAGTCGGGCGACGACGAAGTGCTCCGGCGAATCGACAAGGGCGGGACCCGCGCCGAGGCGGTGGAGATGGCGCGCAAACTCAAGCGCGCCGGGATCACCCACTCGGTCATCGTCCTGCTTGGAGTCGGCGGTCGCGAACGAAGTCAAGAGCACGCCCGTGAGACGGCAGCGGCACTGACCGAGATGCAACCCGAATACGTGGGGGCGCTGGCCATGATGGTCCTGCCGGGCACTCCGCTTGGAGATGAGGTGGAGCGCGGCGAGTTCGAGGTCCCCGACAAGTTCGGACTGCTGCGCGAGCTTTTCACCCTGGTGGACGAAGCACGGCTCACCGACACCCGCTTTTCGGCCAACCACGCCAGCAACTATTTGCCGCTGCGCGGCAACCTGCCCGCGGATCGCGCGGCGCTGCTCGACACTCTCGGGACTGTCCTCGCTACTCGCGATGAGACGCTCTTGAAACCCGAGTTCCTGCGGGGGTTGTGACCTTGGACGAGCGCGTTTACATCGTCCCGGGCGATTGCGCCGAACCGCGCCTCGACATCTTCTTGACCGAAAGAGAAGAGGCCTCGTCGCGATCCCAAATTGCCCGCGCGGTGGCCGAGGGGCGTGTTTTCGTGGACGGTCGCGCGGCACGCAAAGCGGGTCAGCGGCTGGCCTCCGGGCAGCGGGTGGTGCTCTCGCGTGAGCCGCCCGTGCCGGACCGGGCGCTCCCCGAGCCGTTGCCGCTGCAAGTGCGCCATGAGGACCGGGATCTCGTTGTCGTCGCCAAGCCCTCGGGGATGGTGGTCCATCCGGCTCACGGCCACCCCACGGGGACGCTGGTCAACGCCCTGCTCCACCACTGCCGCGATCTCTCCGGGGTTGGCGGAGTGCTCCGTCCGGGGATAGTCCACCGATTGGACCGCGACACGAGCGGTCTTTTGGTGATCGCCAAACACGACCAGAGCCACCGCGCGCTCGCGGATCAGTTCAAGGATCATCGCGTCCGCCGGCGTTATCTGGCGATCGTCCATGGCGGCGCGCGCATGGCGCCGGAAGGAGAGTTCAGGACACTCTTCGGGCGGCACCCGACCGACCGGAAGCGCTTCTCATCCAAAGTCCGCGAGGGTCGCGAGGCAATTACCCGCTGGCGCGTTCACAAAAGCGCGGAGGGCCTGCACTGGCTCGATGTCCAGCTCACGACGGGCCGCACCCACCAGATCCGCGTCCACTTCGCCGACCACGGCCACCCCGTGCTTGGGGACCCACTATACGGACCAGGCGGCAAAACCAGCTTGAAGGCGGCTGGGCAGAAGGCCGTCAAGCCCATGCTCCGGCAGGCGCTCCACGCCTACGCCTTGGGGTTCAGCCACCCGCGAGACGGGCGCGCGCTCGATTTCTTTGAACCGCCGCCGCCGGACCTGATGGCGCTACTCAAGTCTTTGTGGGGCCCCGACTCAACCGCCGCGGCGCTCGAATCGCTTCGCTCCGAGTCTCTCTCCGGGGCGAACAACGCTCATGGTGAGGAGTGAGTTGTCAGGAATCACGGGTCCCGGGCTTAACGATTTTGCTTCAACCCTAATTCCCCATCAAACCGAGCACCGAGCGGGTGGAGTCAGGTTCAAATGCAAGGAAACAAACCGAATCGGGCGCAGGCCAACGCAGCGCCTACGTTGAGCACCGATTCGGTGCAGGTG
>PWKZ01000054.1 GCA_003559575.1 Bradymonadales bacterium | reverse complement strand
GCAGCGCCTACGTCGAGCATCGATTTGGTGAAGGTGACGCCGCAATTGCGCCCGAATCGCTTCCCGAATCCCGGAAACGGGTGGAGGATTGAGGATGTTACGCCTGCATCTCACTCTAATGGTCGCGCTCCTCGCGCTGCCGATCGCCTGCGCCGAGTCACCGCCCCCCGAGGGCATCGCCCCGCCGCCCGACACCCTGCTCGACGACGCGGGCGACACGGCAAAGCGCGACACCCACCAGCACCCTTCGGGCCGGGAGGACGTCGCGGACAGCGCCGACTCCCCTGATGGCACGCCACCCGCCGAGGCAGCGCAGGGCGCCGGGGACACCAAGGCGACGGACACGGCACCGGATGACGAAGACACTTCGCCCGACGCGGGCGCCGGCGACGTCTTCGTTGCGCCACCCATCCCGGCCACCTGCAACGGGCTCGAAGCGCTCTGCGGGCGCCGCTTCGACCAGGTGGCCTACGTCACCGCTCACAACGCGATGGCAAACGAAGAGGACGGCTGGGGGGCTCCCAACCAGCTAGAGAGCATCCCGAACCAGCTCGCGAGTGGAGTGCGCGCGCTGATGCTCGACGTCCACGACTGGGAGTACGCGCCGTATCCCGACGACGCCTACCTGTGTCACGGGATCTGTCTCATCGGCAACGAGCGGCTGGCCGACGGGTTGGCCAAGATTGAACGCTTTCTGCGGCACCACCGGGGGGAGGTGGTGACTATCATCTTAGAGAACTACGTCGCCTCCGAGCGCATCGCGGCGGCGTTCGAGGAGAGCGATCTCATCCGCTACGTCTATGCTCACCTGCCGGACGAGCCCTGGCCGACCCTGGGCGAGCTCATCGACCGCGACGAGCGGCTGGTGGTCTTCACCGACCGGCACGGCGGCGACTATCCGTGGCTGATGGACGTCTGGCAGCACGCATGGGAGACCCACTGGAGCGCCGCGACCCTGGATGACTTCTCCTGCCGGCGCAATCGCGGGCAGGAAGGCAACGCGCTGTTCATCCTGAACCACTTCTTGACCAATCCCCTGGCGTTGCCGGAATTGGCCGAACAGGCCAACGACCACGAGGTGCTTCTGGTGCGGGCACTCGAGTGCTTTGAGGAGAGCGGTCAACTACCAAACTTCGTGACCGTCGATTTCACGTCCATCGGCAATGTCTTTGAGGTGGTCGACTTCTTGAACGATCAATTCGAGAGGGATCTGCCGCCGAATGATCCGCCCCTCCCTCCTACGCCCGCTTGCGATCCCGATGAACTTGCGGGCCGCTGCTGCTGCGCGCACGGCACAAGCTTTCTCCATTGCACGGAGGACGAGGAGTGGGAGTGCCCCACCCCCCTGGGGTGGCTTGAAGGAGCGATTTGCGAGACCGAGACTTGCGGCGGCCCATGCGGGCCGCCGTGCCCGAACCACTGCGACGCGCCCGACACCGATCCGGGGTGTCCCGGCGGCAGTGTCGAGATCGCGGACGGCTTGTGCAAACCTGCCGGCTGCGTGTCGGACGACATCGACGACGGGTACTGCACCTGGACCCCCCTGGTGGGCGGCCCCCAGTACACGGACTACTGCAATGAGGTCAGTCGTGGTTGGGGCGATCCCATCGTCGTTTGCTGCTCCGACAACCCGCACTCCATGAGGGGACTGTATCGCACCGGCAACGCCGGGCGCTGCTGGGAACGGATCGACCCTGACCAGTACCCGTTCATCAACCGATCCGACCTCCAGATAAGACATGTCCCCGGCCTCACGCCCACCGCGCTGGTATTCGCCGACAAGGTCTACCGGACCACCGATGCCGGCCTGAGCTTCACGGAGGTGGCCCCCTTCTCCATTCCGCGCCCCCCGCTCATCGCCATCCACCCCGACGGATACATCTACGCGCTCGGCGTCTCGAGCGGCGGCCGGACGCTGAATCTATGGTACTCCACCGACAGGGGGGCCACCTTCGCAGAGGTCCCCGACCTCACCACCGCCGACCCAAACCAGCTCGCCGTCAACCCCTCGGAGCCACACGACGCCATCCTCACGGGACGCTTCCGCGGGCGCTTCGGTCTAACCCAACCGGCGCTGCTGACCACCAACGCGGCGGACAGTTTCAAGGCGGTCGGGCCGGTGATTGAAACCGATGAAGAGGGACAGGCGGTGGCGTTCGCGCCGAGCCTCCCGGAGCGCGTGTACCTGAGCGTCACCGGGCGGGGGTTGTTTCGGAGTGACAATCGCGGAGGCGGCTTCACCCTCGTGACCGACGAGCACGCCCCATCGGCAATTAGGGTCCACCCGGAGGATCCCGATCGTCTCTACTTCCCCGGCGCCCGGCTCACGAGCCGCGACGCCGGCGTCACCCTGCAAGAGGCCTCAGACGAGGAAGTGGCGGAGTTCCTCCCGGATCCGCGCGTCTGCGGCAACGACGGCCGGTGCGATCTTTGGGTGGGCGGCGGCCTATTTCGCAGCAATCTGCGATTCGCGGCGGATGACGAGCCGCTACGCCCGGCGATGAGCGGGCTGCCGTTCGGCACCTGTGGGTTTGAATGGTTGGTCCACCAACCGTTCGTCCCGCTTGGAGACGAGAGCGCGTTGGTCTTGGTGCGCGTCAACCAAATGATCGTATTCTAGGCTCTGTCTCGACCCGCGGCCGGGAGGCCGCTACGGCCGAATCGCCGTCGTTAGGAGCCGTAGGTAGCGCTTCAGCATCGCCAGGTAGTTCATCGCGAAACTCTCGAAAAGCGTCGCGACCCGGCGATGGTGCCGCCCTAGAGGCCGGCGGCCGAGACCAGCTCGTCCTCGGATTCTATGAGCGAGAGCAACGCCAGCGTCCAGGGCGGCCTGCCCCGATCCCACGGCCAAACCGGCAACCCCGCCCTCGCGCGCTGCGATGCGCTTCCCGAAGACCTCGTTCGTCGGATGCAGGATGCGGGTGTCGATGTTGCCCGGCTCTTCGAGCGCGAACAGCGTCGCGGCGTGCTCCGCGTCACGCAACCGACAACTCGTGGTGTGCTGGATGGGGACCGCGCGGCTGCCGGTGGTCACATCGGGCGCGAAAGCCCGCGTGAAGCGCCAGGGGCCGCCCGTTCATCTCTCTCTCTCCTCTCGCTCTCGGCGCTCGGGCGCAAGCCGGTAGAGTCCGACTTTGAGATAATCGCCTTCGTAGTGCTCCTCGCGCACTGGGACGGCGGGCAGCACCGCCTCCGCGATTGCGTCCCCGGCGGCCCGGTCGAGAAGCTCGCAGGGGTGCGGCGCCGGGGCGTCGCCCCTGGGCCCATGGCAGGCCCCGTTGCGCCAGTAGACGAGGCAGCGATCATCCGGCAAATCATCCAGCCGCCCCTCGCTTGAAAGCCAGCGGTGACGGCGCCCGACTGAGCGCGACAGAGTCGGCTGAGCGCGCAGTCCGTGGTCGTGCGGGGGGTACCAGTGGACGATGACGCAGTCGTCGGGGATCTTGGCCAGGTTGTCGCGCAAGAACCGGTACTCGGCGTTCATGGTCGTGTCGCGCGTGACCGCCGGCATTGGCCCGGCGGCGAGCGCCGCGATCGCCACCGCGACAGCGACCGAGGCCCAGGCCGGCGCCGGGCGCACCCTGGCGGCCACGGCCAAGAGGGCCGTCAACCCGTGAGCGGTGAGCAACAGCAGAAACGGCAGCGCGGTCAGGTGGTAGCGGGCGTTCAAGATGTGGCCTTCGGGCACGCGGACAGTCGCCAGCAGTCCGGCCAAGAACAACGCGGCCAGAATGAGCCACGCGGTGGTCCGCCGGGGGCCCGCAAGCAGCCCGAAGAGCGCCCCGCCGGCGGCCAACGCCGGCCAGACGAGCGGAGTGAAGGCGCCGTTCAAGAACGGGTTGTGGGCGGGATCGAACACCGGCCGCGAGCCCACCACATAGGGCGAGACACCTGGACCGCCGGCGAGTGCCACGCTCACGAGGGGCGCGGCGGGGACAACGAGCAGCAGCGCGTAAATTGCGCCGGCCGGCGCGAGCGGCCACGCCCGCCCCTGTCCCGTGGTGGGCGTGAGCCCGCGGAAGACGACGAGCAGGAGCACGATCGCCGGCAGCGCGAGCGCCTCGGGCCGGCACTGGCTGGCGAGCACGAGCGCGATTACGGCGGCGGCAAGATCGTGAACGCGGCGCTCATTGAGCCAGGCGAGCGAGAGCTGGAGACCTAGAAGCGTCAGGAAGATGAGCGGGATATAGCGGCTGGTGGTGGGGCTCAGCCGCACATGGAGCGGCGCCACGACGAGCAGCAGAGCGCCAACGAGCGCGGTCTCGCGGGGGAGCCCGAGCCGCCGCGCCAGGCCGTATAGCAGCGGGACACATGAGCACGCCAGCAGCAGGTTGACCATGACCACCGAGAGATCGCGCACCGGCAAGACCAAAAACACCCAGGCCAACAACCCCTCGGGAGCGCGCCCGTAACGGCCGACCTCAAAGTAGCCGTGCCCGCGCGGCCACCCGTCATAGGCGGCCAGGAGCGTGTTTTTGATGTCGCCCGGCCCCATCGGCGGTAGCCATAGCCGCAGCGCCAAGGCCACCAGAAAAAGCGCCAGGAGAAGCGCCGCCGTCTGTCCCGCCGCCGCGCGCCCGAGCGCGCACCGGCCCGCCACGAGCTTGACCACTCCGAGGATCGCGAGAGCGAGCCACAAGAGAGGGATCACGAAGCGGACATACAGCCGCTCGATCCGCGGAATCTCGGCGTGTCCCGCTTCAGCCAGCGCGACGCGGTGAAAGTCGGGCGGTGGAGGGGCGACACGCACCGCCTGTGAGGAAGGGATCCA
Source organism: Bradymonadales bacterium (assembly GCA_003559575.1). GTDB lineage: Bacteria > Myxococcota_A > UBA9042 > PWKZ01 > PWKZ01 > PWKZ01. The sequence continues at coordinate 16,585 of PWKZ01000054.1, read as the reverse complement.
GGGGGAGTCGGTCTCCCTGGCGGCAACACTGGCCGCGACCCAGCGCGCGAGCACTTCGGCCGACTGTGGCATGTCGGGCGGCACGCGCACGTCGAAATGACGGGTCCGCGCGAAGACCGCGCGCCCGCTGTCGGCCGCGCGAAGCTCCACCCACACGGGCTCGGAGGTGTCGGCGGGCGTGAAGTGCAGCTCGATTCGGTCGCGCACGATGGCTATCCGCTCGAGGGTGTGACCGGCCGCCACCGGCTCTCCTAGGGACTCGGGAGGAAAGAGAGCGAGGATCTCCTCTTCTTGACCGGGGCCGATGACCAACCCTCCCGCTCCCGCGGTGAGGAACGCGAGCGCCAAAGCCGCGAGCCCCAGCGTGAGCGAGACGCCCCAAACACGCCGCGTGAGCGTGCCCCGCGCCATGACTTGCACCATGAATCGCTCTCTCACCCCGCCTCACGCCTGAAAGGTCCGCCGATCCCCAGGAGCGCGCGCGCCTCGTCCGGGGTGGCCGGCGCTCGCTGAAGCTCCTCGGCGATGCGCACCACGCGGGCCACCAGCTCGGCGTTCGAGACCGCCAGCCGACCCTTGTGGTAGTAGATGTTGTCCTCGAACCCGACGCGCACGTGCCCCCCCATCGCGATCGCCGCCATCGCCAGCGGAAGCTCGTCGCGCCCCATCCCGGCCACGCTCCAGGTGGCGCCCCGGGGCAACATGCCGGCCAGCCAGGCCAGGTTGGCGACGCTCGCGGGGAGCGCCCCCGGGATCCCCAACACGAAATCGTAGTGCAAAGGCCCCGTCACGAGCCCCTCGCGCGCCAGCCGCGCGGCGGTGGCCAAATGGCCGGCGTCGAAGATCTCAAGCTCGGGCCGCACCCCTTGAGCGCTCATCCGCGCGGCGAAGAGCTTGATCAAGGGCCAGTCGTTGACAAACACCCCATCGCCGAAATTCACGGTGCCGCAGGTCAACGTCGCCATCTCCGGACCGCAGCGCAAGGAATCAAGCCGCTCCTCGGGAGTCATCCCCACCGCGCCGCCGGTCGAGGCCTGAATGATGATGTCGCTCCGGGCGCGGATCCGCGCCGCCACGTCCTCGAAGATGGCACCGTCCTGGGTCGGCCGCCCCTCGGGGTCGCGCACGTGCAGATGCACAATCGCGGCCCCCGCGTCACGACAAGCGCACGCCTCGAGAGCCAGCTCCTCGGGCGTGATGGGCAAATGCGGAGTGTCGTCGCGCGTAACCTCGGCACCGCAAATCGCGGCGGTTATCACCAACGGACCGAAACTCATCCCCTCCCCCTTAACGCTTGCACCAGAAAGCTCGCCACATGGCCGGCGAAGCTCCGCCGCCCGAAGCCGGCGTCGAAGCCCACCTCCATCGCCAACTCATGAGTGATCCTGGGCCCTCCCAAGACCAACAAGAAACGGTCTCGCAACCCCTCGGCCTCGACCAGCTCGACAAACCGAGTCAGATTGTGAATGTGGACGTTCTTCTGGGTCACCACCTGGCTCACCAAGACCGCGTCGGCCTCAAGCTCCCGCGCTGCGGCGATCAAGACCTCGTTCGGCACCTGGGCGCCCAGGTTTTTGACCGTGAAGCCGCGGTAGCTCTCGAGCCCCTTGTGGCCGGCGATCCCCTTCAGGTTCAAGATGGCGTCGATCCCCACCGTGTGGGCGTCACTGCCCGTACACGCGCCAATCACCCTGATCGGTCGCCCGAGAAGCTCGCTCTCGACTATCGTTTCGATCTCCTTGCGATCGAGCACGACCGACTGCGCCTTGGGCACCTTGATAGCCGTGAAGTCGACCCCCTCGCGCCATGAGCCGTAGGCCACGAAGAAGGTGCCGCCAGTCAACAAATCCCGCGTGTGGACAATGGCCGGATCCTCGAGCCCCATGGCGCGCAGCATCCGCAGCGCCGCCTCCTCGGCCTCGGGGCTGGGAGGCACCGGCAACGAGAAGCTCAGCTGCAACCTCCCGTCGTTCAATGTGTCGCCATAAGGCACCACTCGAGTCGGATCGGACGTCAGCGACTGATCCGTCGCGTCCGTGGTCTTCTCACGCGTGGCTGACATGGGTCGCCTCCTCGAGCGCAAGTGGAAGCTCGGCGTGAAACCGGTCCAAGAACGGGTTGCGGTATTCGGCCGCCTTCGCGACTACCCCAAGGGCCCCCTTGCCGCCTCGAACGGGGCGGGCCATGTTGGCAAACATCCCGCGCTCAATGGCGCCGAACAGCCCCAGCTCCTCCACTCTTTGTAAAAACTCCACCGTTTGCTCCAGCACCTCGGCGGCACGCTGCTGGATGCGTCCTCCGGGCACGAACCGCAGCTCTTGGCCGAGATTGCGCGCCGTGGTCGCGGCGTAGCGGGCGGCGTCGAGCGCCAGTTGCCGGTCGGCCAGATGGGGAGTGTGGATCGCCTCGGTGATCATCCCCAGTAGCTGGATGCGCTGCCCGGTCAGCACGGACACGAGGTTGAAGTAGGCGTTTTGGGACTGACCGCGAAAGATATCGCCCGTCATGTAGCGGGTGGGGGGCATGTACTTGAGCGGGTGGCGAGGAAAAATCTCCCGCGCGAGCTGCGCCTGGGCGATCTCCAACAACAGGCCGTCCTCCACCTCGGGATCAATCTCGAATGCGTGGCCGAGGCCGAGCTGCTCCTCGCGCAGCCCGGCGCAAAACCCCAGTTGCTCGTTGATGAGCTGGCTCGCCAGCACCGTATGGGCCGCCTCGACGGCGTCGGCGGTGGTCAGGTAATTGTCCTCGCCGGTGTTGATGACGGCCCCGGCGAATGCGTTGATGGTGCGCGAGAAGGACTGGTCGACCATGGTTCGCAGCGGGTTTATGTCGCGAAACAGGATGCCGTACATTGAGTCGTTGAGCAGCATGTCCAGCCGCTCGAACGCGCCCATCACCGAGATCTCCGGCATGCACAGGCCGCTGGCGTAGTTGACGAGCTGAATATAGCGCCCGACCCGCGGCCCCTCCTCGTCCAAGGCCGCGCGCATGATACGAAAGTTCTCCTGGGTGGCATAAGTCCCGCCGTAGCCCTCCGTGGTGGCGCCGAACGGCACATAGTCGAGCAGCGACTGGCCGGTGGTGCGAATGACCGCGATGATGTCGGCCCCCTGGCGCGCCGCCGCCCGCGCCTGCAGCACGTCCTCGTGGATGTTGCCGGTGGCGACTATCACATAGTGCTCGGCGCCGGAGGCGGACCCAAGCCGCCGGCGCAGCTCGAGCCGCTCCCAGCGCCTGGCGCGGATTCGCTCGATCCCCGCCCCGCCGGCCGCGTCGGCGCGATCCAGCGCTTCGGCAACGGGCACTTCGAGGAGCGACTCGATCGCGAGCTCTCCGGCGGCGATGGCCGCGGCGCACTCTTGCGGCCCCGCGAATCCCTGCACGAGCGCCGCCCCCACGACCCGCGCCGCCCCAAAATGCAGCGCGCCGGCCTGTTCCATCGCCGCCACCACCCGATTGGGCAGCGGCACCTCGTTGTCATCGACCCCGTCGACCCCGTAGAGCCGCAGCACTGCGCGCTCGACCGTGGAGGTGGTGTGCTCGTCGATCTCCGCCTGAACCGCGTCGGCGATACGCCGCGCGCTCTGCCGAGCCTCACCGACCCGCCCCCGATCAAGGTTGAGCTTGGACTCCATCAGATCCTCCCGGCGCCGGCCCTCACCGCCGTTAAAAAACATTCCGCTCAATCTTTGAGTGCGTCGAACACCGGGCGCCCTGGTACGAGATCCTGGATTCGCTCTCGCAGCTCGGTCACCGGCAGCCGGTAGCCCTCTGGAGAGTACGGATTAATCGCCACCCCCGCCACCCGGATCGGGCGGCGCACCTCGATTTCCCCCCCGGCCGCCTCGAAGCGCTCGATCTCCGCCTCCGTCGCAAACACCCTGGTCCCGTCGTGGGCGATAAGCTTGAGTGGCGTGGCGGCCGAGTCAACGAGCGCATCGAGCAGCGCCCCCGAGACCGCCCCGGGGCAGCGCAGCGCGCGGGCCCGGCGGCCGGCGGCCAGCGCCGCCAGCGCCTCCTCGGCACCCAGCGCCGAAGCGAGCCCACAAGGCGACACCTCGCCGGATCGAGTCACCATGTCGGGCGCAGCCGGCCAGTCGGCAAGCCCGAGCCCCGTCAAGGGAAACGCGAAAGCCGCCAGGACTCGTCGGGCCTCCCGCACCACGCTCGCCAAATCGCGACTCCACGCCGCGCCGACGACCAACACAACCGCCTCGGTCTCGGCGGCGGCCGCCACCGCCCGCCTGTCGACACTCCCGTCCACCAGCACCAGCTCGACCCCCTGAGCGCGTAGCGCCATTATCACCCGCGCCACCTGCGACAAACTGCGCGGGCCTATCAAAGACACCCGCCCGGCCCGGACCACCTCGGCCACGACCACCGGCCCAAACGGAGTCGCGACACCGGTCTCGGCCCGTGGCGCGAGCCCCGCCTCGGCCGCCTCGATCCCCTGCGCCGCGGTGGCCACCCACATCCCCTCCGAGACAATCACCGGCGGCTTGCGGTAGCCGAAAACGGTGTCGCGCGGCTCTCCGTCGAGGCCGGTGGAGAGCACCCCTGCCACACGGCCCAGGCTCGCGCTCTCGCGCAACAACCGCCCGATGGCGACGGTCTTGCCGGCGTTCTTGACGATCCCCACCACGGCCAGACTGCTTGCGCGATGGAGTCTCAGGGCTTTCGCGGGAAACATTGCGCGGCCTGTTCTCAGTTGTCCTTACTCGGGTCGCGCTCTCCCGAGGAGGGGGAGGCGCGACGAGTCGAGCGATGCTCGCTCGGTGTCAAGGAGAGTTCGTCGCCCGCACACAGGCGCGCCAGGCCGATGTCGCTGCGTTTGTGCGGAGGACACCAGTGAGCGCTGTCAAGATCGCTATCGACGGCCGCGTTGGCGGGTTCGCTGTAGGTGGTGATGACACCCTCGAAGTTGCGCAAGAGGACCTTGTTGTGGGTCCGCGAGATGAGATACTGCGGCATGACAGGGATCTTGCCGCCGCCGCCCGGCGCGTCGACCACGAATGTCGGCACCGCCAGACCCGAGGTGTGCCCCCGCAGGAACTCGACCATCTCGATCCCCTTGCCCACCGAGGTCCGAAAATGCTCGATCCCCTCCGAGAGATCGCATTGGTAGACGTAATAAGGGCGCACCCGCATCTTGAGTAGATCGTGGACGAGCGCCTTCATGATGTGGGGATCGTCGTTGACCCCTCTCAAGAGCACCGACTGGTTGCCGAGCGGGAAGCCTGCGTCGGCCAGAAGCGCGCAGGCGGCGCGCGACTCGTCGGTCACCTCGGCCGGGTGGTTGAAGTGGGTGTTGACGTACAAAGGCTGGAAGCGACCGAGCATATCGACGAGCTGAGGGGTGACGCGCTGCGGGCAGACCACGGGGGCCCTTGTCCCGATGCGGATTATCTCCACATGCGGGATGGCGTGGACCGCGCTCAGGAGGTTCTCGAGCGCCGAGTCGGAGAGTGTCAGCGGATCGCCGCCCGAGATCAAGACGTCCCGGACCTCCTCGTGCTCTTTCAAATATTCCAACGCGCGCGTGAGGAGCGCCGGTGAGGTGGCCCGCTCGCGCCGGCCGACGATGCGCCGCCGAGTGCAGTGGCGGCAGTACATCGTACATTCGCCGGTGGCGAGCAGCAGCACCCTGTCGGGGTAGCGGTGGGTCAGCACATGCTCCAGTTCCCGGCAGGGGGCGTCGCGATCCTCGGCCAATGGATCGGCCAGGTCGGCCTGCTGGACTTCCAGCTCGGCGGGGCGCGGGATGGCCTGGAGCGACACCGGATCGCGTGGATCGCGCGGATCGATCAGGGACAAATAGTAGGGTGTCACCGCCATTCGGAACCGCCCGAGGACCGCGCGCACTCTCTCGCGGGCGAGGTCGTCAAGCTCCAGAATCCGCTGAAGTTCGTCGGGGTCGGTCACCCGATGGCGCATCTGCCAACGCCAGTCGTTCCAATCCGAGTCAGCGACGCTCTTGTAGAATGGATGTCTCGTGGTCATATCAACTACCGCATCGAACAGGGGCGACTCCCGCGCCGGCTCAGAAAATCTGCCAGCTCAGATCGACCGCCAGCAAATGCACCCTGGTCTTGTATTCGGCCGGGAACGGGTTGCAATAATCGTCCCGGCAGTCGTCGCGGCCGACCGTGCGTGGCAGGAAGTTGGTCATCATGTAGCCCACGTCGAAGGTCAGCCCAAACGGCTTGTAGGTGTACCCGAGGCCGGTGGAGGTGAAGATGCGGTGCGAGTCGGGGAGCATCGGCGAGAGGGTGTGGTCGGGAGTCGGAGGCATGTCGTAGCCTCCACCGAACCGCACAATCAGGCGGTGAAGCGGCAAATCGAGCGCGCGCCACTCGATCCCCAACCTCGGAGTAACGGTATCACGCCAGTCCTGGCGCACATCCTCGGTAAGTTGCCCCGACTGATCGTTCGGGAACCGGATGCCGATGTTGTCCACCGAGGACCACAGCACGATATCGAGATCGAACGCCAGGTATAGCTCCGGCAGCACCTGGAAGCCGATGCCGATGACCATGTAGTCCGGCAGCACCACGGAGGCCTCGACCGACTGGTCGTGGAACACCGAGCGGTCACCGACTCCGGCCGGCACGTCGAAGTGCGCGTCGCCGTAAAAGGTCATCGCCACCCGGCTGCGATAGAAGAAGCCCAGGTTGAGCCAATCGAGCGGTCGATACATGACCCCGAAGTTGGCGCCGATGCCGAACCCGAGCCCACCAAGCTCCACTCCACCCTCGCTGATCCGGCCTTCATCCGTAACGAAGCCGAAGCGCCGCTCGATCTCGACGGTCCCCGGCATGAGCTGCAACCCCACCGCGATGGACAAACTCTCGAAGGGGCGATAGGCGAAGTTCGGGTTGATGAGAAAGATCTGCATCTCGGAGCCCACCGTCATGTGCCGCCCACCAAAATCGGACGGCCACTGGAGCCCCAGGCCGAACGGGACGTTGAACGACAGCCCGGTGGCGAACTGCTCGGAAATGCGCCACGAGGCATAGAAGTGCGGCGGCGTGAGCACCTTGTTGGTGTTCGACGCGCTCGGATGATTCCCCTCGGGATCCCGATACCCGAACTGCGGCATGACGAAGGTCGCCCCGGCCGACACCTGCAACCCCTCGAGGAACGCCATGCCGGCCGGGTTGAAATAGACGGTCGAGGGATGATCCAGCTTGGACGTCACCGCGTCGGACATGCCGATGGCGGCCGCGCCCTGCTCACGAAGCTCGAGCCCACCGGCGATTGCCCCTCGCGCGCCCATAAGCGCCAAGAACCCGACCATGACGACCACGATTGCGAACTTTTTCGGCTCCCACATCAGATGAACTCCTCCGCGCGTATCGCTTTCGAACCACGGCTCAGTAAGGGAGAGCCCCGCTCATCAAATACTCGACGATGTCACCCCGCGCCCGCTCGCGAGACTGCTCCACCGTCTCCTGGTTGGCGGCCTCGGGGCAGCCATGGAGCAGAAACGCGTGACACGCCCCGCCGCCGTATGGCTCGTAGTCGGCCGACCCTCTCGCGCCACCCGCCATCGAGTTGCGAAGCGCGGTCACCACGTCCGCCTTGAACAGCTCATCATTTTGCGCCACCTGGAGCAGCACCCGCCGCTCGATGTCGAACAGGCTGTGAGCAAATAGGTACGGGCCATAGGCCACCGGATCGGCGCGGTCGAGCAGCCACTGAAGCGTGGCGAGCAATTCGCGAATCTCCGGGTGCGACCAGGGGATGGGATCGCACCCCATTCCCGGCCGGTAACAGAGATAGTCGTTCGAGTTCTCGTTGAACTCGCACAGCCGCGGCATGGTGTCTCCAAGCGCGCCACACAACATCTCCCGCACGTACTGCTGCAACCACACCGCGTCATTGTCCTCGATGAACCGGGCGAAATGTCCACCGGGCGCGTTCAGCACCGCGTGCTTGATATAAGGAGCCGTGGCGATGAACATCGTCCCCACCATGGATCCGATGGAGGTGCCGACGAAACCCATCTCATCCAGGGAGTCTTCATCGATTACCTCCTTTGGGCCCATCCCCCGCACAATCGAGTTCAGGAGGCCGCCGCGAACGGCGCGCGCCACCTGGTGCAAATCGAGCGCCGCCTGGACGTAGTTGTCGCGCAGCGCCACCGGATCGTGGCAGAGGAACCCCTCGCCCGAATTGACACAGTGATGGCATGTGCGCTTCCCGTGCAGCGGCAGCTCCACGGCGACGACGACGAAGCCGGCCTCCATCAACGCGTCGGCCAACCCGAAGCGCAGTACGTCGTGCTTCGACCCGCCGAGTCCGCCGGCGAACAAGACCACCGGGTAAGGCTTCTCAACCCCATCGTCGATCCGCTCCTCGGGCACGTAGATGTCCACCGGAATCTCGTCGTCTCGCCAGTCGAAACCGGCTTCGAGATCGTAAGGCCGCGCCGGCCCGCAGATCGCGTTCTGCGAGTCACGGAAATCGGGCTCGGTGAGCAAGGTCTTGCTGGGGATCTTGAGATCGAGGATCAACCCCCGGTCCGGATCGGCGAAAAAGCGCGAAGCCTCCTCATCCTCTTGGAAGATGTATTCGATCACCGGGGAGTGCTGTTCGCGACCGATAGGGGCATACTGATCGATCACGATGTCCTCCACGGGCAGCTCCTCATCGAGGCTCGCAATCATCCTCTCGAGCGGCCCGGTGATGTCCTGGGTCCAGAAGGTCCAGAACTGGACCACGCTGTCGCGCCCGTGGAAGCGCGGCGACAGCTCGCCTATCATGTCGAACCCTAGGAACATCGGCTCGTAGGCCCGGCGCAGCTCCTCGAGCGCGGCGGCGTCCTCGTTGCTCAAGAGTCCCACCAGGCTCTGATCGCTCGTGGGGTCGGTTCCGGTGGCCAAGGGGTGAGGGCTGCGAGCGAACCAAAACGGCGGAGAGACCCTGATGGGGCTCTCGTCGCCGCTCTTGAGGCGGTCGGTCAGCGCCACCATGTAGCGTCGATTCTGCAGAAAGGGGCGCCCCCGGGGAGGGCCGACAGAGAGCGTGTTGGTGTTGGGATCAAACGCGGCGCGGGTGTCCTCGACCGGCTCAATGAGCATTAAATCGCTCAGCTCGAGTTCGCTCCCGGGCGCCACGTCGATCTCGGTGATGTCGGCCAAAGCGATCCCCACGTCCAGGATGTCCAGCACCTCGTCGGCTGTTCTGAGGCTGTCGGGCGCAAGCGGTTTGGCGAGCCTTGCGGTGGCGCTCGTCAGGACCGAGAAGCCGTCGAGCGCACGCAGCGCTTCCAGCGTATCGGCCACAATCCCGCTCTCCTCTTCGGCAGGCGGGAGGAGGATCCCGGGCATGGGGCGCGGCGGAGAACTCTCCGGCACCATCTCGCGGCTCTGCATGAGCTCGTTGGGGAACGGCAAGACGAAGCTCGCCGGACTGAAATGCACCTCGTTGTCGTTGTGGGTCTCGAACGCCCAGTGGGCGATGACGCGCTCGCGCTCGATGCCGAGCTTGTCCAGCGCGCGATCAAGGGCATCGGCCGATTGGAGGCGAACTACCTCCACCTGCAGCGCGTCCAGATCGGTGAGCAACGCCGGCACCTGATTGCCGACTCCGGGGGCGAAGACCGGTTCGCTGCCGCGGATGAGCACCTGGAAACTCGACGGCTCGACCGGCTCGCCCTCGACCGTGCGCAGCGCATCGGTGACGAGGGCCAGATAGCGTGTCCCCGGCTTCCAGGAGCGCGCCGGATAGAAGTCGATCGCAGTCACCCGTTCTTCGGGATCGAGCGGCTGCGCGAACCTCACATGGTCCACCTTGGTGGTCTGCACGGCCATCTCGAGGACGTGCAGCGCCTCGCCGAAGCTGTCCTGATCGAGCGGTTTGGAGAACTGCGCGTCGCCCGCCATGACCACCGACCACCCACCCTGCTCTCCGAGCCAGGTCAGGAACTCCTCCTCGGCCTTCCGCCCCGCGCGCCGAGCGGCGGTGATGAGCGGCTCGAGCAGGTCGGGGACGAGGATCAACGCGTTGGGGCTGGGGATTATCCCGAGGTTGGGGTTCACCAGTGACTCGGCGCGCGTTCCGGTGGTGAAGGTCCAGAAACTTGCGAGCCCGTCGCGATCAATATCGAACTGCTCCCCGAGCGCCGAGAGCAGCGTGTCGTATCCCGCCCTAACGTCTTCGAACTCGGCGGCGTCGTCGTCATCGAGGACTCCGGGCAGCGCCGACTCGCCCTCGGCGGTGAGCAGCGGCGCGCGCAACAGCGCCAGCGCCATCGCCTGGGAGCGCAAGACCGGCCGCCCGCGGGAGTCCTCGATCCCTCCCTCGCCCCCTCCAGACAAGGCCGCCACCACATAAGTGTGGCCGTGGGCGAAGTGGCGCCGCGCGTCGAGAAGCTCGAGCACAACGCGGGCGCCGGTCGGCTTGTAGACGGGCGCCACCCAGTCGATCTCCGTGATCTGCCCGTCGCCGTCGATCTCGAACACTCGCACGGAGTCGCTGGAGATCGAGTCGGCGTCGAGCGCCGCGGAGAAACCGAGCACAGGCTCGCTCAAGACCGAGAAGCCGTCCAGGGTGTTGAGCCATTCAAACATCCTCACCTGCACCGGCGAGTCCCGCTCCGGGTTGATTGGGAAGCTCAACCGGTCGCCCTCGAAGAGCAGATCGTTGGGGGCCGGGATGGTCTCGGTGAGCGGGTCGAACAGCGCTATCGTGTCGGATTGGGTCGTGAACGTCCAGAAGAGCACCACCTGCTCGAGGGGCAGGGCGTACTCGTCCATCAAATCGGTGTCGGCGATGGTCTCGAGCAACGGCGCGTATCCTTCGCGCATGGCCTCGAGCAGCCTGAGCACCTCGACATCCTCGGGTGTCTCGGCCCCCAGCACGATGTTGGACAGGACATGCTCCCGGCCGTCGTCGTCCTCGAAGATTCGAATGAGAGGCTCGAGGGATTTCAGGAACGTGAAGGCGAACGGCGTGGTGACGGGTTGGCCTTCGGTGGTCAGGATGCCGCCGGCGGTGTTGCCGGCCACCGCCACCGCGTAGAGCACCCCGGGCGCCAACGCGCGCTCGGGGATCAGGGTCACCGCGGTCTTGGACGGCCCCTCCGGGTGCGCCGGATCGACCGCGACGTCTTCCGTGACGATGAGGAACCCGATGTCGGACCGCACAAGCGCGCCATCACGCCCCTGGGCCGCATACACGCGCACGGTCCCGTCATGGACGGTCTCGTGATCCACCGTGCCCGTGAAGGCGAACGTGAGCGTGGAATTCAGCGCCCAGCCGTCGAGAGTGTTGATATAGCCCTCAAACAGCTCCCGGTATGCGAGCGAGGCGTCCTCGGGGACCGGCGCCGTTACCATCCCTGAGACCGGATCCTTCGTCAGCCCTGGGATATCGATCGGCTGTGGCACCGCCGGATTGGCCGGATCGGGGTTGAACTCGGGGGTCACCCGCGGCTCAAACTCTTCCCGCGGCAAATCGATACACGCCGTGAGAGCCCAAAGCAGACACAATGAAACCAACGCCCCGCCGCGATATATTTTTCGCGACGACCTCGGGTTCGACCTGAAGCCCATCTCCCAACTCCTAAAAACCCGACATGCCCGAGTTTTTTCTAGAGCGCACCTGCGCTCTCGATTACCCGTTCCATCACCTGCGGCAGAGAATGCCACGAATCAAATCATTTGTCGCGAATCTGTTTTCCTCAATCCTCCACCCCTTCCGGGATTCGGGAAGCGATTCGGGCACAATTGCGGCGTCACCTTCACCAAATCGATGCTCGACGTAGCGCGGCTACGCCTCCGCTCGATTTGGCTTGTTTCCTTGCACTTGCACCCGCCTCACTCCCCTCGGTCCACGGACGCGGTGGAGGATTGAGGCTGACCTACCCCCTTGACCCACCGGCGCTGTTGACCGAAGATCCTTGATCACGGAAGCGGCTCATCTCGCCGGTGGGACTATATGGCATCAGTATTTCGACAACGTTGGCTCGTCCGCGGTGAAGGAGGGTTCGATCTGGGCCCCTTCACGGTCGACGAGATCAAGCAGCGAATCCTGGACGGTCGATTCGGGCTGACGACCGAGGTGTGTCCCGAGTCGAGCGGCGGCTGGACCGCGCTCGGGGATGTCCCACCGCTCAAGAACGCCTATGAAAAGGCTCAGGAAGAGCTGCGCCTCCTCGAGGAGCACCGCACGGCCGAGAGAGTGGAGCAAACAGTCCGCCGCAAACACCATCTCGCCTCGCGCGGCTCCCAGATCGTGCTCGTCTCCATCGTGCTGTTGGCGGCCGCGGTGGCCGTCGTGCTCGCCACCCACACCGAGCGCACTCCATGCGGCTACGCCACCTCCCTCTATTACGAGACCGAGCTTGGACGAATCCAGCCGATGGCGAGCTTTGCGGGCGAGCGCGCGCACGCGTGGCGCTTCGGCGCCGACCCACCGCTGAGCGCGCCGAGGCAAACGCAGCCCAGGCGGCCGCGGCGCGTCGCGTTCGGCGGCGAGTTATACGAAGACGACGGGGGCGAGCCGTTGATAATCGACTTCGACCTGACGACCACCGCCCCGGATGGTCAGGCGCTGCGCAAGGTGTCGCGCGACATCCTGTTGGCGGAGATCCAGCCGCGCGCCGAGCGCCTGCTGGCTCCCTGCCTCGAGGCCGAGGCAGCCGAACGACCGGAGGTCGGCGAGGCCACATTCCGGTTCGATGTGCTCCCCACCGGGCGCATCGGACGGGCACGCGCCGTGGGGCCGTTTAGCGGTCGCATGCACAACTGCGTGCGGACCAGTATGCGCCGCCTTCAAATCGAGCCGTTCGCGGGGACGCCTCTGTCGATGCGGATCTCTCTGCGCGTCAACCGGACCGCCTCGCGCTGAGGAGCGAAGACTCGAGGGGAGCATGGGTACGAAACAGCGTAAAACACCAGCCGGTGGGGTCAGGATCGTCGGTTCGTTCTGAGGAGCGAGCGTGTGGAGGCGCGTGCATGTGCAAGGAGACAAACCGAATCAGGCACAGCTGTGGCAGCGCTACGTCGAGCACTAATTCGCTGCAGGTGACGCCGCAGGTGTGCGTGAATCCGTCCGCGAATCCCAGGATGGGCCGACGATTATGGGTGGCAATCGTCATGCTGCTCGGCGGTGGTCTGCTCGGTGGCTCCTGCTCCGAGGAGCAGGAGCTCCACGAGGTCACGGCGACTTTTGAAAGACTAATCGAGAGCATCCATGAGCAGGACGCGGACGGCTTGTGGGGCCTCACCACCGACCACCTGCGACGTTTCGTGACCGACCTCAACACCGAGCTGAACGAAGCGGAGCGCCTGATTCGGACCTATTTCCCGGGTTGGCAGCACGACGAGCTGCGCTCCCGGCTGGCCCTCGAGCGCCTCGGCGGGGCCGCGGACGGACGAGAGCTATTCACCCGTCTGCTCGAGCTAGAGCGGGCGCGCGCCGACGCCGGTGTCCGGGCCGGCCTGGAGCATGATCCCCCCGACGTCCAGGGGGGACACGCCCGAATCCGGACGCGCGCCGGCGAGACCTTCGCTTTCATCCGCGCCACCGACGGGACTTGGCGCGCCGAAATGTTCGACAATCTGCGCCATCAGCCGCTCGTCGTGACCCTGAGGGCCAACGCCCAAACACTTCGGGAGAACGTGGCCTTTCTCCGTGAAATGTATCGGGTCTCGCAGAGGCCCAGCACCCCGGAAGGGGCCTTCAACAGCCTGCGCGACGCGCTCGTCAAGGGTAAAGGGCGGGTGGTGATCGAGCTACTCGACGCCCCGGCGCGCGAGGTGCTGGAGCAGGTGCGCGACAAGCTGCATGCGAGCTATACCGGCGCGTCCTCCGGAAACTCCCGCCGCGTTCACCGGCAGCGACTGCAAGCGGCCCTCGCCGAGACACACCTCGATGAGGTCTCGCTCGAAGAGGCGCTCGCCTCCCAGCACTCCCTGTTTCAGGCGTTGGTGGACAACGAGACCCTTGGCGCGCTGTTCGGCATCGACTCCGACAGCGCCATCTATCTCGTGCGGTTGATAAGTCGCACCGAGGCAGTGGTGGTCACGACCGAGGCGGATGAGTTCCTGTTCGAGTCAGGCCCGACCGGCCACTGGCAACTGGCACAGATGGACGATCTGCTGCGGGCCGCGCTGCTCGAGCCGCTCGAGGCGGCGCTGGCCGCGCTCTAGCCCATGCGAGCCGCCGCACCACTTCCGCAAGACCCCGCGCTCCGCGCGCCCGAACTCACCAGGCGACTTCACGCGGCTCTTGGCGAGTGTATCGATCTTGGGGACGCGCGGATTCTGACCGTCTGGGGGCCGGCGGAGGTCGGACAGAGCGAGCTGGTCCGGCAGAGCGCGCGCGCGCTCGCTCCTCCCCCTGTCACCGCCAAGGTCTATCAACTGGAGCCAAGTGAATCCGCAGCGCGGCGCTCCGGCACCGATGCCATCCTCCATCGACTCGCGCGGCAGCGCTTGAAGGGGGGGCCCGATCACGCCACGGCCGCCCGCGCGATTGAGCCCTTCGTGGCCGCCGCCGAGGTGCAATCGACCTCCGCCGCGCTCGCCGCCCTGGCGACCTCGCGCACCACCAGGCTCACGCCGCGCACACTGCGCGCCGCGCGCGCCGCGCTCTACTCTCTGCTGCGGTCGGATACCCGTGAGCGCCCGCATATCTTCATCCTCCCCTCCCCCTCGCACGAGCCGGCCACCGAGGCGGCGCATCTGACATCACTGGTCGAACATCTCGCCGCCAGTCCGGCGCTTTTCATCCTGGTTGAAATCGCCGAGGAGCGCTCCAGCCAAGGCTCCCCGCCGTTGCTCGGAGAGAGACAGGAGCTTCAGAGTGTTCGCGTCCCCAAGTGGCCGCGCGAGGAGATCGCGGCGTTGCTCGACCATCTCGCGCGCGCCGCGCGCATCGCCCCCCCGGCCGGCGCAGTACGCGACGAGCTTTTGGATCTGTGCGACGGCCGCCCCGCGCGCGTCCGCAGGCTCATGAGCCCGGCGGCGGCGACCGTTAAATTGACGCGCGAAGAGCTGCGGGGCGAGCCCCCCGCGACACCCGCGCCGGCGCCCGACTGGTGCTGGCAGCGCGCCACGCGGCACATGTGGCGCGCCCGCCTCGAGCAGTTGCCCGACCCGGCGCGCCGGCTGCTTTGCCGGTTGGCCGTCTTGCCCGAGCCGTTCGCGCGAATGACGGTCACGGCGCTGGCGCCGCCGCACAAGACCCGAGACTCCCAGGAGCCGCTGCTCGACGACCTCGTGGCCCCGGCCCGCGCCTCGCTCGAGAGTCTCGAGCAGCGCGGATTGCTGAGGCAAGTCCTCCCCTCGGAGAGCCCCTCCGCCGTGGCGCGGGCGATCGACCTCGCAGGGTTTGCCCGCTTCGCCCACCCTACCCTGCGGCGCGCCTCGGCCGCTGAACTCTCGGCGCGAGAGCGCGACGCCACGCTGATCCAGGCGCTCGACTGGTTTCGTTGCCACGCCCGGAGCCCGGCGGAGTGGATCGCGGCGGCTCAGGTAGCCTCCGAGGCCGGCCACCGCGCTCTCGCGGCGCTCGCGCTGGCCGAGGCCGGAGACGATCTCGGCCTCCCACTTGCGACATTGAGATCGATAGCCTCGCGCAAAGAGTCCGCGGCAGACCACCGCGACCTGTCGGTCAACTCCCCCACCGCCGAGACGCGCGCCCGGCTGGCGCTCATCCGTGGCCGCGCCGCCTTGCGGGCGGGTGAGCTCGACCAGGCCGCCACCGAGATTGAGACCGGCCGCGCGATCTCGGTCTCGCTGGCCTCTCCGCTGCTGCTCGCCCGCTGCCAGGCCCAGGCGGCGCTGCTGCAGCTTCACCGCGGCGAAGGCGCCGACGCCCTGCGCCTCTCCCTCGCCGCGGTGACGGCCGCCCGCCTCAGCGACGACCCGACCGCCCTTCTGGAGGCGTCGTCGGCCCGCGCCACGGTGCTCGGCGACGCCGCGCCGGCCGGCGCCCGCGAGGAGGCGCGCGAAATCGTGCAAGCGCTGACCGATCTCGAGGCGCTTGAGATGGCCGACCGCGGTCACGGCGCGACGGCCGGCTGGGGAGGAGTGCTGGTGGCGACGGAGCGCGCCCGGCTCGCCTTGCGCTGCGGCGAGCCCCGGGCCGCCCACGCGGCGCTCGACTCGGCCACCCTCGCGCTCGCGGAGCGCGACGCGCCGTGGCTTGAGGGTCTCGTGGCGCTCTCTCGCGCCGACTTGCTGCTGGCGAGTGGAGCGCCGCGGCGCGCGGCCGCTCTGGCCCGGGAGGCAGCGGCGCGCGCCCGCGACGGAGGGGAGCGAGTCCTCGAGCTGCGCCTCGAGATCCGCGCTGCGGAGGCCGCGGGGGACGCCCCCGACGCCACCGACGAGGGTTCACGGCACGCCGGACAGGCGCTGCGAGCAGTCCGCCGGACGGCGATCGCGCTCGGCGACCGGTGGATCGCAATGGAGGCGCTGTCGGCCGAGGTCCGGTTGTGGGAGCGTGCCGGCCTTGATCATGAGGCCACAGAGGCCGCTGAGGCGCTCCTCAAACTGAGCACCACGGCCGAGCTGAGGCGCTTCGTGGGGGAAGCGCTCGAGCAGTTGGCAAAGCCCGACGCAGAGGGCTT
>PWKZ01000242.1 GCA_003559575.1 Bradymonadales bacterium | reverse complement strand
GGGTGGGGGGTCTCAGTGGGGGCGCGCTTCCGGTTTGTTTCGGGCAACCCCAGTACGCCGGTTTTGGGCGCAATCTATGACGCCGGCACCGACACCTATGTGCCGCTCTACGGGCGCTCCAACTCGACGAGGTTGGCTCACTTCCATGCTCTCGACGTGCGAATCGACAAGGTCTGGACCTTCGAGCGCTGGAAGCTCGAGCTCTACCTGGACGTGCAAAATATCTACAACAACGCCAACCAAGAGGGGTGGTCGTACTCCTACGACTACTCACAGCGAGCCCGTCTGACCGGGCTGCCGATCCTGCCGATTTTGGGGATCAGGGGGGAGTGGTAGCAATGGGCGTGCGCAATCTTTCGGTGATGTGTTTGGGGGTGGCGATGGTGGCGGCCGCCGGCTGCGGTCAGGATTTCGAGCCGCGCACGCTGCTGAACAAGCTCACGGTGCTGGCGCTCTTCTCCGAGCCGATTGAGGCGGTGGGCGATGAGGAGGTGCGCTTGACGGCGCGCATCTTCGCGCCGCCGGGGGATGAGCTGGTGGAGGAGGAGTGGCGTTTTTGTCCGCTCACCGCGGGCGCGCAGGCCGGCTATCGCTGCTTGCTGCCCGCGTGTGAGCAGGCGCTCGAGTCCGAGGCGGCGGGGCGCGCGCGGGTCAACCCGTGGCAGCTTGGGCAGGCGTGTCTGGCGGTGTTGGCCGCGGGTGGCGGAGCGCAGGATCTCGAGGGCGCCGCGCTCGGCGAGCTACCGGAACCGCTCGAGACGGTGGTGTTCTATCGCGCCAGGAGCGCCAGCGGTGAGGAGCGCGAGGCGGTTTTGCGGTTACCGTTGTACTTGGGCGAGGGACCGCGGGAGCGCAATCGGCACCCGGAGTTTCTGGGGGTCGCCTTCGACGGGGGCGATCTGGTCGCGCCGGCCGAGCTGGCCGGTCACGTCTTGCCGGCCATGGCCGGGCGTGGCGAGGTGGAGATCTTGATTGTGATTGACGAGGAGAGTCTCGACGAATACCGGGATGAGGCGGATCGCCTGCGGGTCGAGGAGCCGGTGGTGTCGTTTTATGCCACGGTGGGGCGCTTCGAATGGGAGCGAGGCGCGGGCACGGAGATCGAGAACAGGTGGAAGGCGAGGCGCCTTGAAGAGGGTGACGAGGAGGCCGAGCTGTATTTTGTGGTGAGGGATTTGCGAGGAGGCCAGGCGGTGGTGGGTCCGACAAGGATCCCCCTCGAGCCCTGATTCCCCCTGCACCGGCACTCTCGCGCCGCTACAGGGCAATCCGCGGCGTCAGCTTCACCGCCTCGGTGTTCGAGATGGGCGCTGCGTTTCCCTCTGCCCAAATCCTCACTCCCTTGCAGCTCACCCCGGTTTCGACGCGTTCGGTGTTCGGTTTGATGGGGATTCAGGGTAGGCCCCGATCCGGGGAGCGGCGGGATTGATTGAAGAGGGGAGGTGGCCATGCGGCGTTACATGGACGCGCCATTGACAGTGTTGCTCTTTTTCATCGCGGTGGGATGCGCGGGAGGCGCCGCGCCGAAGCTCCCCGACACCTCCGTTGTCGATGTGTCGTTGCATCCCGACGCGTTCGGGCGGGATACGCCGCCGGCGTCGAATGACAGCGACACCTCGCCGGTGCCCGACGAGACGGACGGCGAGGATCCCTGGGTCTTCGACCGCGATGACTATGAGCCCGTCCACGGGTGGGTGTTGCTCAACGCGCGGCCCGAATCAGTTGAAGAGACCATCGCGGCCGCGGCGCGTTACGGCGTCAACCACATCCAGCTCTCCCACGGCCTCATCATGAACATCGAGGACATCCTCGGCGATGATCCCGCGGCTACGGCGAGAGTCGAGGCACTCAATCTCGGCATTCGTCTCGCGCACGAAAACGGGATGAAAGCTTTCATCTGGACCCACGAACTCTCCGGCACGGGGACCGATATTTGCTACGAACCGGGCGATCCGGTTTGGGAGGCCCGCGCGGACGCGTATCGTCGCGGTATCGCACGCATCCCCGACGTGGACGGCGTGGTCGTCATGTTCGGTTCTGCGCCGGTGCCGCCCTGGTTCACGGTGTGTACCTGTGCCTACTGTCAAGAAAACTATGACGACCCTCCCTTCTACGTGCCGCCCCGCGCCGAGCGTCTCCGGATCATCACCGAGCAGGTGGGCGGGGTCATCGTCCATGAGCTGGGCAAGGAACTCATCATGCGGGCGTTCGTCCACCAACCGGACGAGAACGCTTGGCACGCGGATGGGCTGTCGGCGGTCGAGGGCGTCGACTTCCTGAGCATGCACAAGGGGCCGGTACAAGACTGGCAGCCTTACAATCCCCACGATCCGACGTTCGGTCGTGTGGGCAACCGCCCCTCCATCGTGGAGCTCGATCTTGCCGGCGAATACTACGGCCTGTCGGTCTTGCCCTTTTGTGCGCCGGGGTATGTTCGCTACCGGATGCGGCACATGTGGGAAAACTACGGCATCGGCGCCGTGGTGCGCGTCGAGCGGGGTGCCCACAGCGCCCTTGGGACGCCCAACGAGGTGAACCTCTTCGCCGTAAGAGATTTCATGGAAGACCCAGGCCGGCCGCTCGCCCACATATGGGACGCCTTCCTCACAGACGCCTACGGCCTCGCGCCGGGCGAGGCCGGCCAGAAGATCGCCCGCCGCACCTTGGAGGCGACCTTTCCCATCCGACTCAAGTCCCACTACGTCCTCGGCATATGGGCGCTCAACAAGAACAGCGATCTGCCGGAGGACGAGCGGCTCGGCCAGTTCACGAGCCGAGGGCGCATGCCGGCCTGGGATCCCGCCTGGCAGGACCATTGGGACCGCCTCAATCGGCCGGACCGCGCGCTCGTCGAGTGGATTTGGCAGGAAGGGAGCGAGGCCGTGGATCTCGCCGACGAATCGCTAGCGGCGGCGTTCGCGCTCTCCGACGTCTTGCCTGAAGACAAGGCGCGCGATCTCCTCCGGCGAATGCGCCATCAACTACTCGCGGCGCGCGCCTGGCGTGCAGTGAGCGTGTTCATTTGGGCTCACCGCGCGCGCAACGTGACCGAGCTTGAAGACGAGCTGCTCGCCCGGTGGATGGCGTGGGCGCACGAGGATCTTCATGAAGTCCGAGTCGCGCTCGAGGCGCACGGTTTTGCCGGGGTGGCGGTGGCTTCGCCGGAGCGCATCGGAAGTTTCCTTGCCAACACCGTGGCGCTCGTGCCCGATGTGCCTTCAGAGGCGCCTCCCCCCGCGCTATTCTCCCCGATTCGAGTGGCCGCGCTGTCGAGCGAGCGCGCTGAGATCGTGTTTTCGACACAGCGCGCGGCTTCTGTCCATGTGGACCACGGCCCCACGCTCCCGCATCTTGCGGGGGAGGTGGAGATAGGCGCGGTAACGGCGGGGGAGGAGGTCCGAGTGACGATCGAGGGGCTTCAGCCGGGCGGGCGCCACTTCGTCCGGCTGCGAGCGGAGGAAGCAGGCGAGGAGCGCTACGGCGGCGACTTCTGGCTCTTCCCGCCCCTCGTCCCTCGGGAAGAGGGAGAGAGCTGCACGCCCGACTGTCTCGGGCGGTGCCCGGGGGCCGATGACGGCTGCAACGCCCCGTGTCCCGAAGACGACTGTCGCGGGCGCTGTGTCGCGACGATCTGCCTGACGGAAGAGTGGGATGAATGATCGAAAAGAGACCCCGAGAGGCCGCGCCAAGGTCGCCGCCGAGAACGTGACAGGGCTTGAGGAGTTCGCGGTCGGTTACTCAGTCTCCTCCACCGCCCAGCCCCTCGTCTCGAACGCCGTCAGCGCTTCGTGGCGGCAGCCGCGCGGCACGATCAGCATGAGCCCGCGCATGGCTCGCGTGAGCCCCACGTAGAGCAGCCGGCGCTCGTGCCGCATGCGCTCGGCGAACACTTCGGGGGCGACGTACTTCTCCGGCACGGGGTAGGCGCCCTCGTGGAAGCCCGCCACGACGACGATGGGGAACTCGAGGCCCTTGGCGCTGTGCAGTGTCAGCACTTTCACCGCGTCGGCCCGGAGCTCGAGCGCCCGGCCCTCGAAGAAGCGCGCCGGCAGTCCCGCCTCCGTGATGGCCTCGGCCAATTCTCGCCCGATGGCGTTACGCGGCACGAGCACGGCTGCCGCGCTTGGCCGCAGGCGGAGGTGGCGCGCCATCTGGCGCACGAAGTCCGCGATCCAGGTGGCCTCGTCCTCGGAGGGCACGTTGCGCACGAGCACCGGTAGCGGTCCTTCGTGGACGCTCGTCGATGCAACGAGCGCCTCATCGTCCTCGGCTTCAAGCACCGCGAAGGCGGCCCGGTCGATCTCTTTCGTGGAGCGGTAGTTCCGTTCGAGCCGCGCCGTGCGGCCGCGGAACTGCAGCCGTGGGTGGGCCGACGACCAGGTGTAGTTGCGGGAGTAGAGCGACTGTTTGGAGTCGGCCGCGAAGAACAGGCCCTCGGGCGTGCGCGCCACTTCCGCCATGAGCGCCAGTGAGGCCGGGCAGAGGTCCTGTGCCTCGTCCACGATCACATAGTCCCACCGCTTTTCCCAGGCTCCGCTCGCCAGCACGGCGCGCGCCTCGTTGCGCAGGGCCGGGAATCGGTCTTTCCGGGCACTCTCGGCGAAACGCTGGTACAGCGCGAAGACCGCCTCTCGCAGCCGGCCCGAAAGCCGCGCGCCGCGTCCCGGTCGTGGCGCCCGCTTGTACTCCTCGACGTCCGGAATCCCTCGGCCGTCGATGATCCAATCGAACTCCTCGATGAGGTAGCGCTCCGTGAGCGCCGCGAGCGCCAACCCGACCTCTTCCGTCTCGGCCGCCGACTTGGCGCGCGGGACGAAACGCGCGCGTAACTCATGGAGCCGCCGCGTGGCCTCCTGCCCGTACTCGATATCGCTTAGACGCCGCGTGGACTTGACGATCTCCACGGCGATGTGGTCCGCCGTGGCCACCTCGACCCGCGCCATCTGTTCCTCGCTCAGGATCTCGCTCAGGAGCTGCCGCGTCGCCGACAGCAGCGCGTTCGTGAACGTTGTCAACAGGACGGTCTCTCGCCCGGTGGCTCCCGGCCGCTCGAGTACCTCCTTGACGCGGTAGAGCGCCACGGTGCTCTTGCCGGTACCGGCGCCGCCCACCACCATGGTGGGCCCGGTGAGCGACCACCGTGTGAGCCGCGCCTGTTCCTCGTCCAGTCGCAGCAAGAATTTCAGGAGATCCCCTTGCCGGTAGCGGACGAGGTGTTCCGTGCTCGGCACGACCAACTCCGGCTCAGCCACCATCTCCTCGAGGGGTTTCGGGAAGACGGCCTCGACGACTCGTTTCAGTACGCCTTCGGGCACCGGCGCATCCAGGAGCGCTTCGGCCGTGGTGCACTGCAGCAGCGTGGGGATGGCCTCGGCCGGCACCCCGAGCTGCGTGAGCCAGGCCGCGGTGAGCTTGACCGGCAACTCCTCCGTCTCCCTCGCGCCGGGCGCGCCACCCCCGCGCGCGAACGAGAAGGCCCGCGGTGCGGCGTTGAGTTCGTCCAGCTCTTCTTCTCCCTCCGTCTCGTAAAGCTCCGGGGGCGCCTCCGCTCTCGCCCCGCTCACGGTGTCGAGATCTCGGTAGGTGTCTTCGCGCCGCCGCCGGAGGCCCAGCAAGGTCACCCACTCCTCCCCGAAGCGGTAGAGGACGCGGTAGCTCCCGACGCGAAGGCGGCAGACACCGCCGCCGGCCCGCAGTTTCTTCTTGAGCCCCCCATCGGGCAGCGGGTCATTGGCAAGGAGCTGCACCTTGTCCAGGAACGCCCCGAGCCGATCAATGGGAAGCGCCCGAATTTCGTTGAGGCAGGAGGGCTTGATAGCGATCTGGCGTTTGCTCATGTGCGCATCTCTCTGTCCGATCCTGTCGCAAGAATATGCCACAGAGCCCGCCCCGCGGCCAATTGGGGGCGAGACCCCATAATCGTCGGTTCGTTCTGAGGAACGAGCGTGTGGAGTCGCGTGCATGTGCAAGGAAACAAGCCGAATTAGGCGCAGTCCAACGCAGCGCCTACGTCGAGCACTAATTCGGTGCAGG
>PWKZ01000118.1 GCA_003559575.1 Bradymonadales bacterium | reverse complement strand
TCGATAACCTCTCCACCGGCACGATCGACAACGTGGAGCACCTCGAGAAGCACTCGAATTTCTCGATGACGATAGGCTCGGTGATGGACACCCAGGCGGTGTCCCGACTCACCCGCAAGGCTGACGTCGTGTTCCATCTGGCGGCCGTAGTCGGGGTCGACTTGGTCATCGCCAATCCACTCTGCACCATCGAGACCAGCGTCGTCGGGACCAAAAACATACTGCGTTGCGCCGCCAAGCAGCGAACCCCAGTGTTGCTGGCCAGCAGCAGTGAAGTCTACGGGAACGCCTCTCGGCTACCGTCGGCCGAGAGTGACACCCTGGCCCTCGGCCGGACCGCCTGTCCTCGTTGGTCCTACGCGTTTTCGAAAGCAATCGACGAGGCGCTCGCATTCGCCTACCACAGTGAACGTGGGCTACCATTGGTAGTTGCGAGACTCTTCAACACCGTTGGTCCTCGGCAGACGGGTCGCTATGGGATGGTACTCCCTCGCTTCGTCCGCCGTGCATTATCAGGCGATCCGCTCCTCGTTTACGGAGATGGCCGACAGACACGGTCCTTCACTCACGTCGATGACACGGTGAGAATGCTGGTCGCTCTCATGGATGAACCGAAAGCGCATGGCGACGTGTTCAACGTCGGCAGCAGTCAACAAGTTCAGATAATCGAGCTAGCCAAGCTCGTCCGGAGTCGCGCAAACTCCGCCAGCGAGATTCAGCTCATTCCATACACGGAAGCCCACCCCGAGGGGTTCGCGGAAATCAAACATAGAGTACCCGACACCAGCAAGGCGACATCGCTGACCCGCATACATCCAAGTATGGAGATTCGAGCGATTGTCGACAGTGTCATAGCCTGGGCCACGACCGGCGAATAGCCTCTCGTCAGAGACTCGCGCTCAGAGACTGTCGGTGCGGCAACAACGGATTCAGGATCTCGAAACGGATCCGCTCGACCGGCGATGTGCGGCGAGGACACAGACGGCGATCCCGCCCAGCATAAGGGCCAGAATCAGCACTCCGACCGCCAGAGAGTATGCCAACGGAACGAACAAGTCCGGCGACCCTCCGTGGCCGGCGGTGAGCCGTAAGACTTCTTGGGGTGACTCTCCAGACTGGATGGCGCGCTCGATCTCCTGGGTGAAGACCCGAGGTGCCTCGTAGGACCCCACCAGACGCTCGAAAAGCGCAAAGCCCGCCTCGTCGAACTCGAGCACGGGCGGAGGCGGCCCCGAGTTGTGCTGCAGGGTACAGCCGGAGGGGAAACTCATGTCCCAGGCGAGGTAGATGTGTCCGAAGGCACCGGAATCTCCGGCGGAGAACCGCGCAACCGTCGCGGGCGTCGTGAGCGCGTTTCCAAACCCGCTCGTGCCAACGATGGCTCCGGGACACCTGCCGTCCACCTCCGCAGGTGGAACCACCAAAACACGAGCCGCGCCGGCCTCCAGGCGCAACGGAAGACGTAGCAAGAGGGTTCGGACGTTTTGCTGCCCCGTGAACCCGGGGATCTGGTAGATCGAATAGGCGAGACGCATCTCTGCCCTCGCGTCCGTGAACGTGGTGGCCATCACGAAGTCCGACGTGGTCCAGCGACAGTCCGAATCCGTTTCCGTGAACAGACAGGTCTGGAACCCATTCCAGTCGAGCGTTGGCTGATAATGATGGACTAGGAGGGCCCCATCGTCGCGCTGCTTCAGCACGCGCCAACCGGACGGTAGATCCGCCGGTGCCCGGGCCCCGATGGTTCGAAACACTGCCAACTCGCCGGGCTCTACCGCCCCTAAACCGCGGTGATCGAGCAGGTGCCCCATGACTCGTAAGGCGAGGTTGACGTAGCCGGTGCCTCCGCGAAGCCCCCGGAGCACCTCCGCGCGTCCCCAGCCAAGCTCCTCCCGGACGTAGCGCGCGACGTGAACCGCGTCCGTGGTGACGAAGGCCGCAGGATTGCTCTTCTCCACCCCGAACTTCGGACCAAACGGGTGGCTCAAGAGAAAGACTCCGGCCAAGACACCCGCCAACGCGATCGCGGCCACTCTATTTCGCTTGGCAGCGCCTCGAACCATTGCCTCCAGGAGCAACCCGCTCAGGATCGCGATTCCCGGTATGCAGGCGGCAAAATAGCGTAGGTTGCTCCCCGAGGTCAGGAGAGGGATCGCCGCCACGGGAAGCACGGTCGCCGCGAGAAGCAGGGTCGCACGCTCGGCGGGCTCCCATTTGCCTCGGAGGAACGCCGGCCAACACCGTAGCGCAGCGCCCACTGCCAAGAGGTTTAGTAGGAAAACCGCTTGTTCATTCACGGAATCTATTTGGGCTCGGACCGTCTCGGCGCTGAAGGATGCCTTTTCGATCAATATGACGGGGGATGACAGGAGCACTGAACCCAACAGAACCCCAAAGGCCAAGAGCGTATGGGTTCGCCGCGGCACTCTCGGAGTTAGCACGATCATCGCAGCGAGGGTGGCCACCAGGACGCCGAACGCGATGTGAAACTGGAGACCTATCCCGAGCATCAGTGAGGCGAAGATTAAAAGGCGTTTGCGTGGGTATTCCAAATAGAGGAGGGCTGCGGCTGTGAACAGGGACGCTGGGAGAGGAAGCCAGGCGGGGCTCCAGAGAGTGCTGGAGTCGCCGCTCATCCTGAGCG
Organism: Bradymonadales bacterium; assembly: GCA_003559575.1. Classification (GTDB taxonomy): domain Bacteria; phylum Myxococcota_A; class UBA9042; order PWKZ01; family PWKZ01; genus PWKZ01. The sequence continues at coordinate 18,845 of PWKZ01000118.1, read as the reverse complement.
GGCCCAAAGCGAGTGCGAGGGAGAACAGCGCCGCGAGCGGGCCGACGTGCCGCCGCGCAGCGAGGTACAGGACACCCAGAGCAAGCGCGGCCATTAGCAGAGTGAAACGCACGCCGTCGTCGGTATCGAACCCGAGTGTCTTGAGCACCGCGATGAGGTGCAGATGCGCCGCGCCGTGGGAAATGCCCACCATGGTCGGCCCGAGGCGGAGCAGACAATGGCCATATTCGATGCAGTCCTCAACCTGAAGTTCCTCGTTGACCGCGTCAATTTGAAGTGGGCGCTCCCGGGGCACGGTCCCTTGGAGCACGTAGGTCGACAAGACAACGACGACGAGAGCCTCGAGCAGAGGTGTCGCGGCGAAACGCCGGAGGGAACGAGAGAACCGGTTCATCCAGGAAAGCCCTCCCTTGGGTGTCGTGTCCCAGCCGGTCTTACCCGATGTCAACGAATTTGCCTATGACTTCGATGCATTTTTCGGCCCTCAGCCTCAATCTTGGCAACGTCTCCAAGGATCGCTGCCCCAAGACCGGCCAAAACTATCGTCCCAAGCTCGAGTTGGTCCACTGCGCCATCTCACGGCGGGTCTACACCAACAATCACATGCACTTCGTGGTCGAGGGGGGTGAAGCGCCTCTACGAGCGCCGTGAGTCGCTCTCGGGGCTGCGTTTCACCCACGAACCCGAGATGCTGCGCTTCTTCCAGGGCCGCGTCGAACCCCTCACGTCCTGGGATATCTAGTGCGCGGAATAAACACCGCGAGGTGACGGTTACTCGCTGTGTCGGGCGGTCGGGCGCGCCAGCTTGATTTACGGCCGACGAGTCGTTAGCCATGATTACCTTAGCCGCCGACGCTCTTCGCAAGTACAGCGGCTCCAAGGATTGCGAAGAGCGCGGCGGGATCGAGCAGACAAGCGGGAGTTCGAACGTGTCGTCGCGACTGGAGGCGCTGCCGGCAAGCCAATAATCGTCGGTTCGTCCTGAGAACCGAGCGTGTGGAGTCGCGTGCATGTGCAAGGAAACAAGACGAATTAGGCGGAGGCGTAGCAGCGCTACGTCGAGGGTTTCCGGCCGGACAATAGACCAGATGACGCCGCAGATGTGCGCGAATCCGCGCGCGAATGCCAGAATGGGCCGACGATTACGGGCAAGCCTTGTCGGCTTGCTCTTGGTGGCGTTCGCGGCCGGAGCGCCGGCGCACGCCGAGCCGCACGCCGCAACCGAGGTCACCATCGATGAGGTGCTGCGTCTGCTGTGGGAGCACAGCCCCCGCATGCAAGCCGAGCGCGGCGCGCTGGAGCAAGCCGAGGCCGAGCGAGTTGCCGCGCGGGTGCTGCCCAACCCCACCGCCGGGATCGGCTTCATGGGGATCCTGCACGGGGCCAACACCACCGACGGCCTGGAGAGCCAGCTCTTCGTCGAGCAGCCCCTCCTGATCGGTGGTCAGCGGGCCGCGCGGCGCCGCGTCGCCGACATCGGGCGGCGAGCCGTCGAGGCACACATCGTGGCCACTTTTAGCGAGCTGGCGCGCGAGGTACGCCACCTGTTCATCGATCTGTTGGCCGCTCAAAAACGGCTCGAACTGATGCAGGCGCTGCGGCGCGAGCTAGTCGAGATCGAGCGCTTGGTAGTGGGCCAGCACGAAACGGGGGTGCGCAGCCGTTACGATGTCGTCCGCACCGCGGTGGAACGTGCGGCGTTTGCGACTCGCAAGGCCGAGAGCCGCGCCGCGGTGGACGAGCTGACCGGGAGGCTCACCGCTCTCCTGGGCCTGCCGGGCCGGCGGCTGAAGGCAGCGGGCGAGCTTGCGAGCGACTCCGACGGCCGAGCGTTGGCGGAGGCGCGGGACGGTTTGGAGCGGCGCCTGGCCCGCCTCGAGGCCGCGCGCCGGGACGAGGAAGTCGCGCGCGGGCGGCTCGAGGTGGCCCGCCGCGAGCGCATCCCCGATCTGGTGCTCGGCGGCGGAGCGGCGGTCACCAGCCACGATTACAGCACGGCGGGCTTCATCGGAGTGGCGATCGATCTGCCGGTGTTCGATCGCGGCCAAGGGCGAACCGCCAAAGCCGAGGCCGACTTGCAGCGCGCCGGTTTGCGCCGGGCGATGGTCGCGGCCGAGGCGCTGGCCGAGCTGGAGCGCGCGTTGAGCTACTCCGAGCAGCGCCGCGCCACGCTCGAGACGTTCGAGCGAGGGGTCGCCGAGCGGCTGCCGGAGATGCGCGAGATGGTTCAAGAGGCGTACTTGAGCGGTCAGGTGGGAATTTTGGAGTTGCTGGACGCGTTCGAGATGCACCTCGAGATCGAGCTGAGGCGGTTGAAGTTGGCGTCGGCTCTGGCCCACGCCGAGACCGCTGTGCTGGCGTCGGCGGGGCTTCTCGACAATGAGCTTTGAGGAGATCGCATGAAGAGGAGCGGCCTGTCTCTCGTCCTGATTTGGGCGGGCACCATGGTGGGTGCGGGGTGCGACACCGGCGCGCCGGAGCCGGTGGTGCTCGAGGCGCCGGTCGGGCATCCCGACGCGGAGGGGGTGGTGCGGATCAGCCCCGCCTCTCGGCCCTTCATCGAGGTGGCCGAGGTGGGGGAGAGCCAGGAGCGCGTCAAGGTGGAGGCGCCCGGGCGGGTGGTGTTCAAGGACGGGGCCACCAGTGAGGTGAGCGCTCCCATCGCCGGGCGGATCGCCGAGGTTCATGTGCGGGTCGGAGCGCTCGTGACGGAGGGCGCCCCCCTGGTGACGCTGAGCAGCCCGGAGGCTGCTACGGCCCGCGCCGCGCTGAGACGCGCGCGGATCGATCTGCGCGCCGCCACCGAAGAGCTCCGGCGCCAGCGGCGATTGATGGAGCGCGGGGTGGGCATCGAGCGTGATCGCTTCGAGGCCGAGATCCGATTGGTGGAGGCGCGCGCCGAGCTGTCGCGGGCCGAGAGCGCAGTGGCGTTTCTGGGCGAAGGCAATGGAGCCGAGGTCGTAATCCGGGCTCCCATCGACGGCGCGGTGGTGGAGCGGCGGGCCACCGTGGGCGCCGCGGTCGAGGCGGGCGGCAGCCCCCTGGTCGTGATCGGCGACACCTCACGGCTCTGGGTGGTGGTGGACGTTTTCGAGCGCGAGCTAGCCCAGCTCAGCCCCGGCAGTGACGCTTTGGTGGATCTGGCCGGGTTTAGCGAGCCGCTGCCCGGCCGGGTGGTCTCGGTGGGCGCCATGCTCACTGCCGGTTCGAGGCGCGCGCCTGTCTACCTGGAGCTCGAGCCGCGCTCCGAGTTGCCCGCGCTGCGTGCCGGCATGTTCGTACGCGCCATCATTTACGGTGAGCCCCTCGGCGGGCTGGCCGTGCCGGTCTCCGCGGTGTTGATAAAAGACGGACTCAGGTCGGTGGCCTATGTGGCGCGCGATGATGAGCTGAGCTTCGAGCAACGGGAGATTCATGTCGGCGAATCGCTGCGCGGCCGGGTCCAGGTGCTCTCCGGGCTCAGTCCCGGAGAGCGGATCGTGGTGCGCGGCGCCATCTTGATAGATGGCGAGGCCGACGAGTTGCTCTGAAACCTCGGGCGGAGATCGATCGAGTATGCTGCGAGCGCTGATTCATCTGTGCATAAGGCGGAGAGTGGCGGCTGTCATGGCGGTGTTAGGGGTGGCCGCCTACGGCGGGTATGCCTACCTCAACACTCCGATCGAAGCCTACCCGGACGTCACCAACGTCCAGGTGAACGTGATAGCCCAGCTCCCCGGGCTGGCGCCCGAGGAGATCGAGCGCCAGGTGACGATCCCGCTCGAGCGTGTCCTGAACGGCACTCCGGGGATGATGAGTATGCGCAGCGAGAGCCTCTTTGGGCTCTCGCTGGTGTGGTTGGCGTTCGAGGATCGGGTGGAGTCTTTCCGTGCTCGCGCCCTGATCTCCCAGCGTCTGGCGGGCGCCGAGCTACCGGAAGGTACTCACGTGGAGTTGGCCCCCGATGCCACACCGCTCGGTAAGATCTTCTACTACCTGCTGGTCAGCGACCGCCACTCGTCCGAGGAGCTGCGCTCCGAGCAAGAGTGGAACGTGGTTCGCTGGCTGCGCCAGATTGGCGGGGTGGCCGAGGTGGTGACCCGGGGCGGGTATTTGAAAGAGATCCATGTGGAGGTCTGCCCCCTCAAGCTGGAGGTGCACGACCTCGTCTTGCACGACGTCACCGACGCCATCGAGCAGTCCAACATCAACGTCGGTGGTGGATTCTTGACTCGGGGTGATCAGTGGCTGGTGGTCCGCGGCATCGGCTACATGGTGAGCGCCGAGGACGTCAAGAATGTGGTCTTGACCACTCACAACGGGACCCCCGTGACGGTCGCCGACGTGAGTCGGGTGGTTCGCAGCCATACTCCTCGCCAGGGCACGGTGGGGTTCAACGACGACCGTGACGTGGTGCTCGGCACCGCCATCATGCGGCGCGGCGAGAACCCGTCCGAGGTGCTGGCCGAGATCCGTGAGGTGGTGGCGCACCTGAACGACAACGTGCTGCCCGAGGGGATGCGCATCGAGACCTTCTACGATCGGGGGCGCCTCGTGGGCTTGACCCTCCACACGGTGCATACCAACCTGTTGCACGGGGCGCTGCTGTGCATCTTCGTGGTCTGGCTCTTCTTGCGCAGCATCCGCGGCTCGCTGATCGTCACGGTCATGATCCCTCTCTCGTTGGTGGCGGCCTTCATCGGTCTGTACGCGCTCGGGCTGCCGGCCAACCTGATCTCCATGGGGGCGGTGGATTTCGGGATGTTCGTCGACGGGGCGGTGATCCTGACGGAGAACGTCATCAGCCACTTACGCACCAAACGCCCCGAGAGCCGCAAAGAAGTGCTCAAAGCGGTGGCGTCTTCGACGCTGGCGGTGGCCAAGCCGACCTTCTTTGCCATCGCCATCATCATCGCCGCGCTCATCCCGGTCTTTACCCTGGAGAGCGTCGAGGGGCGTATCTTCAGGCCGTTGGCGATCACATACAGCTTTGCGCTGGTGGGGTGTTTGATCTTCGCGCTGACGGTGGTGCCGGCCTTGTGCGCGCTGTTCATGCGCGCCAAGGACGGTGACGTGCCGGACCCCAAGGTGCCGCTGCTGCTGCGCAGTGGTTACTCCAAGGTGCTCGGGGTGTTCTATCACCGGCCCTATCTCCCAATCATCGGTGTGTTGGTGATGTTCGTGAGCGCGGGGTCGCTTGCGACTCGCCTGGGGACCGAGTTCATCCCCGAGCTGGACGAGGGGGACATCGAGATCTTCACCGAGATGCACTCCAGCGTCTCCAAAGAGACGGGGCGGGAGATCCTCGATCACACGCGCGCGCTGCTGCTCCAGTTCCCCGAGGTGATCTCGGTGGTCAGCAAGCAGGGGCGCCCCGAGGACGGCACCGACAACGAGGGGATCAACATGGCGCAGGTGATGCTGCGCGTCAAAGAGGAGCGGGATTGGCGCCCCGGGCTCACCAAGGACCGCCTGGAGGAGGAGATGCGCGATGCGCTGGCCGCGATCCCGGGGGTCAGCTATCACTTCTCGGCGCCGATTCGCGACGAGGTGGAGGAGGCCATCACGGGGGTGCGCGGTAAGGTGGTGCTGAAGATCTTCGGCGAGGATCTGGTGGCCATGCGGGAGACCTTGTTCGAGGCGGTGGAGCTGCTCGGCCACATCCCTGGGGTGATCGATCTCGACATCTACCGCGACTCCAACGTCCCTCAGCTTCAGATCCGACTCGATCGTCACGCCCTGGCGCGCGAAGGGATCACCGTCGAGACGGCTCAAACGGCGGTGCAGACCGCGCTGGCCGGAAGCGTGGTGACCACCTTGTGGGAGGGGGAGCGGATGGTCCCGGTGCGCGTCCGGTTACCGGCCGAAGAGCGGATCGATCCGGCCCGGATCGGCGCGATGGTGGTGCCCACCATGTCGGGCGCGCGCGTTGCATTGCGCGACATCGCCGACATCGACATCGCCATGGGCCGCAGCTTCATCCCGCGCGAGGGCAACAGCCGCTATTTGGCGCTCAAGTTCGACGTGGCCGGCGGCTTCGATCTCGGCTCGGTCATCAACGAGGCTCGCGAAGTGGTGGAGCGCGAGTTGGCGGTGCCTGAGGATCACTTCCTCGTCTGGGCCGGGGAGTTCGAGAACCAGGAGCGGGCGCTGGCGCGCTTGAAGCTCATCGTCCCGGTCTCTCTGTTGGTGGTCGTGGCGCTGCTCTACACGGCGCTGGCCTCGTTCCGGGGTGCCCTCGCCATTCTGCTGATGGCACCGTTCGGCATGACCGGAGGGATCTTCGCCCTCAGGGTGGCCGCGATCCCCATCTCGGTCTCCGCCGCCATCGGCTTCATCGCGCTGTTGGGGCAGGTGGCGTTGACCGGTCTGCTCATCATCAGCGCCATCAACGAGCGGCTCAAGGAGGGGCTCTCGATGGAGCGGGCGTGCATCGAGGGGGCCGCCTCCCGCTTCCGGGCCTTCTTGATGATCGTGCCGACCACCATGGTGGGGCTCCTCCCGATGGCCGTCTCCACCGGGGTCGGCAGCGAGATCCAGCGGCCGTTCGCGGTGGTCATCATCGGCGGGATGGTGACGGCGTTCATGATGTCGTTGTTTCTCTTGCCGGTGGTCTACCGCTTCTTGCGGCCCAAGAACCTGGGCGAGTGGGACGAGCTCGCCTAACAGCAACCCTCGCAACGGGATCGTTCTCCCGCAGGCTGCTAGTCGGCCCGCGTCTCGCAGCACCATCAGTCTCCGTCCGGGGCCGGCGCCTCAAGACCCATCGCCGAGCGGGTAGGAACGAATACCGGGGAATTCGCCCTTGGGCCAAGTACGTGATCTCGGCAGGTCCATAATCGTCGGTTCGTTCTGAGGAGACCCGCTAAGTGGAGTCGCGTGCATGTGCAAGGAAACAAGACGTTCTTAGGCGGAGGCCAACGCAGCGCCTACGTCGAGGGTTTCCGGCCGGACAATAGACCAGATGACGCCGCAGATGTGCGTGAATCCGTCCGCGTTTACCAGGATGGACCGACGATTATGGTATCCACATGCGCATGAGTTGCAAGCCTTCGCGCCACCCGCCGAAGACCCGCCCCAACGGGACGGTCACTGGTTGCCCGCGCATCACCGATGCTGTCGAACATCGTGCCGTCGGTGGTCCAGCCGGTGTAGTACGCCTCGACGTTGTCATCTTCGCCGGGACGCTCATCGCCTTCGCCGGGCTCCAGCACCTTGTACGCCAGCCCGGAGTCGGTCGTTCGGGCCTACTCGGGGGCCTGCGCCAGCGCCGTCGAGACCGCCAGCAAGGGTATTGCCTTGACTAACAAGAGATTCTGCATGGCAGCTAACGTCGTGAGGTTAACTCCCGCTTGCCGGGGCTCCCGTCCTGAGAGCCTCGGCAAGCGAGCTTGAGTGGTCAAAGTGTGCCGCTCCCGTCATCCTTGGCGGCCGCCAAGTCATTTGAAGGGAGCGGCAACCGTGGCGGAGGCAGGGTGTTCAAGAGGACGAACGTTACCATCCACCGGGCCGAACCGGCTCGGCGGGCTCTTCGTCCTCCTCTTCTTCGGGCTCGGGCGGCGGCCAGTCCCGGGGTTGCACGGGTTCCGCGGGTTCCGCGGGCTCTGCGGGCGGTCGCGGCGCCGGCTGGCCGGGCGGCACTTGCGCCACCGCGAAGGTGGCCGTCAGCAAAACCAACAACACTGCCAAGACGAGTTTCTTCATGTGAACGCTCTTCTTTCCCTGATCCCCGGCACCGGCATTCGCTTGACCGCTCACGGGGCAACTGGGTGTCGGCTTGACTTGCCGCTCACCCCGTTGCGACGTGTTCGATGCGCGGCCGGGGGCCGTCTCAGTTGACACACGGTATCGCTTTGCAACCAAGCCTCCGCTTCATCCGGGCGGCGGCCACCGCCCGGCTGTCCTTATCCTGGAGGATGAAGCGAAGGCCCGCGGCGTGTGGTTCGGAGGCGCTCCAAGTGGAGGGTCAGATCCGAGAAAGCAAAAAGGCGGTCAAACAGGATAGGACGCTCTGCAAGAAGCGTCTCGGTGTGACCGGCTGATGTGGCTTGGCACGTCATCGACTCTCGTTACCTCGGCGCGGTGATTACCGAGACGGCACCGAGACGGTGTCGAAACGGCATGCGCGCCCTTTGGTAAGACTGAAACTCGGGCCGTCGCTTTTTTATTCCCTCCCTCTCTAGACCATAAGCGTTAGCTCGTATCTGAGCACCGAGTCGGTGAAGCTGACGCCGCAATTGCACCCGCCTCACTCCCCTCGGTCCTCGGACTCGGTGGCGGATTGGGGTAATTTAATCGAGCAGCGCCAAGGCGATGCGGTCCCAAAATGTCAATTGACTAAGCCCCGGCTACCAGGGCCTACGGATGACGGACGGAATATGGAAAAAACATCCTAAGCGTTGGCTCGTATTTGAACCGAGCGAGTGGAGATGGGTCGCACGACGGCTTCTCTCCGGACACGGACCCCCTCGGATTAGCTGGAGGACAGAAACGGGTAGCTCGCGGCGGAAGCCGGGGTGGCGACGCCGCTTTGTGCGCGGCTCACTTCTCTGGCGGCGCCAAGCCTGAGTTCAGGTCCAATGACCAAGGCTTTCGTCTCGTCAGAACGAGCCGTTAACTTAACCATTCCGGGTTCCCGTAAACGCTCACCTGAAGACGTAGTTCCTCCTGGCCGGCGGCGACACAGGGTTCCCTTGATTCCCCACCTGCACCGGCATTCGCGCGTCGCTACGAGGCCATCTGCGGCGTCAGCTTCACCGATTTTTTTGCTCGACGTAGGCGCTGCGTTGGACTGCGCCTAAGAACGTCTTGTTTCCTTGCACATGCACGCGCCTCCACTTAGCGGGTCTCCTCAGAACGAACCGACAATTATGGGCGGCCGTCCGGCCTTGACACGCGGGGAGCGTGCCCGGACACTGAGCGAAGAGGAGGCGCTACGCGCGCGTGACCGGGACAGGTAGCATGGAGCACGGGCGGCTCGCCAAAGGAGACCCTGGTGTCGAAATAACGTTCGCCCGCTTCTCGCCCTCCGGAGGAGGCGCCGCGGAGCTGCATCTCCACCTCCGTGTCCCCAACGACCGGCCGTTTGACGCCCAACTGAGCGCACTGGAAACCGCTCATCAACGCGCCTCACGCGAGCTCGGGCTGCCCGCCGACAGCGCGCTGTTCCGCCGACTGTTCCTGAGCGACGCGGCCAACCAAGAGGATAAGATCCTCGCTTCGGCCATCGGGGCCGATGAGCGCACCGCGCTCTCCCTGGTGGAGCAGCCCCCTTTGCCGGCAGCCAAGCTGGCATGCTGGGCCTACCACATCGTGGCCGACCGCCCACTCGCCAAACAACGCCTCTCCGCCGCCACCGTCGCCCTCGGACGCGGCCCCTTGACGCGTCTGTGGACCGGAGGCGTGCTCGCGCCGTGTCTCGGCGAGGCGGACGCGGGGCTGCAGACACGCGCGTTGTTCGACACCTTGACAGCGGCACTCGCTACCCAAGCTGCGAACCCGCGCACGCACGCGATCCGCACCTGGCTCTTCGTCGCCAATATCGATAAAGATTACAGCGCTATGGCAGCCGACCGGCGGCGCCTGTTCGCCGAACACGGCCTGACCGCCCCCATGCCTTTTCGTCCAAGGGCGGGTGTGTCGGCCCCAATGATTGGTCGAGATCGAATGCAGCGTGATCACCGCGACCGGAGACACGCGCTGGGAAAGGTTTTGATGATGCCCGGTTGGCCTAAGCAAACTTGCATCCTTGTGATGCTCACAGCGCTCGCCCTGGCGGCTTTGGTCGGATGTCGCCCACGAAGCGGGCGGGAGCGGCAAGAGCCTCTGGATCTGATGACGGAGGAGGACAGAGCGCGCTTCGAACACCTCACCGCCACACCCACCCGCCCGCCGCCCCCGGACGACCTCCGAGTGACGGAAGAGGACATCCCGGCCTTGCGAGACGCCCTCGCGGCGCTCGCCGAGGCGCCCTCCGCGTCCCCTCAGCCATTGCTGGTACGCTATCCCCTCCCCGGCACCCTGTATCCCGCCGACATGGCCGCTCCGCTCGTGTGGTGGGATGCCGAGGAGGACGACTACGGCCCCTGGCTGATCGCCATCCGCCTGCGCGAATCCGGGCAAAAGTTCTGGTTCGCCACCAATGAGCCTCGCTGGCGCCCGCCATCCGAGGCCTGGACGCAGATCCGCGCCGCCTGCCTCGGCCAAAGCGACACCGCCCATGTGACGGTGACCGCCTTCACCGCAAGTTCCACGCTAACCCCCGTGGCGCGGGGCGAGACCCACTTCTCGGTCTCACTACACCCGGTGGAGGCCCCGCTCGTATACCGGCAGGTGCCGCTCCCGATCACCATCGTGGATTCGGAAGATGTCGTGTGGTCAGTGGGCCATGTGGCGAGCGACGAGCCCCCGCGGACACTCGCGACCGGACTGACCGAGTGCATGAACTGCCATCACGCCGCCCTCGACGGCAGCCTCGCCGCCTGGGACTACAATAGTGAGCAACGCGATCGCTCGCACTACGTCACGAGCGAGATAGGGCCCGTGATCCACATCACCCAAGAGAACGTTTTTGACTGGCATCAAGCCGACAGCGAGCATGAGTGCGCGCAAATCGGCGCCTGTCAAGCTGGCTTCGCCAAAGTGTCTCCCGACGGGCGCCACATCGTCTCGCCGTACCGCAGCAAGACCACCAACGTCCTGTCGCCGACCCACTCCTTGACCCACTCTATCGCGGTGGCCTTCCATACCGGGATTCTGGGCATCTACTCGGTCGCGACGGGCGCCATTACTCCGCTGCCCGGCGCCGACGACCCGCGCTATGCGCACAACATGCCCGACTGGACCCCGGACGGTCGCAAGATCGTGTTCCAGCGCCACGCGGTAGACGAAGCTCACGAGCGGCGCTCCGCTAGGTTGCTAGCCCAACAACGGCGCACCCGGCCGGACGACCACGAGCTGTACATGACCATCGAGGAGTTCGACGAGGTGTTCCCTCATCCCTCCGATCTCTACATCATCCCTTTCAACGAGGGGCGGGGCGGTAGCGCCCGCCCGATCCCCGGCGCCGGGAATAACGGGATGAACAACTACCACCCGCGCGTGTCACCCGACGGACGGTGGATCGTCTTCAACCAGAGCCACAACGGGGTCTTCATCAGACCCGACGCCAACCTCTACATTATCCCCTTGGAAGGCGGCACGGCACGCCCGCTCGCCTCCAACAGCGCGCACATGGACTCCTGGCACTCCTGGTCGCCCAACAGCAAGTGGCTGGCGTTCGCCTCCAAACGCGACGGACCGTACACCAACGTCTACTTGACCCACATCGACGAGCACGGAGCCGACTCGCCGCCCGTCATCCTGGCGCGGTTTCGCGGCCACGGCTACGCGATCAATCTCCCCGAATTTTTCAACGCGGGCGTCGACGATCTCCAAGAGATGAACGTTGAGGCGCAGATCCCGGGCACGACCAGGTGCGAACGCCAAGAAGCGAACTGATTTGAGGCGTGGCAGCGCTACGTCGAGCGTTTCCGGCCGGACACTAGACAAGCTGACGCCGCAGATTACTCCGTAGCCGCGCGCGAATGCCGGTGCAGATGGGGGATTAGTGCAGGGCCTGCACGGCTGCTAGATTTCACAGGAGAGCATCCAACAAGTCGGTGAGCTGGGTGCCCTACCGGGCGGCAGTTACCTTTGACGTTGGATAGAGCGCCGGGCCCGTCGGCGACCGGGTCCGCCGTATCGAAATCTACGCGTCGGAGAGCGACGCATTCGCGAAGTTGAGGCCACCAAGACGCGCCAATAGCTGTTCTCTTGCCTGAGGCCGGAGTGCCACACGGTGGACTCTGAATGAGGCAAGGTTGAGGTGAGCTGTCCCTGAGAGCGCCTGTGGGCGACTCGACTATCAACGGCCTGTGAGGTGGTTATGGATGTGGCCGGCGCACTTGCGGCCGTCGGCGATCGCTCTTACGACCAACGACTGTCCGCCGGCCATGTCGCCGGCGGCGAAGACGCCGGGCTGGCTGGTGGCGTATCCTTCGTCCACTCGGATATTGCCCCGTGCGTCTCTCTTCAGACCAAGCTGATCGGCGATGGGGTTTTCGCCCGGGCCAATGAAGCCAAGCGCCACCAGCGCCAAGTCAACCTCGAGGAGCGATTCACTGCCGGGGATGAGCTCGAACCGCCGGCGGCCCTCGGCCTCTTTCCAGGCGACGTCCAAGCACTTGGCCGCGCTGAGTCGATTGGTCGCGTCGCCGACAAACTCCACCACCGACTTGGCCCATAGCCGGCGCCCTCCCTCCTCATGACTGCTCGAGGAGCGCAATTTGTCGGGCCACATCGGCCAAGGGGTGGCCACGGAGCGCTTCTCCGGAGGCTTGGGCATGATCTCCACCTGGACGACCGAGCGGGCCCCTTGGCGGAGGGCGGTGCCGACGCAGTCGGAGCCGGTGTCACCGCCGCCGATCACCAGAACATCCCTGTCCGTCGCCACGATGCCCTCCCCGGGCTCTATCACCTCGCCGTCGAGCTTGCAGTTCTGGCGGGTCAGAAAATCCATGGCGAAGTGGATACCGTCGAGCCGTCTCCCGGGGATGGTGAGATCGCGTGGCTCTCGGGCGCCGCCGGTCAGGCAGACGGCATCGAAGCGGTCGCTAATGAATCGTTTGGACAAATCCACGCCGACGCTGACGCCGCACTCGAACCGGACGCCCTCGGCCTCCATCAGCCGGATGCGTCGGTCGACCACCCATTTCTCCAGCTTGAACTCGGGGATCCCGTAGCGCAGTATGCCGCCGGGCTTGGGCCACTCGTCGAAGACCGTCACCTCGTGGCCGAGTTTGTTGAGGACATCGGCGACAGTGAGCCCGGCCGGCCCGGATCCGACCACCGCCGCCTTCCTTCCCGTGCGTGACTCGGGCGGGCGCGGTTTGACGAGCCCGTTGTCGAACCCGTACTCGATGATGGCCAGCTCGATCTGCCGGATCGAGACCGGCTGTTCGTCGCTGAACTCGCAGACACACGCGGCCTCGCACGGTGCCGGACAGATGCGCGCGGTGAACTCCGGGAAAGAGCTGGTTGAGCACAGGAGCTCGAGGGCGTACTCCCAGTCGCGGCGATAGACTGCTTCGTTCCACTCCGGGATCAGGTTGCCAAGCGGGCAGCCGGCGCCGTGGCAAAAGGGGACGCCGCAATTCATGCAGCGCGCCGCCTGGCGATTCAACTCGCGCGCGTCCAGGGTCGTTTCGACCGCCTTGAAATCCTTCAGCCGTTCGGCGACCGGACGATAGCCGGGCTCCTTGCGGCCGAACTCCATGAAACCGCCCACCTTACCCATCTGTCACCTCATCACGCTCGGTCGCCTCGTCTTCGGCGCTCATTCGCCCCAGCACACGGCGGTATTCCATCGGGAAGACCTTGACGAACATGCCGAGCGCGTCCTCCCAGTCGTCTAGTATCCGCCGCGCCTTGGGGCTGCCCGTGTATCTGTGGTGCCTATCGAGCAGTGTGTGGAGATCGTCGATGTCCTCGGGTTGCACCACCATCTCCAGGTCGACCATCTCCAGGTTGCACCGGTTGTCGAACGCCCCGTCTTCGTTATAGACATAGGCGATCCCGCCGCTCATCCCGGCGGCGAAGTTGACCCCGGTGGAGCCGAGGACGACGACCCGCCCGCCGGTCATGTATTCGCAACCGTGATCGCCGACGCCCTCGACCACCGCCAGGGCGCCGCTGTTGCGAATGGCGAACCGCTCGCCGGCACGCCCATGCAGGTAGATCTCGCCGCCTGTCGCGCCGTAGAGCACGACGTTGCCCGCGATCCTGTTCTCTGCCGGCGCGAACGTCACCCCCTCCTCCGGCGTGAGGATGAGCTTGCCCCCCGACAGCCCCTTGGCGACGTAGTCGTTGGCCTCCCCCTCGAGACGGAAGGTCATCCCGCTGGTCGCGAACGCCCCGAAGCTCTGTCCGGCGGCGCCGTGAAAGCGCACCTCGATGGTGTCGGGCGGCAGCCCTCGCCCACCGTGCCGTCTGGTCAGCTCCCCGGCGAGCATCGCTCCGACGCTGCGGTTGGTGTTGTCAATCGGCTTTTCAAGCGAGACTTTGGCGCCTCCCGCGAGGGCCGGGTGCGCCTCCCGGATGAGCTCGTGATCGAGGAGGTCGTCGATCTCGTGGTGTTGTTTTTCCCGGCAGCGCCGCGCCGTGCCGGCGGGCAGGTCGGCATTCAGGAGAGCGCTGTAATCGAGCCCCCTCGCTTTGGAGAGCTCGATGGCGGCGCGCATGTCGAGCATGTCGACTCGGCCCACCATCTCGTCAACGGTTTGGAACCCGAGAGCGGCCATCCGCTCGCGCACCTCCTCGGCGACGAATCGCATGTAGTTGACCACGTGGTCGGGGCTCCCCTTGAAGCGTTTGCGCAGCTCGGGGTTCTGGGTCGCGACTCCCACCGGGCAGGTGTTCTGGTGACAGCAGCGCATCATGACGCAGCCGAGGGCGACCAGCGCGGCGGTGGCGAACCCATACTCCTCGGCGCCGAGCAGAGCGGCGATGACCACATCCCGCCCTGTCTTGAGCTGGCCGTCGGTTTGGACCCGGATCCGGTCGCGTAGTTGATTCAAGACGAGGGTCTGCTGAGTCTCGGCCAACCCGATCTCCCAAGGTATGCCGGTGTGCTGGATGGAGGACAGGGGCGCGGCGCCGGTCCCGCCGTCATGACCGCTTATCAACACCATATCGGCTTTGGCCTTGGCCACGCCGGCGGCGATGGTGCCCACCCCGGACTCGGCGACCAGCTTCACGGATACGCGAGCCGCCGAGTTGACGTTTTTCAAATCGAAGATCAACTGGGCGATATCCTCGATCGAGTAGATGTCGTGGTGAGGTGGCGGAGAGATCAGGGACACCCCCGGGGTCGAGTGGCGAACACGGGCGATCTCCCGGTTGACCTTGTGTCCCGGGAGATGGCCCCCCTCGCCCGGTTTGGCCCCTTGCGCGATCTTGATCTGCAGCTCCCGGCAGTTGACCAGGTACTCGGTGGTCACCCCGAAACGGCCGCTCGCGACTTGTTTGATAGCGCTGCATCGGTTGTCCCCGTTGGGGAGCGGAGTATACCGGGCGGGATCCTCGCCGCCTTCGCCGCTGTTGCTCTTGGCGCCGATGCGGTTCATGGCGATCGCCAAGGACTCGTGGGCTTCGGCGCTGAGCGAGCCGAACGACATGGCGCCCGTGACGAAGCGCGCCATTATCCGCTCGGCCGGCTCGACCTCGTCGAGCGGGATCGGATTACCGGGCTTGATCCTCATCCGTCCTCGGAGAGTCGTTGTCTTGTCGCTCTGATCGTTTATCAGGGCGGCGAACTCGCGATAGCTCGCCTTGTCGTCGAACCGAGTGGCGTGTTGCAGCTTGGCCACCGACTCGGGCGTCCAGAGGTGCCTCTCGCCGTCGCGACGCCAACGGTAGATGCCGCCGGCGGGCAGCAGCCCGTCGGGTGCCTTGCCGGCGCCAGGGGTTTTCCCGCGACGCTGGTTGACCTCGGCGGCGATCTCCTGCAGTCCGAGACCGCCGACCACTGAGGACGTGCCGGCGAAAAACCGGTCGATGACCTCCCGGCTGATACCGATGGCCTCGAAAATCTGTGCGCCCCGATAGCTCCTCAGGGTCGAGATGCCCATCTTTGACATGATCTTCAGGATGCCGGCACAGAGCGCCCGGATATAGCCCTCCAGCGCTCTGGCGGTCTCGACCGGTTTGGGCAGCCGGTCGCCGAGAGCCAGGGCGGCGATCGTCTCGAAGGCGAGATACGGGTTGACGGCGGTGGCCCCGAACCCCAACAGCAGCGCCACATGCATGACCTCGCGGGGCTCGCCGGACTCGACAATCACTCCGGCGCCCGTGCGGACACCGCACCTCTTGAGGTGGGTGTTGACGGCGGCGGTGGCCAGCAGAGACGGTATCGGGACTTGATCCGCGGGCAAGTCGCGGTCGGTCAGGAAAAGCAGACGACAACCGTCGTTGAGCGCCGCTTCCACCTCGCTGCAAACGCGCTCCAACGCCCGCTCCAGGGCGGCGCCGTCACCGCCGGCGGAGAAACCGATACCGATGTCGCGGGCGCCAAAGCCCCTGACTCCCTGATCTCTTAGCCGGCGCGCGTCCTCGTTCGACAGAATAGGGTGGCGTAGCTTGATCAGGCGGGCGTTGCGGGGGACCTCGGCGAGGATGTTCGGCTCGTTACCAATGAAGGTCATGAGGGACATGACCAGCTCCTCGCGGATCGGATCGATGGCGGGGTTGGTTATCTGAGCGAACATCTGCTTGAAGTATGCAAAGAGCAGGAGCGGCTCGTCGGAGAAGATCGCCAGGGGGGAGTCGTTTCCCATCGAGCCCACCGGCTCTTTGCCATTGGCCGCCATGAACGCCAGGATGACCTCGATGTCTTCACGGCTGTAGCCGAACAGTCTCTGCTGCCGGCGAAGTTGCTCGTAGTCGGGCATGACCCCTTGAGGGGCGCCGTAGAAGTTACGCAGGTCGATCCGATTCTCCTCGACCCAGCGGCGATAGGGCTGTTTGCGGGCACAGCGGCTCTTGATCTCGGCGTCGCGCAGAACCCGCTGCTGGGCAGTGTCGACCAGAATCATCCCGCCGGGGCGAAGAGCGCCACGCTCGACCACCTCGGAGGGGGGGAAATCCAGCACACCGGTCTCCGAGGCGAGGACGATGAAGCCCTCCTTGGTTATCGTGTAGCGGGCCGGCCGCAGGCCGTTGCGGTCCAGCATCGCGCCGATCCGGACGCCGTCGCTGAAGGCGACCGCGGCGGGGCCGTCCCAGGGCTCCATCATGCCGGCGTGATACTCGAAAAAGCCGCGCAGGTCGGGCCCCATGAAGTATTTTGGACCCCATGCCTCGGAGATCAACATCAGCATGGCGTGCGCCGGATCGCGTCCGCCGTTGAGCAGCAGCTCGAGAGCGTTGTCGAGGCAGGCCGAGTCACTGCCGCCTTCGACGATGACCGGCAGGATCTTCTCAATCTCGTCGCCGAAGAGAGGGTGCGCCAGGTGGCGTTCGCGGGAGCGCATGTGACTCAGGTTGCCGCGCAAGGTGTTGATCTCGCCATTGTGAGCCAGGTGGCGAAACGGCTGAGCGAGCTCCCAGGACGGGAAGGTGTTGGTACTGTAGCGCTGGTGGATGAGCGCCAGGGCGCTCATGAAGCTCTCATCACGGAGGTCGGGATAGAACCGGGGTACCTGGGAGCCCATCAGCAACCCCTTGTAGACTATCGTCCGCGAGGAGAGGCTGCACACATAGAGCGACTCACACCCCGATGTGGCCCGGCAGCCGTTTTCGATCCGCCGCCGGACGATGTAGAGCCGGCGTTCGAGCTCGGCGCCGGAGGAGCTGCCCGAGACGAACAAATGCTTCATCACCGGCATCTCCGCGAGCGCCTTGCCGCGAATGACGCCGGTGTCGACGGGCACCTCGCGCCAGCCGAGCACCGCCAGGCCCTCGTCGGCGATCGTCCGCTCGATTAACTCGACGCACTTGGCGTGTCCTTCAGGGTCACGAGGCAGGAAGAGTGAGCCTACCGCATAGCGCCCGGGCGCGGGCAGCACAAACCCGAGATCGCGCCCGCGAAAGAAGGTGTCCGGGAGTTGAACCAGGATGCCGGCGCCGTCGCTGGTCGCGTTGTCGCCGCCGATGGCGCCCCGGTGCAGCAGGCTCTGCAGCACCTCGCACCCCCGCTCGACGACGGAGTGAGTTTGCGCGCCACTGATATTGGCGAGGAACCCGACCCCGCAGCCGTCGTGCTCGTTAATCGGGTCATACAGACCGCGGCGCGCGCGCCCTCCGGCCGGCCGGCTGTTGCGTTGTCTGTCGTCCATGGTGCCTTCCCCGCGCACTGGCGCGCTTCTCTCGAGATCGATCGGACTAGATCGCGCCACGGCTTTGGTGGTTCGATCCTCGTGCGGGAGTCGTGTTCTGCACCGGCATCGGGCTGCCGAGTCATGCCCGGGCGTCATCTCCGCCGAGACGACCTCTTCTCGTTCGGATTGGTGAGGAATCAGGGGAGCGCACGTTTGGGGCGCCCTCGGTCCACGACATGCGCGCCCCCCTCCCAATGTCCGCCCGGTAGCTCTCGCGCCACGAATGACGCGACCACTTACAAGTGGTACGACGGCGACCTCTCTGCCGTCAAATATCAAGTCCCCCCCTAGGTCCGGTGACACACCAAAGTTATCGGCTATCTGACGGTATGAGTGGCACGCCGCGGTACTGCACGCCGCGGTACTTTCTACCCCCGAAGCCTCATAACGCCGGAACCGAACACCTCGAACCGAACATCTCGCTTACAGCCGCTAGGATGGGCAGGAGCTTATCCCGCCGGCAAGATGCCGACTGTCGAAGACGAAGGCAGTCCCGGTACGCCCGCCGGCTTTGTGACAGGTCTTTGACCGGGATAAAGCGAAGCCTGGCGAAAAGTGCCGCAGCGCGGATGGTTCAGAAAATCTTTGCGCCATTGCTGCCAGCTAACGCATACTAGCTTGGGTATGACCCCCGGGCGGTCGATGACAACGGGCGCAACCCCGAGCAGATGACCAAGCAGTACCTGCTCAACGCGCTCGCGGCCGTCGTCGCCGGTGAGCGGCTGCAACCGGCGAGGATCCACAGCCTCGGCTGCACGATCAAGTTCCGCGACCGGGAGCGCTAAAGCACGCCGATGATCGAGGTGCGGGCTGTTAGATGGACGTCGTCCTGAACACTCTCTATCTCACCGCCGCGCTGGCTGGTCTGTTCTTTTTGCCCGGATTCCTCCTGGCACACCGGATTCTCGCCCCCGAACCACCCAAAGTGTCGGAGTTGCTGGCGGTTACGGC
>PWKZ01000140.1 GCA_003559575.1 Bradymonadales bacterium | reverse complement strand
CTGGGAAGAACAAATCGGGCGGATGATATCCTGAAAGCGCCTCGTCTGACGGCGCTGACTTGAGGGACTATTAGTCGTCGTCGAGATCATCGGCCGGATCGTCGGTGTCGTCCAGCGCGGGGAAATCATCGTCGTCAAACGCTTCGGCGGCGTCATCGGTGTCGACGTCTTCAGCAGCGTCAGCAGCGTCAGCAGCGTCAACGTCCACTTCCGGGGCGACAGCCTCCGAGACTTCGGCCGGACGCGCCGCCGCCCCCTTGCGTGCGTCTGCTTGATCGGCGCCGCACTTGGGGCAGATCGCCTTGGGGCGGTTGAGATCGTAGAACTTGCATTCGCATTGCCAGCATTTGTGCTTGTGCCCGTACTTCGAGACGTCTTTCATTACGAGTCCTCTCGCTCGACGTGTATTTTTTTTGTTTGAAAGACCGCCGGGCCGGCCCCCAATCCGGCTGGTTTAATTGTCTATTCCAAAATAGAGGGGCTCGCGCGTCGCCCTGCCCGGCAGTTGCTACTATGGGGTTCGGAATGTGCCTGTCAAGAGAAAAGAGCGGTGTTACTCGCCTTCCAGGGCGCGGCGTAGAGCGCGGGCCTCCGCGGAGGGCAGCTCTCGCAGGGCGACGCGCAGTGTCTCGCGCGCGG
Source organism: Bradymonadales bacterium (assembly GCA_003559575.1). Classification (GTDB taxonomy): domain Bacteria; phylum Myxococcota_A; class UBA9042; order PWKZ01; family PWKZ01; genus PWKZ01. Next base: position 5,437 of record PWKZ01000140.1, on the reverse strand, counting down.
CCACCGGATCTTGCAAGGTCTCACGGTAGAGGGCGACGAGGCGGCCCAGCCGTTTTGCACGCAGGGCCCGGTCCTCGGTGGTGCCGAGGAGCGCCTCCAAGACCGCGGCCAACTCGCCCCAGCGTTCGGTCTGCTCGAGCAGCTCGGCCAGGCGTTCGAGCGCCTCGCCATTTTGAGGCCAGTCGCGGCGCGCCTGCTCCAAGAGCTTGATCGCGCGCTCCGGTTCGCCCTGGCTGTCTTGAAGAATTGCGGCCCGCTCGGTGAGCATCAGCGAGAGCGTCACCCCGACGGATTCATCGCCCCCGTCGGTGCGCAGCCGGCGCAGCGCCTCAATCCGCTCGTCGAGGAGGTCCGCCAGCTCGGCGCGCTCACCTCTCTCTCGCAGCTCACAGGCCAGCCGCTCGAAGACCTCGTCATCGAGCGGGGTCCAACGCAAATATCGTCGATAAAACCGTCCGGCGAGCTCTCTCCGGCCGACCGACTCCAGCGCTTGGGCCGCCCGGAGTGCGATTATGGGCGCCTCACGCGCATCCCAGGTCAGCTCAGCGCGCCGGCCGAGGAGCGTGGCTGCCTGTCGTTCATCACCCGTTTGGCGTAACAACGGGATCAAGAGGTCGAGCGCCACCACACAGTCGGGATCGAGCGCGAGCGCCTCTTCCGCCAGCCGGCGGGCTTCGGGCGCGTCTCCGGCGTCGAGCGCCGCCTTTGCTGAGGCGAGCTTGTGCTCGACCGTCGCCGAGGTGGCCTCGCCGGGGCTCAGAGCCGGCTCCCCCGCGGCGCGAGGGGCGCTTGTGGAAAGTGGTTGTGGGTCCGGGGGGCGCACCCGCGCGTCCAGTTCGCTGAGCGCCGCGGCCACTGCGGCGCTTCCGTGGCTGTCGCCCGTGATGTGATAGATGGCTCCGAGAAGCTCCCAGGTGGGGCGGTGATCCGGCTCGCGCTCCACCAATTCATGCAGGAGGTCAAGCGCCTCCTTGTGATCTCCCTCGTCCGCGAGTTTGAGCGCCTGGTGCCAGGCCTTTGTGCCGCCTCCACCCGATTCGGCCGCGGGTGGTCGGGCGGGGTGCCCCTCGGGGATCGCTTGCGCGCGAGCGGGGGCCGGTTTAGAGAGCGCCCTCAACCGCCCGCGCAACCAGTCGAGTCGCCTTGATTGGCCCCACTGCTCACCGTCGAGTGTCGCCTCGGCCTCGTCCACCTGATTGAGCGCATCAAGCTGCAGCTCAGCCAGGTCCATCAGTATCTCTTGGCGCCGTCGGGCGCTCTCGGCGAGCGCCGCCTGACGACGCAGGACGGGAACCAGCGCGCGGCTATCGCCGAGCCGACCGAGCAACAAGGCGAGGCGCGAGAGCGCCCTTCGGTCGCGGGGGCGCTCGCAGAGAAGCTCTTCGAGGTGCTCGCGGGCGCGCTCGGGGTTGGCCAGCCGCTCGGCTTCGACCTCGGCCAACTCGGCCAGCACACGTGCCCGCTCGTCGCGCTCCCGGCAGCCGGCGAGCAGCGTCTCGAGGGCGTCGCGATGGCGCCGCCAGTCACCCACCTGACGGGTCAACTCCACCAGGTGGCGTAGCGCGAAGGAGTCGCCGGGGCGGCCGTTCAGGGCGCGCTCGAGCAGCGGCAGAGCGTCATCGGCGAAGCCGAAGGTGCGCGAGTAGATGAGCGCCAGGCGAAGCGCCAGTAACGCTCCCGTCTGGGGGTCATCCGTGTGTTCGAGGGCGCGGTGGAGTCGCGCCACCAGCGCGTCCCAATCGTCCGGCGCCCGAGTGACGGACTCGAGCCCTTCGAGCGCCGGCTGGTGACTCGGAGCGGAGTCGAGCGCGCGTTCGAAGTGGAGCCGGGCGGCGCCGAAGTCTTCCTTTACACTGAACAACGCCAGACCGATCTCGGTGTGGACGGCGGCGCGCAGTCGGGGCTCGTCGGTCGCATCGTCCTCGAGCGCCGCGAGCGCGGCGCGACCCGCGGTGAGCGCCAAGTCGTGCCGCCCCGCGACGCGCCACAGCTCGGCGCTGCGGTGGAGCAGGGCGGTCGACCGGCCGACCGCCGCGATGGCGCGCTCTACCACCAGGGCGGCCTCAGCGGGGCTATCGAGTCTGGTCTCGAGCAGGGTGGCGAGCACCAGCGCGGTTGATCGAATGGTCTCGGGGGAGGCCGCTCGCTCGAGGTGCTCGCGCGCCACCGCCACGGCGATCTTGGGGTTGCCGCAGGCCTCTTCAAGCTCAATGAGGCGGGCTGCGAGGTGGTCACTCGCAGCTTCGTCGAGGTCGGCCTTGGGAGAAGCCCGGCGCGCCGAATGGAGGTAGTCCAAAAACGGTCGTGCTTTGTCCGGCCGGCCGCCCGACAAATGGTAGTCGGCCACCGCCAGGGCGGCCTCGACGCGCACCGCCTCGTCCACTTCGGCGGCCAAGAGACGCGCGCGCAGTTGGCTTGCCTCGTCGTGCGCTCCGCGGGAGTGCATCAGGCGGGCGAGCGCCGCGAGCCCGGGGCCGCTGTCAGGGAGGTCTCTCAAGAGCGCGCCCAGCACTCTCTCGGCCGCAGCGGGGTTCTCTTGCGTGAGCAACGTGGCCTGGTGCAGCCGGCACTGCTCGAGTGTGAGGCCGTTTCGCGCGGGATCGAGCTGGTGCGCCAGTTGGTCGAGTAGCTTGACGGCCTCTGTCTTGTCTCCGTCGTGTTCGGCCATCGCCGCCGCGGCCAACAGCGCGCTCGTGTCGTTGGGTGCGCTCGCGAGCCTTCGCTCGACCAGCGCGCGGGCAGATTCGAAGTTGACCTCGCGGCAGCGGAGAAGCTCGAGGAGGCGCCGCTCGAGGAAGTCGCGCGCCTCGCCGCTCCTCAATCGTCTCTGACACTCGCGAACGGCCTCGAGGTGTGCGCCCTCGGCGATCAGTTGATCGAGGCGCGCATGATGGCGTTTGAGTTCGAGGTCGCGCACGAAATCTTCGTGGAGGCGCCGGGTGCGCGCGTCGGGCAGATCCCCGGAGGCGATCACCTCGGGAGTCGCTGCATCGGACCCGTCAAAGCAGACTCGAAGTGTGTCACTCTCAGTGAACGCGTGTGTCGCGACCGCCGCCCCGTGGGCCGGCACTTTCCAACCTCGGGTGACGAGGATCTGTTTGAGCAGTGGTCTGATGAGCCCCAGAACGGCGTGACTGATCCCTTGGCGGCGCACGCATTGAGGTGGCAGGGCCTCAAAAAGGAGCGGGCAGAGAGCTAGCCCGGGCAGTGGCAACCACCCGATCACACGGATCTCGAAGATGCTGACTAGGAGGGCGTCGGCGCCGGCGTCACCGGCCGGTATGATTCGCGCGCGCCACACACAGCGGGCCTGGTGCTCGCCGGAGGTGACTCGCGCCGCCAAAATCAGCTCGGCCTCGGCGACCTCGAGACGGATCTCGTGCAGCGCCACTGAGGGGCTCGGGGAGGCGGCGAGGCGCGCGCGAAGCTCCGTCTGGAGGGTGGCGCCGTCGAGCGCCAAGTCGAACCGGCCGAGGCGCCCGCGGTGGTGGCAAAACGCGCCCGCGCCGTGGCTCAGATCCACCGGATGAGCGAGATGGGGGAGGTTGATGGTGAGTCGGCGCACCTCGACCAGGGGCGAGCTTGTGATCTGTTGAAGACTGAGCTTGCCGCCACGCCCGCTAAGCTCGAGCGCGAAGGGGAGGGTGGCGGTGGCCTCTTCGGGTTCTCGCGTCTCATGCGAAGAACGCAACTCGCATCCTCCTCCTTGAGAGCCTCCAAGGATCTCGCTCCCGCTGGACGACGCCGATGGCGACGGCTCAGAATAGCATAGAAGTGCTGTGTTGTATCGCCGCCCTGATGCCGGCGCGGCCGCCGCCCTCGCCTTCGTAGCGTTCGATCAGGTGGTCGGCGGGGCTCCTGCCGTCGGTGACCATCTCGGTGAGCGGATCGAGACAGGACTCGTCACTCGGCTCGTCTCTCTCTCGAGCGAGTCGTCGCAGGCCCTCACTGGCAATCGAAATAGTCTCGAGCGCGTAGTCACGGATAGTGGCGCCGCGAAATGGTGCCTTGAGAGCCAGGCGGGCGGCCGACTCCTGCGAGCGGTAGAGCGAGTCGATGTCGCTCTCCCCGAGAAGCTGCCTCACCGCCTCGCGAGCGCCGTCATCGTACAGAAGGCCGCGCCACAGAGCAGGGAGAGAGCATTGCATCCCCGGTGGCATCGCGTCCATGCAGCGAAGCTCCAGGTGCTTCTTGAGCCTCAGCTCGGGGAAGACCGTCGAGGTATGGAGCAGCCAATCGTCATAAGTGGCATCGAGCCCCTTGGCGCCCCGTGAGAGGTAGCGCCTGAAAGAGACCCCGGTCAAGTCGTGTTGGTCCTGGCCGCGCAGCACGAAAAACATCGGCGTGTCGATGAGGTAGTTGAAATAGCGCTCGAAAGAGAAGCTGCCGTCGATAAAAAAAGGCGGGATGCCGCAGCGATCCGGATCGACCTCGCGCCAGATAAGCGTTCGGAAACTGCGATAGCCGGTCGGGCGGCCGTCGACAAACGGTGAATTGGCCGCCATCGCGGTGATGATGGGGTTGAGCGCGCACGCGATCTTGATCTTCTCGGCGGCGTCCTGCTCGCTTCTGTAATCGAGACCGCACTGAACCGAACAGGTTTGGCGCATCATCCGGCGTGCAAGGCGACCGCGGGTCGGCAAATAACGATCCATTAGCCGATAGCGGTCTTTGGGCATGAGATCGATCTGGTCAAGTGAGTTGAGTGGGTCGAGTCCCATCCATAGCCATTGGACACCATATGTTTCGCCCACCTCCTCAAGCTCGCGGCGGTAGGAGCAGATCTCTTGCCGGATGGCGTCGACTCTCGAGTGCGGTGGGCCCGAAAACTCCATTTGGCCGCCGGGCTCGATGGTGATCGTCGCCTCGTCTCGAGAGAGTGCGATCAGGTTTTCGCCTTCAAAGATCCCTCGCCACCCGAAACGGGAAGCCACAGCGGATAAGATGTCGCGCACGCCGCCCACTTCACCGTAGCCGATTCGACTGAGCGAGTCGCTGTGCAAGCCCATCGTCTCGAACTCGGCGCCCACCGCGAAGCGATCAGGCGGACGTGCCCCGGCGGAAAAATCGGCCAGTAGCGTCGCAACATCTCCGGGCCCGATGGGGCTGTCTCCGGCGAGCATAGTGGTCTCTGCGGGTGGATGAGCCATGCGGGTGGGTACACCTGTGGAGATTATTTGCGGGCTCTTCGCCCTTTGCGTCGACGAGGTTTGGGTTTCTTTTCGTCGGGTGAATCCGGCTTGGGATCGGCGGCTTTTTTGGCGGCCGCTTTCCTGCGGCGTGGTTTGGGCTTTTCCTCGACTGTTTCGGGCTCGGGCTCGGGCTCTGGCTCGGGCTCGGGCTCGGGCTCGGGCTCGGGCTCGGGCTCGGGATCGGGCTCGGGCTCGGGCTCGGGCTCGGGATCGGGCTCGACCTCGGGCTCGGGCACGGGCACGGG
>PWKZ01000102.1 GCA_003559575.1 Bradymonadales bacterium | reverse complement strand
TGCAAGGAAACAAGCCGAATTAGGCGGAGGCGTAGCAGAGCTACGTCGAGCACTAATTCGGCGCAGGTGACGCCGCAATTGTGCCCGAATCGCTTCCCGAATCCCGGAAACGGGTGGAGGATTGAGGCATTGCCTGGGGCGGCACAAACTGCTATCCTTGGGCGGTCGAGGTTTCTCTTGCTCTCTTTTGAACGCGTTGAACTCCGGGGGAAGAGAAGCCGGAGGTGCCGTGCGGCGACGACGTAAAATGCTGTATCTCCTGCCCACGCTGTTCACGTTCTCGAGCATGTTCTGCGGGCTACTCGCCATCCGCTGGAGCCTCGGCGGCCACGAGCCGCTACACTATTACCTCGCGGCCATCGCGATCTTGTTTGCCGCCTTCTTCGATCTCGTCGATGGGAGAGTGGCGCGGCTGACTCGGACCGAGAGCGACATCGGGGTGCAGCTCGACTCCTTGGCCGACCTGATCTCTTTCGGGCTCGCGCCCGCCATGTTGGTCTACGCCTGGGGATTGAAAGGCACGCTCCTCGGCTCGTTCGACCTGGGCCTCCTGATCTGCTTCGCGTTCTTGGCCGCCGGAGCCTTCCGCCTGGCGCGTTTCAATGTGTCGGTCATGCGCGAGAGTAGGCTCAAAGGCGCCCCGTCCCCGGTCTTCACAGGGCTGCCAATCCCCGTGGCTGCCTGTCTGCTGGCGGGGCTCGTGTTGGCCCACCACCAAACCGATGTGCTGCTCTACAAACGCCGCCTGCTATTGCTGCTGCTCGTGCCGCTGCTCTCCTGGCTAATGGTCTCCAAGGTCCCCTATCGCACCTTCAAGCGCCTCCGGTTCACCCGGCAGCGGGTGTTGCTGAGCCTCGCGGCCTTGATCCCGGCGCTATTGATCGCGCGGGGCGTGGCACCCGCGGTGACCCTCGTGCTTGGGTTGGCCACCTATATCACAGCGGGCCTCGCCGGTTATCTGGTCGGCTTTTCACGCGAGCGACACCTCGCCGCGACGGTTTCCGAAGACACGACTCTCACATGCGCCGAGCGCGAGGCAGGCCCGACGTGCGGCTCCCCGAGATCCTGAAACGAACCGTCATCACGATCGGCAGCGGTGGCGTCGGCAAGACCACTGTCTCCGCAGCGTTGGCGCTCCACGCCGCCTTGGAAGGAGCGCGATCGCTCGTCCTGACAGTCGATCCGGCTCGGCGGCTGGCCAACTCACTGGGGCTCGAGTCCTTCAGCGAAGAGCAACGCCGGATCGACCTTGCGCCAATGCGAGGTCAGGGACGCAATGCTCAGGGGGCACTCGATGCGGCGATGCTCGATACCAAATCCACCTTCGACCGTATCATCGCCCGCTATGCGCCAAGCCCCGAGGTGCGTGACCGGATCCTGAAGAACCCCTACTATCGCCAGGCCTCTTCGACGCTCGCGGGCTCCGAGGATTACATGGCGATGGAGAGGCTCCACGAGATCCGTGAGGACCATGAGAACGGATACGACTTCGTGGTGCTCGACACCCCACCGTCGAGCCACGCCTTGGACTTCCTGCGGGCTCCCGCCCGTCTGCTTGGCGCCATGGACAACAGAAACGTTCGAGCGTTCGTAAGCTCGATGGGAGCCGTCGGCCGCACGGGCCGCGTCGGCGGTCGCATGAACCGCTTTTTGGTCAAGCGAGTGGGGCGTTTTCTGGGCGCCGAGGTCTTCCTCCAGATCCTCGCCTTTCTCGACAGCTTCTCCAGCATGTATGACGGTTTCGCCGAACGGTCACGCAGTGTCGAGAGCTTTCTGCGGAGCGACGAGTTGGCATTCCTGATAGTCACGGCCCCTGAACGGAGCGCGCTGGAGGAGGCCCTCTTCCTGCGCACCACCCTTGAGCAAAACGGGATGCCGTTCGGCGCGTTCGTGGTCAACCGGGTTCACTTGCCCTACCTGCCGGAGGATGACGGAGAGGGAGCGCGTAACGCTACCTCCTTGACCGACCAGCGCCTGGAGCAACACTTCGCCCACGCGCTGTCTCAGAGCACGAGCCAAGTAACCGAGGAGCGGGCGCGCCAAATCGCCGCGCGAGTCGTCGCACGCCGACGCGATATGCACGCCCTCGTCGAACGCGACCGCGCCAACCTCGATTTACTCCGCGCCGAGGTGGGTGACGAGCACATCTTGCTGGTCCCCCATTTTCCGGAGGACATTCACGATCTGCATGGGCTGCGACGATTTGCGCGGGTCTTGATGGCCGCCGCGCGGCCCCGCCCCGCGGGCGTGGTCGAGCAACCCGGCCAGATCGAATAGTTCCGGCGGGCGCGATAATCATCTCGATGGGCGGCCCGCTACCGCCGGCGTCTCTCGTTACTCTTCGTCGGTCTCACTCTCGGGGGAATCGCCGTCGGGCGGCGTCTCTGTTTTGATCTCGACCTTGTCCCCCAACGCCTCTTCCAGGATTCGATCCAGCTCCTCTTTCTCGATCACCAGATCATCCTCACCGGCCTGGGGATCGGAGAGCCGCGCCTCCAGGTCGGCGCGCCAGTTCTCCTCCTCCTCCCGAAGCCTGGCAAGCCGCCCGGGGCTGATTGGCTCGGCACGCTCGAAAGGCAACTCACCTGCAAAGTAGGCTCGATCATAGCGGTAGATATCGTCCAAAAAGCCTACTCGCCCTTCTTCATCGACCGTCACCGTGTTGTATTCGATGAAGACCGGGATCGGCTCCCTTAGTGTAATCGCGCGCTCGCGCTCACGCCTCAAGATTGCCACCACCTGCGCCTCGCTCATGCCGTTTTGGCGCTCGAGGAGCCACTTGGCCAGGTTGATGGGATCGTGGGTCCGCACACAACCGTATGAGAAAGCCCGATGGGTGTGGCGAAATAGGTGCTGGTGGGGAGTATCGTGCATAAAGATCGCATAGTCGTTGGGGAACATGAACTTGACCCGCCCGAGCGCGTTGTCATCTCCCGGTCCTTGCCGCAGAAAGGAGCGCCCGCTCGGCAACTCGACCAGCTCAAACCCGTGGTCTTCGTAATAATTGGGATTGTCCTCGAGATGCCGATCCAAGTCGTATTTCTTGATGCGCATCGGGACAGCCCAGGTGGGGTTGAGGACAATGGTGTTCATATGCGAACTGAAAATGCGGGTGTGGTTCAGGCGTCCTTCCACCCCGCGGCTGATGGCGCGGGTGTGATTGTTGTTGCCGACGATGACGATGTGGGTCCGAATCAGCTCATCGCCGGACCAAAACTCGACCTCGAACTGCGGGATGTTGATGCGAGCGTATAGATCGAGATCTGGTGGGATCTCACTCTCCCGCCAACGCTGCAAGGAGAGTTCGAGGACGCGCACGCGGTGATCAATCGGAATATTGAGCGAATTGTATACCTGGCGGCCGGGGATACCGTCGACCAACAGGAGACGAACCTTCTGATAATACTCGACGGCCTCGCGCAGCTCCTGGCAGAAATAGTCGTCGATGGTCCCGCGATAGAAGTTTTCAATCGCCAACCGCTCCTTGAGCTTACGGACCGCCGGCGATTTTTGCCCCTGCTCGAGCCGTTGGCCGGTGAGCGGCTTGATGGCGTCGGTCGCTTCCAACTCGCGATAGTAAGCCAGCGCCTTGATTGTGCGCTCATAGAGAGGATGCGCCGGTCGCAGCGACAGTAAATGCGCGGCAAAGTCACCTTGCGCCTCGTGCAGCTCAGCCAACAGTCTCGAGCGATTGCGCACCGGCGCCTCTTCAGGGTTTTCGGTCACCAAATCGGGGTGCGCGCGTTTGACCAGCTTGTAGTCGAGGACGAACTGGAGGAACCCGCGCAGGAGCAGGGTGTCCAACTGCGCTTGCACCTCGGCCAACTCCCGGGCCACTCGCGAGAGATGTGCCGTGTGCTCGTCCAAGAAAAACACAAGGCCGGGCTCGAGGTCGCTCTGACCTTGCCGGCGCAGCAACCGGGCGGCCTCATCGAGCGAGAGCGACTTGTCGGCCTCGAGCGCCGTTCGGCAGAGGAATTCTTGTGTTTTCTCCAGGCCTTGACAGTCTAGAGCGGACGCGCGAGCGTCCAGTAGTTCGCCTTGGCGCTCGATGAGCGCTTCAATGGTCGCCACCGCGTACGGCTCGGGATCCAACCCCTCGGCCGGTATGCGTCTGAACACCTCGAGTAGCGGCTCGATCTGCTCGCCGGGCTCGCCTTCGTGATGAAAGTACGCGCTCCCCTCGTTGGCCTCATAGGCGGAGCGCAACACCCGCGCGAACACCCCGTGAGATCGCGCTTCACGGTCGAGCATCCCGCTGTTGGAGCCGGCGAGTCTCTCGCGCACGTGGAGGGCGCGAGAGACGGCCGCGACCAACTCCGATGACGCCGCGGGAATGGGCGGTGACCACTCCGAACTCGCGCGCTCATCAAGCTCCTGATCCAAATGATCCTGCGGGCGCGAGGGATCCGCACCGCCGACCCCATTACAGGCACCCAAAAGTAACACCACTGACGCGAAAAACGCCGCCAAGCGACCGCTTCGACCAACAGCTCCGGTCAATGCCCCCAATCCCCAACCTGCACCGACATTCGGCTGCCGATTCGGGCGCATCTGCTGCGTCATCTGCGCCGAATTAGTGCTCGACGTAGCGCTGCTACGCCTGCGCCTGATTCGTTTTAGCCTCTGGCATCTAGACCTACCTCGACACCCTCGGTGCTCGGTTTGATGGAGGATTGGGGACGCTCTCATTGTATCCCTTTCTTCTGAGTGTACTTCTAAGATCTCGGCAGGATCAGTCTCCCGGTGGCTGTGCGGCCCTGGCTTTCTCGATCGCCACCACCAGCTCATCGCGGAACGGTGAGTCTTTCAAATTGGCGATCCTGCTGTACTGAACCACGCCCCAGCCATCGAGGATGATGACACGATAGTTCTCAGCGCAATACGAGGACCACGTCGGATCTCCCGCAGTGTCCTGGAGTAGCGCCCATGTACTTGGGCCCTCGTAATCGGGCAGCTCGCGATCTTCCGTGTCGTGAGTCTCATAGAAGTTGATGTAGTCGTCCACAGACCCCGCGGCACTAACAGAGTTGATGGTGGCAAAGAAGATTTCGGAGTCGCCTGCGTAGTCAGCCACGAGCGCCCGCGCCCCCTGCCCCATCTCACGACATGGCAGGCAGCTGGCCTCGTGAAACATCAAGAACACGACCTTACCGCTGAGATCGCCGGTGAGCGAGAGAGTTTGCCCGCTGGTGGCGGAGTGGGGATTCACGTCTTGCAGCGCGAAAACCGGCGCCGGCCGATAGAGTATCGCGGAGCTATTGGGGCTTATCGGAGTGTGGGTGCAGACCTCGTCGAGGCACTCGCTGATCGTGCAAAGGATATTGTCGTCGCAATCGTCGCAATCGGACGGAGTCCCAGTGTCAGGATCGGGGGTCGCGGTGTCGCCAGGCTCATCCGTGTCGCCAGGCTCATCCGTGTCGCCAGGCTCATCCGTGTCGCCAGGCTCACCCGTGTCGCCTGAAGAGTCGACCTCGCCCTCAACCGTATCCATCTCGGGGGAATGGGTCACCTCGTCAGGCGCCCCGGAGTCGGCATCCGAGAGCGGCGCTGACCTGTCGGTGTGCGCCGTATCTCCCGGTGACTCGTAAACATCGCCGGGCAGAGGGGTGTCGGGCGCCCCGACCGTTGCGTCAGGATCCGGATCATAAGGCCAGTGCGGACCATCGCTGACGGTGCACGCCACCGCCGCCAACGCCATGAGCGCGCCGGCAATCAAATGCAAGGCGACTCGCCGCCACTCTGCCGCAAAGATGAACCGAATCGGGCCGCGCCCCATTGGACCTCCAAAACCAGTGCGCCGAGGATGCACTCAGAACACCTCTTTTAGCGTAGCAACTAGTGGCCCCGTAGTCCAGCACCCCACTACGCATCTAAGTCCTGAGCGCCGCAGATCTCTTAAGTGCCGCCGCATGAACTGTTCGAACGAAACCGCGCGCACGGCGGAGACGACGCCCGTGAGCAAGTGATCGTTGAGAGAAAGTTTGTCGCAGCAGGTCGCACTGGCGGCCGGTGCTCCCCAGCGTGAGCCCGGATCGTGCCCGAGCCCGAGCCCGAGCCCGACCAGCCTCGTAGCGCCTAAGACGGT
>PWKZ01000238.1 GCA_003559575.1 Bradymonadales bacterium | reverse complement strand
TGTGCAAGGAAACAAGCCGAATTAGGCGGAGGCGTAGCAGCGCTACGTCGAGCACTAATTCGGTGCCGGTGACGCCGCAGATGTGCGTGAATCTGCGCGCGAATCCCAGGATGGACCGACGATTATGGGGTTGACCGTTCATCTTTGGGAGGGTAGTTAATTGGGAATGTACGCTTTCAGGCCGGCGGGCGGAATGTCTGGTGCCTGAGATGTACTTTATTAACGCCACTCAATGCAATTCGAGCTGGAGTCATGAAAACCTTTCTTGGGGCATCGGTGGGCAGGAAGTTTGTGGTGGCCCTCTCCGGGCTGTTCCTCGTCACCTTCCTGACCGTCCACCTGGTCGTCAATCTCACCATGCTGTTGGGCGCCGAGGTCTACAACTCCGCCGCTCATTGGATGGGCTCGAACCCGGCCGTTCAGGCGATCCGCCCCTTGCTCGTAGCGGGGCTGCTCGTTCACATCGCCCTGTCGGCCTATCTGGCCTGGATCAACTTCGCCGCGCGCCCAACCCGCTATGCGGTCGTCTCGCCGGCCGGAGGCAGCACCTGGCAGGCGCGTCACATGTTTCTCCTGGGGAGCCTGTTGGTTCTCTTTCTGGCGCTGCACCTGTCGAGTTTCGCCATCCGTATGACGTTCGGCTCGCCGGATCCGTTTTTGATCGACGGGGTGGTGATGAAAGATGCCTACACGCTCGTCACCGAGCGTTTTGCGCTCTGGTGGTACGTCGCGCTCTACGTGGTCGCAATGGGGGTGTTGGGGCTCCATCTGGCCCACGGCGTCCAATCGGCGCTCCACACCCTGGGGCTCACCAATGAGCGGTGGCAGCGCCGCTGGCTCGTTGTCGGGAGAGTGTACGCAATAGTCGTCGCCGGGGGGTTTGCCCTCCTCCCGGTGTACTTCTTCCTCCAAGCGCAGATGAGCCGATCATGAACAAGCTAGACGCCAAGATTCCGGCCGGTCCGCTGGCCGACAAGTGGTCCAACCACAAGAACGACGTAGGTCTCGTCAACCCCGCCAACCGGACGAAGCTCGACATCATCCTGGTGGGGACCGGTTTGGCCGGGGCGGCGGCGGCCGCCAGCCTCGGTGAGCTCGGCTACAACGTGAAGGTGTTCTGCTTCCAGGACACTCCACGCCGCGCGCACTCGGTGGCGGCCCAGGGCGGGATCAACGCCGCCAAGAACTACAAGAACGACGGCGACAGTGTCTACCGGCTGTTTCACGACGTCATCAAAGGCGGCGACTACCGGGCCCGCGAGGCCAACGTCCATCGCGCCGCCGAGGTGAGCAACCAGACAATCGATCAACTGGTCGCGGCGGGGGTCCCTTTTGCCCGGGACTACTCCGGCTACCTGGACAACCGCTCGTTCGGCGGCGTGCAGGTCTCACGCACTTTCTACGCCAAGGGACAGACCGGCCAGCAATGCCTCCTCGGGGCCTACTCCGGCCTCATCCGGCAGGTGGCGCGCGGCAAGGTGACGATGTATTCCCGGCGCGACATGTTGGATTTGGTCGTCGTCGACGGGCGGGCGCGCGGCATCATCGCGCGCAACCTGGTCACCGGCGAGATCGAGCGCCATTCGGCCCACGCGGTGGTGCTCGCCACCGGGGGCTACGGGACCATCTACTACCTCTCGACCCTTGCGCTCGGATCCAACGCCAGCGCGGCCTGGGCGGCTCATCGCAAGGGTGCTCTGTTCGCCAACCCGAGCTTCGTGCAGATCCATCCCACCAGCCTGCCGCAGCTGAACGACTACCAGGCGAAGCTGACACTGATGTCGGAGTCGTTGCGCAATGACGGCCGGATTTGGGTGCCCAAGGCCAAGGGCGATCGGCGCTCCGCCAACACCATCCCCGAGGATGAGCGCGACTACTATCTCGAGCGTCGCTACCCCGCCTTCGGCAACCTGGTGCCGCGCGATGTGGCTTCGCGGGCCGCCAAGGAGCGTTGCGACGCCGGCTACGGAGTGGGTGACACCGGGCTGTCGGTCTATCTCGATTTCGGTGGGGCGATTGAGAAGCAAGGCAAGGCGGCCATCGCCGCCAAGTACGGCAACCTGTTCGAGATGTATGAGAAGCTGACCGGCATCAACCCTTACGAAGAGCCGATGCGAATCTACCCTGCCGGCCACTATACGATGGGTGGGCTTTGGGTCGATTACAACCTCATGACCACTATCCCGGGGTTGTTCGCGATCGGTGAGGCCAACTTCTCGGACCACGGCGCCAACCGTCTGGGGGCCGGTTCTCTGATGCAGTGCGCCGGCGATGGCTATTTTATTCTGCCGGTGACGATTGGCGACTATCTGGCCGACAAGATAAGAGAGCCGCGGATGCCGGTCGACCGGCCCGAGTTTGCCGCCGCCGAGAAGGAGGTCCGCGACGGGCTCGCACAGCTCATTGCGGTGGACGGCTCTCAGACCGTGACCTCGTTTCACAAACGGCTCGGCCGCATCCTGTGGGACGATTGCGGGATGGTGCGCAACGAGTCCGGCATCACGAGAGCGCTCGAGTCCATCACCGCGCTGGAGGAGGAGTTCCGGCGCGATGTGAAGGTGCCGGGCGATACGGCCGAACTCAACCAGGAGCTCGAGAAAGCGGTCAAGGTGCGTGATTTCTTTGCGCTGGGCCGACTCATGTGTCACGACGCTTTGGCGCGCAAGGAGTCCTGCGGAGCCCATTTCCGCGAGGAGAGCCAGACCCCCGAGGGCGAAGCGCAGCGGATCGACTCGGAGTACTCCTATGTTGCCGCCTGGGAGTACCGCGGTGAGAGGGCCCCGCACACGCTCCACAAAGAGCCGCTCAAGTTCGAAAACGTCGAGATCAAAGAGCGAAGCTACAAGTGATCGGACGCGCCGCGCGCCCGCTCTTTCGAGGTAGAGATGAAGATAAAACTTAAAATCTGGCGCCAACCAAACGCTCGGGCCGAGGGTGGTTTCGTGACTTATCCCCTCGAGGGGGTCTCCACGGAGATGTCTTTTCTCGAGATGCTCGACTACCTGAACACCACTCTGATTGATCGCGGCGAGGCGCCGGTCGCCTTCGAGCACGACTGCCGCGAGGGGATTTGTGGGTGTTGCTCGCTCTATATCAACGGCCGCCCCCACGGACCGGCCGGCGAGACCACCACCTGCGAGCTTCGGATGACCAAGTTCGAGGACGGCGCGACCATCACCATCGAGCCCTGGCGCTCCAAGGTGTTTCCCGTGCTACGCGATCTGATAGTTGATCGCTCCTCGTTCGAGCAAATCTTGCAGGCCGGCGGGTTCGTCTCGGCCAACACCGGGACCGCCCCCGAGGCCAACTCGATCCCCGTCGCCAAGCACCACGCCGACGAGGCGTTCGACGCCGCCGTGTGTGTTGGCTGTGGCGCGTGCGTGGCGGCCTGTCCCAACGGCTCGGCGATGCTGTTTGTCGCGGCCAAGGTCTCGCAGCTCGCGCTTCTCCCCCAGGGACGGCCGGAGGCCCGCCGGCGGGTGCGCGAGATGATCGCCAAGATGGACGATTTGGGCTTCGGCGCTTGCGGCAACATCGGGGCGTGCGAGGCCGAGTGCCCCAAAGGTATCAAGCTGACCCACATCGCGCGTCTCAACCGCGAGTTTTTGAAGACCGGGATCTAGCCTCTTGAAGTGTCACGGCAAGGTGGCGCTCGTCACCGGCGGGGCGCGCCGGCTCGGCGCCGAGATGGTCCGTTTCTTGGCCTCGCGCGGGGCGGCGGTGGTCTTGCATTACAACACCGGCGCCGATCCCGCGCGCGACTTGGTGCGCGAGATCGAGGCTCAAGGAGGCCGCGCGCTCGCCTTCGGCGGCGATTTGCGGGCCTATCAGGCGGTTGACGACCTGTTCGCGCGCCTCGACGAAGGGTTCGGGCGCCTCGACATTCTGGTCAACAGCGCCTCGGTGTTCCGCCGCCGCTCGTTCGACGATCTCGACTACGCCGAGTGGCGCGAACAGCTCGAGGTCAACCTCGATGCTCCTTTCCGCCTGGTGCGCCACGCCGTGCCGCGGATGCGCGCCGCGGGCGGCGGCCTCATCGTCAACATGGTTGATCTCTCGGCCTATCGCCCTTGGCGGACCTATCTGGCCCACTCGGTCTCCAAAGCGGGGCTCTTGGCGCTCACTCAAGGCCTGGCGCGCGAGCTGGCCCCGGCCATTCGGGTCAACGCCATCTGCCCCGGTGCGGTGCTGTGGCCCGAGGGGGCCGATGAAACGGAACGCGCCGCGATCTTGGAGCGCGTCCCGCTGAAGCGGGCCGGCGCACCCGCCGATGTGGTCCGCGCGCTCGAGTATTTGCTCGACGCCGACTATGTGACCGGCGAGGTGATGGTAGTGGATGGCGGCCGGGCCGTCAGGGCCTGACCCTAGCTCGTCTCGAAAGCCTCGAGGCGGCGATCTCAGTAGTAGCCGTAGCGCTCCGCGAGCGTCTCCTTGATCCTCCGCATGTATTCTCGACCGCGTTGTTGGCGTTCGGGCCAGGTCATGCCGCCCTCTTCATCCACGCCGGCGCCGTCGCGTCGCCGCACCAACCCGTAGCGTCCCGGGAACCTGCCGATGTCGCTGTGGGCGATGAAGTTGTAGTGCAGGTAGAAGACCCAGTGAATCCCTTTGTGGTGGCGCTCGAAGAACTCGAGCAGCGCGGTCACGTCGTCTTCGTTCTCGTGGGGCATTCCGACCACCACGTTGATGGAGTTGCGGATACCGGCGGCGGCCGAGTCGGCCAGTACCTGCCCAAAGTGTTCGCTCATTACCCGCCGGCCATAGATCCGGCTCAGGCGATTGGAGAGGGTGTCGTAGCCCCAGTTGAGCCACTCGCAACCGGCGCGGCGCATCCGCTGAAAAGCCTCCGGCCGGATGCGGGTGGGACGCGCGCAGTCGCACCATCTGAACGGGCTGCCGGCGGCGATGAGCCCCCTCGTGATCGTCTCGGCATAGGCTTTGTCACAGTTGAAAGCGCTGTTCAGCAGGAAGAGCCGGCTGACTCCATAGCCCGCGCGCAGCCGGTCGAGATCTCGCAGCACTAGAGTGGGGTGGCGCAGCTTGTAGCGTCTTTTGTGGGCGTTGTTGCAGTATGCGCAGTTGTATGGACAGCCGACGCTCATTTGATAGGGGATCGTGACACCATCGAAGCCGGCGTAGGTCTGATAGCTGTAGCGCGACAGTTCGAATCCCTCCAAGCTTGGGGGGGTGCGGACATTCATCGATTGTGCGAGGGAGCTGCTCTGCCACCGACCGTTGTTCTCGGCGACCACCCCCGGGATCCAGGCGAGCCCGCCTCTCTCGGCACCACGCCGCTCCATCAGCGTGTTGCAGATCAGCAGCAGAGGCACCTCGCCCTCGCCGGCGACGACTGCGTCGAGTTCACCGAGCCAGGGCGTCATCTCGTCGATATTCAAGTAGCCGCCCATCACCAGGGGCGTTTCGACGCCGTCGGCGAGAAGACGTCGCTTGAGCAGCACCAGGGAGAGCTGATAGGCCTCGTTGCATGACGAAAAGCCGACCAGATCCGCGTCACCGGCGTTCACCAGCGCTTGCCAGCGCGCGATGATGTCGTCCAATTCGGGGTCGACGTGCCCTCCAAGCGCGTTGCGCATTCGCCCAAGGTCCGAGACGATCGCCTTTTCGGCGTCGGTGAAGTCACCGCTTACGAAGCTGTCGTGAACCGTGATCCGCGCTCCGTACGCCCTCAAGAAGCTCGCGAGGTTGATGAGCGCCAGGTGCGGCAGCGCGTCTGTCTTGTTGCCCGCGCCGCCCGTCTCGAGGAAATCCTCGGCCGCCGCCGGGCCGATTACCAGCCGCACGTGCATCCCGCGCAGTCGAATGTTCGCGAGTGTCGCGAGATCCTCGGTGGTGACGCCGATCTGGCCCTTCGGGCCGTCGGAGTGGGGGGCGCTGAGGTAGTTCCGCAGCGAGACGAATGGGGTGGCTTCACCTGGTGCCATCCGCCAAAACCCGGGGTCGATTCTTTTTGGGGAGCTCATCTCGCCGCCTTGATCCTTGACGCCGCGAGGCGCCGGGACCGCCCGCGTGTTCCCGCGAGGCAGGCCCGGATGCCTGGCCAGGAAGGGCTGAGACAGCCCGCGGAGTCGTGGCTCCAGTCACGTCGCAC